>DASZSI010000045.1:0-17997 GCA_035548775.1 Hyphomonadaceae bacterium
GGACGGCCGTGTCGACAGTGAGCCGGGTGCGGATTGCCAGCGCCTTGGGAATCAGCTGGCGGTCAGCCACAAGCGCGCGCTGACCAGACCCTGGCGCCGCTGCGCCGGGCGCTGGAGCGGCGGGCGCTGGCCCACCGCCGCTCTTCGCCGCAAGCGGTCCCGGCCCCTGAGTCTTGAGGGCGAGCTCGTCGCCTAGCTGTTGCGCATTCTTGCTGGTCGCCTTGAGGCCCTGCTCGGCCGAGAGGCGAGCTGCCCTCAGTGCGTCCTTGTCCACCTGCACGCCAGAATCGCGCACGGCCTGTTGCAGGGCTTTGGGCGCCGCCACCTGCGCACGCTGGCGCAGTTCGACCGGGCTCAGGGGTTTGGCCACCGACAACGAACGAAGGTTGGGCCGGATCGCGGGTTTGGCCGCCGAGTCTGCAGCGGCCGGCGGAGCTTCTGCGGCCGGGGGAGGCGGCGCGGGGGCTGGCGCCCCAGCGGGAAGTTCCGCCGATTTTGGCGCCGGTACTTCCGCGCTGTTGAGCGCGCCGCTGCTAGCGGCGTCCGCGGTCGCAGGTTTGGAGGGATCGGCTGCGGCAAGGTCGAAGCTCTCCGGATCGACCACAGGCTCGACAACCTGTTCCTTGGGCTCGGCGATGATCGAACCAACCGCATAGAAGCTTTGCGTCGAGAGCATGTCCTGCAGCGTCATCGGCGGCGGCTCGACATAAGCCTGAACCTTGCCGAACAGGGCTCGCGCTTCGACCGGCGCCGCTTTTAACGCGTCAACCGGAGACACGGGCTGGTCATCCGTATCCTGGCCGCTGACCTGCTTGATCACCTGATCGGTCAGCTTGCCGAACTTGTTGAGCCGGTCCTGAACCTGATCGCAGGCCGTGATCGCCGTCAAAGCCGCGCCGACGACAAGCCACTTCGCGAAACGATTCGCCGCCATCACCCAACTCCCACGCCTATCCACCTTGTCTGGGGGCTGTTTACCATGCCGACAGGCGCTGGCGAATGCTTTGAACTGATATGAAAGCTGTAACAGCCCGCCTGGAAAGTCTCGGGTTTCTCGCGCAGCTGCGCCAAATAAGGCCGCCCGCCCCAATTGTCCCACAAAGAGCCCCCTGATCGCCGAACTCCAGCGCAACCCGGTGCGCTCTTCTGGCGTTCATCAAGGGACTGTCGGGACGGGAGCACAATCACCTCGGCATGCAGGATGCAGGACGGCCATCACCATGGGCGGCGCAAACAGCAAGTTCTTGTCTCGAATAATGATCCTGGGTCTGGTGGCCCTGGCGTTTGCAGGGTGCGCCGCGATGCTTAGCCAGACCAACCGGTCCCTGTTTGCCGACCACGGTTATAGCCAGATCTCGGACTAGGCTGCCCTTACGTCCCCGTCAGATTCGCGACATTGCGGTTCGCCGCGAGGCTGGTTATTCCGGTTCCGGCTGGAGCGCGGGATGACTTTCAAGCGTATCGTGGTCCTGACCGGCGCGGGGGTGTCGGCCGAAAGCGGCATGGGCACGTTCCGCGACCGGGACGGCATTTGGACTCGTCATAGCCTCGATGATGTTGCGACGCCGGAAGGTTTCGCGCGCAATCCGCGGCTTGTGCACGATTTCTACAACGCCCGGCGGCGCGCCCTTCGCGATGCGCGACCCAACATTGCGCACTTCGCACTTGCCAGGCTCGAGCAATCGGTGAGGTCCGCCGGCGGCGATCTGATGCTGGTGACGCAGAATGTCGACAACCTGCACGAGAAGGCCGGCTCGAGTTCGCTCCTTCACATGCACGGCGAGCTGTCGCGCGTGATGTGCGCCTCGTGCGGCGCCAAGGGCGTCTGGGACGAGGACCTTTTCACCGACACGGAGTGCTGGACCTGCGGACGCGTGGGCCGCTTGAGGCCGGACGTGGTCTGGTTCGGGGAAATGCCCTACGGCATGGACGATATCTACGGACGTCTTTCCTCGTGCGACCTGTTCGTTTCGATCGGCACGTCCGGCGAAGTCTATCCTGCCGCCGGCTTCGTGCATGAGGCGCGCCGCGCCGGGGCGCATACCGTTGAACTGAATCTAGAGCCGTCGCTCAATCACCGCGACTTTGGCGAGGGCCGCTACGGGCCGGCCACGCAAGTGGTCGACGAATGGGTGACCAACCTTCTGCGCGACGTCAAACTCTAGTCTTCCAGCACCGCATCCATGTCCTCATCCGACCATCCGAAATGATGGCCGAGTTCGTGGATCGCGACATGCGCGACGAGTTCCTCCAGGGTGATGTCGCCGGTCGCGGCCCACTCGTCGAGAATCGGCAGGCGGAAAAGCCAAACCATTGGCGGCAGGTGCGAGGGGGCTGAAGGCGTCTCAAGCGTCAGGGCGACGCCCGAGTAGAGCCCGGTCAACTCATATGGATTGTCGATCCCCAGGCTCTTGAGCGTCTCATCATCCGCAAAGTCCTCCACCTTGATAGGCACGGCGCGGGCCTGGCTGCGGAAGGGCTCATCCAGGGTTTCAAGCGCCCGGCTAGCCATTTCGGCGATGTCGTCGAGGGAAGGGGGTGTTCCCCAGATTTTCGAGGGTGCGTCTGGGCTGGACATGGCAGCCTCTTAATCCGGGAAGGGCTGCGGCGGAACCGCGCTGATGCAAAGGATTACAGGCTCGGGGCTTCACTTTTCGCCTACAACGCGCTTTCTACCGGCCAGTTTTACTCCCAGCCGATCGCCTGGAGCTCGCCCTTGTCCATGTCCTTCGAAGGCCTGCGCAACCTCGCCACCTCGATGCGCATCTATCAGCGCAACGTGCAGGATCGGAAATGGGAGCCGGAAGCCCCCTACATGAAGGAAGTGGTGAAGCCGGGCGACATCTGCCTGCACTTCGGCGGTTCGGACGGCCGGCATTCCTATCTGCTGTCCAAGCAGATCGGGCCGGAAGGCAAAGTCCACGTCTACGAGCCCTCCAACTATTCGTATGCGATCATGAGCCGGCTGATCCGCTGGCACGGCCTCAAGAACGTGACGCCGCACAACGCCGCTATTGGTTCGGCGGACGGTTCGATGATCCTGTCGGTGCCCAAGAAAATGTCAGGCCACCTTGGCCGGGCCTACGGCGTCGTCACCGACAGGGGCGGCACGGCGTCCGACGAGAAGCTGGCGACCGGCAACAAGACCGAGTTCGTGGACCAGCCCACCGCTGTCACCTCGCTCGACAGCATCATGGAGCGGGAAAAACTGCCGCGGGTCGATTTCATTCGTTGCGACGTCGAAGGCGCGGAGATCCGCTTCATTGAGGGCGGCAAGAAGACCATCGCGCGTGACCTGCCCAGCCTTCTCATCGAGATCCACCCGTTCTCGCTGCAGCGGAACTTCGGTTCTTCGGGCGAAGCGGTGCGCGATTTTTTCCTTAGCCTCGGTTATCGGATGTGGCAGCTCAACGACGACAATTCCCACATGTTCGAATCGACCCAGATCGATCCCAAGCGCCGCTGGAAGGACTATTTCCTCATCCACCCGAAGCGCGGCCCGAGCCTGCCTGACGGCATGTTCAAGAAGGCCTTCACCACCTAGCGCTTGCCGCCCGACGCAGTTCCGGGCGACTCATCGGTTGCCCTTTGGCGCCCTGCGCGCGATAAAGAGAACCTAACAGGAACTCTTGTCCGCTGGATGCTTAACGTCTCGCCCGTATCGCAAGCCTTTGGCGATCCCGTCCCGCCCAAGCAAAGGGATGGCGGACGCGCCGCTGAAATCGTGCGCGGGGTGAAGGTCATGCTCACGGAGTTGGGCTTGGCGTCGCTCACCGAAGTAACACTCGCCAACGGTCGCCGCACCGATGTGATGGCGGTGGGGCCCAAGGGCGAGATCGTGATTGTCGAGGTGAAGTCCTGCCTTCAGGATTTTGCGACCGACGAGAAATGGCCGGAATACGCACCCTACTGCGACCGCTTCTACTTTGCCGTCGACTGCGATTTTCCCAAGGAGCGGATACCCGAACACGCCGGCCTCATGGTCTGCGATGGCTTCGGCGGCGCCGTTCTGCGCGAATGCGAGCCGGCCTTGCTTAACGCCGCCCGCCGCAAGGCCGTGACACTGTCCTTCGCCCGGCTGGCCGCGGCACGATTGATGCGGGCGGGTGAGGTCGCCGATCAATCGGCCGCCGTTGAGCCGAAAATCGACTGACCAAGCCCGGATGTCCTGAGTTTTACCTAGATCATGCCGCTCCAATTCCCTATTGCCTCCACGGCTCGCGCGGCGCTCGACACCGAAGGCGGTGCTCGCACCGTTGCGGAAGCGCGCGAGTTGGCCGGCGGACCTGTGACCCTGGTTTCCGAATGGCTGCGGCCGCAAGCCGCCGAGCGCGAGGATGTGCAAGGCAAGGCTGAGGCCGGTATCGCGCGGGGGTTCGTCCAGCTCTACGAAGACGCTAAGGGCCGTCCGGTGATTGCCGTCACCTTCTGGAAACCTACGGCCGGGGTCAAAACACGGGTGAAAAAAACCAAGGCGCAGCCTGATGCCGTAGCGCCGGTCGCTCCCGGTGAGGACCACACCGACGACCTTTATTTCCAGAAGCCCGGCGCCAGGACGAAAAAGCGCAAGCGGGCCGCCGATCCCAACCAGCTCGATCTTTTCACCGGGCCCGACCAGCAGGGCGCAGAAACGCCTGATCCCCACAATCCACTCGTGGTCATTGTCGATGAAGAAGGCGATGGCGCCGCCTTCGGCATTGGCGAGGAAAAAACCTGAGGCTTCACGCCGCAGAGGTTCAGGGCGTAGAACCCCTGCAATGTCCGGGGGAAGCGCCCTGAGGAGCGGGCGGGTTGATGCGATCTGACGGGATGGGACCCAAGGGAACGGGAGAGGCTCGGCCCGCCGGCGAATTGCTGCCGGAAGCTGATCGCGAGCGCTTTGCCGATCTTCTGGTCGCCGTCGCGCACAAACTCGACCGTACGGCCTATGCCGAGCTCTTTTCCTATTATGCGCCGCGGGTGAAATCCTACCTGATGCGGCTCGGCGCCGATAATGCGCACGCCGAGGAAATCGCACAGGATGTGATGGTCACGGTGTGGCGCAAGGCCAACCTGTTTGACCGACACCAGGCGTCTGTCTCGACCTGGATTTTCAGGATTGCGCGCAATCGCCGCATCGATGTCTTCCGCCGCACCAAACGGCCTGACCTTGATCCGGATGAGGAAATGATTCTGCCTTCTGGCGTCGAGGCGCCGGATGCGCACATTGAGGCAAAAGAGACAGAGGTCCGTGTTCGCGAGGCAATGAAAGATTTGCCCGAAGAACAATTGCACCTGCTGCGTTTAGCCTTCTATGAGGGCCTCTCTCACCGTGAGATCGCTGAAAAGCTCGAAGTCCCCCTGGGGACGGTCAAATCACGCATCCGCCTGGCGTTCGCAAAAATGAAAGCGAGGCTCGGCGATGAGTGATCCTGTTGGCGATTTACTGCGTATGAGGAAGAGGGCGGGCAATGTGTATGCCCGCGGTGCATTTAGATGATGAAGGTAACGCAGGGTCAGATCGACGACGCGTCCCGCGCCGCTTTGGCGTCGGGCCGTGCAGAGCCCGCGCTCGCCCTGTTCATCGATAGCCTGATGGAAATGAAGGGTCTTTCGCTCGCGGAAGGCTGCACGGTTGCCGGCGGCATGCTGGAGCTGGAAACGCCGGTCGAGATGTCGGCCGACGCGTTCGACCGCGTCATGGTCCTCATCGAAAAGGGCGGGCCCGAAAAACGTGCGCCGGAATACTCTGAATTGATCCGTCTGCCGGCTGCGCTCGCCGATGCGATCTCCGCCGCCGAAAACCGTGCGGGCTGGACGACCAGCATGGGCGGCGTGCGCAAGCTGAAACTCGATGTTGGCGGTGATGCTCGGGCCGAGATTATCCGTATCGATCCGGGCGTCGCGATTCCATGGCACACACACAAAGGCCAAGAACTCACGCTCTGCCTCGTCGGCGGATATTCTGACGGTCGCGGCAGCTATGGTCCCGGCGATGTCACGCTGGCCGATCCCGCCGTGCGCCACCAACCCAAGGCGGACGATGACGGACCGTGCTTCGTGCTGGCGGTTACCGACGCCGGCCTCAAGTTCGAAGGCGTGATGGGTGTCATCCAGAAGCTGACGGGCGGCTGATCAGCTCTGGGTCTTTCCGATCAGCGGATAGATTGCCTCGTCAACATAGCGGCTGCCGGCGCGCGTCGCCCGCGAGGAATACATCGCGAAATGATCAACCCAGAACGGCTCGGTCTCGAAGCCACCTGCGAACTGTAGAAAGTCGGCGACGTCATGGTCCGTCGCGCCATGGCAGTAGGCGAGGGTGACATGCGGCAGGAATTTCCGGGATTCCGGCGGCAGCCCCGCCCGCCGCGCCGCCTTCTCGCAATTGCCGGCCAGGCGCGCGAGCGCGGGGCAATCGGGCACGCCCGCCCATAGGGCCGAGGGTTCGCGCCCGCCAAAGCTTCCGGCGCCTTTTAGCCGGATCTCGAACGGCGCCTCGACGATTTCCCCCAGCTCATGGTCGAGGTCACGCGCCAGGGCTTCGTCGATCTCGCCGAAGAACCGCAGCGTCAGGTGATACTGCTCAGGCAAGCGCCACGACGCGCCGGGCACGTCAACTTCGAGCGAGGCCAGTCGATCGGCGGTTTCCTCCGGGACGGGAATTGCGGCGAAAAGGCGGAGGGTCATGACGCCTCGATTAACCGAGGATCGCGCCTGCGGAAACGACAGCATGACGCGTAATTGCCGATACGTTTGCGCTAACGTCGCGAGTGCAATTGGAATCAAGGTTTAGCAGTGGTTTCCTGCCGTTCACGCAAGCCTCATCAACGCTTTGTAAAGGCCGGTTTTGCTTGCATTTCGCAGCCCGAATGACCATTATTTCAGGCAGGGACCGCGTCGCCAAACGCGGCCATTCGAGAGGTTAGAAACGAACTATGGCTGACTTCCAATATGCCCAGGCGCGCACAGGCGTCGCCGACATGTCGGTGGACGCCGGCCTGCGCGGCTTCATGCTGGGTGTCTATAACAAGCTGATGCTCGGCATCGGTCTCGCGGCCGGACTGGCTTTCGCCGCGGGCACGTACGAGCCGCTGACTCAGCTGATCTTCGGCACGCCGCTGCTTTACGTCATCATGTGGGGGCCGGTGGTGCTGCTGCTCGGCTCCAGCTTCTTGATGCGTAACCCTTCGCCGCTGGCGACCGGCATCCTCTACTGGTCGATCGTCACGATGATCGGTCTCAGCATGGGCGTCTATGTCCTGATGGCGAACGACAGCATTACGTCGACCAGCCGCGGCGGCATCGGCCTGTCGCTCAGCTACCTGACGATCGCCAAGGCCTTCCTGATTACCGCGTCGTCCTTCGGCGCCCTGTCGCTGTATGGCTACACGACCAAGCGCGACCTCAGCGGGATCGGCTCTTTTGCCGTGATGGCCCTCTGGGGCGTTGTGGCCCTGTCGGTGCTCAACCTGATCCTGCCGCCGTCTTCGATGGTTGAATGGATCATCATGGGCGCCGTCTTCGTTCTGTCGGCCGTGCTAGTCGCCACCAACACCCAGCAGCTGAAGCACGCGTATTACGAATGGGGCGGCGATGTTCGCTCGAAAGCCGTGCTGACGAACTACGGCGCGCTGAACTTCTTCATCTCGTTCGTGAACATGTTCCGCATCGTTCTCATGATCCTGGGTTCGCGCCGGTAGGTTGCGAGTTCAGGGCCAAGACTGGAAAACCCCGGCCGAACGGCCGGGGTTTTTCGTTTCGCTAACAGCTGTGGATGCGCCTTGTGAGCTTGCTGTGGGTTATTCGACGACCTCGAAACGCTTCTTGTCGAACACACGCAGCACTTGTTCGAGCTCATGGCCGCGTTTCAGGATCTGTCCGGTCGCGTTGGTGATGCAGTAGGCGCCTTGCCTGCGGGCGAGGTCCGGGCGCTTTTCGACAGTCCAGCTGGGCTCCTCCGAAGCTCGCTTGTGCATGCAGAATACCGCGTGGTCGCCAAACGCGCCGATGGCGTAGTCGCGGCATTCTCCTTCGGCGACGAGCCGGCCATAAACGCGCAGGATCAGTTCAAGTTCGCGCCGGTTGAACCAGACGCGCTGGGCGGATGCACTGGACGGAGAGAATATTCCGGCCGTGGACTGATCCGTCATGAAGGCTCCTTGCGACGCCCCACGGATATGGGGCTGGGGACATCCAGCCGCACGGCCGGCCCGGTCAGGCTGCGATCATTACCGATATTTCGCAATACGGCCCCATTTCGGGCTAGCCAAAGCCTCCAATCACGGGCAGGTTAACAGCGTCGGGCGGATGGTTAAGACGCCGACCTTGGACCCAACAGCCCCCCAGCCCCCCAGGGTTGCGACTGACGGTCCGTCCGACACCTAAACCCCCGAAAATCAGATATTTGCAACGCCCGAGCGTCTTGATTGCGTGCGTGATGCTTAAGTCCGTCTCCGAGATTTTGCGGTGCGAATCACCTCCCGCATTGGGCGAATTTTCACGACCCCTCTGCTTCCTTCGGCGCGCTGGGCGGATTAGCAAGGGCGAGCCCACCCCTCAGCCGACGAGTCCTCGATGGAAGTGCTGAAGGTCGATTCTCTCGTCAAATCCTTCGGATCAAGACGCGCCGTGAAGGGCGTGAGTTTCAGTGTTGCAAAAGGCGAGACGGTCGCGTTCCTCGGCCCCAACGGCGCGGGCAAATCGACGACGCTGCGCATGATCGCCGGCTATCTCGAGCCTGACGCCGGTGATGCCATCACCAACGGCGCATCGATCCTCTCCGATCGCACCCGCGCCCAACTGTCATTGGGCTATCTTGCTGAAGGCGCTCCGCTTTATCTCGATCTGTCGGTCAAGGACTTCCTGGGCTTCCTTGCGCGAACCCACGGCCTCACGCGTCCATCCGCGAAGATCGCCATTGACCGCGTGTCGTCTGATGCAGGCGTGACAAACGTTCTGTCGCAGCCGATCGAGACATTGTCCAAAGGCTATCGCCGGCGTGTCGCCCTGGCCGGCGCCCTGGTGCACGATCCGCCACTGCTGATCCTGGACGAGCCCACCGACGGTCTCGATCCCAACCAGAAGTTTTCGATGCGGGCGCTGATCGCGCGCATGTCGGCGGACAAGGCCATCCTGATCTCGACGCACCAGCTCGACGAAGTCGAAGCGATGTGCTCGCGCGCCGTCCTGATCGATCGTGGCGAAATCGTCGCTGACGCAACGCCAGACGCGCTAAAAGCCAAGGTTCCGAGCGGCTCGCTCGAGGAGGCCTTCCACCTCCTGACCAAGGGGGAGAGGGCGGCGTGATCGACAAGCTTCGCCAGCCCGCAAACGCCCTGCGTTCGGTCTATGTCCGCGAACTCGCCGCCTATTTTCTTACGCCGCTGGCCTATGTCTTCATCGCGATCTTCCTGATCGCCCTAGGCGCTTTCACTTTCGAGATCGGGCGTTTTTTCGACACCAACCAGGCTGACCTGTCGCCTTTCTTCCTGTTTCATCCTTGGCTCTATCTGATCTTCCTGCCGGCTGTCGCCATGCGATTGTGGGCGGACGAGACGCGCGGCGGCACGCTCGAATTGCTCCTCACGCTTCCAGCGCCGACCTGGTCGATCGTGCTAGGCAAATTCCTGGCGGCTTGGACTGTCGCGCTTGCGGCGCTCATCCTGACAACACCGATGTGGATGTCGGTGACATGGCTGGGGCATCCCGATCATGCCGCCATCGCCTTGGCCTATGTTGTCAGCTTCCTGATGGCGGGCGGATATCTCGCCATCGCCTGCGCCATGTCGGCGGTCTCCGCCAACCAGGTCGTGGCGTTTGTCCTCTCGGTTGCGGTCGGCTTCGTCTTCACCGCCGCCGGACTTCCGGTGGTTGCCTCCGGCGTTGGCGCGACCTTCGGCCCCAGCGCGGCTGAGGCGCTGGCTTCGTTCTCGCTACTCACTCATTTCGAGTCGGCCCAGCACGGCGTACTCGAGGCGCGGGCCCTGGTCTTCTACATCGGTTTCATCGGCTTGTTCCTGACGCTCAACACCATCTGGATCGGCGCGAGGAAGGGCGGCTGATGCGCAGAAGCCATTTCGCCGTCCTCGCCAGCCTCCTCGCCGCGATCATCTTCGTGGGGCTCAACCTTGCCTCTTGGAAGTGGCTCGCGCCTGTGCGGGTCGATTTCACGCAGAACGGCCTTTACACCCTGTCGTCGTCGGCAAGGCGAGTGGTCGAGCGGCTGGTCGAGCCGGTCGAGCTGGAGCTGGTTTATTCCCGGGGGCGCGGCGCAAACTTCCCGGCCATCCGCGCCCATGCCGACCGCGTGCGTGAGCTGATGAACGAGATTGCCGCCCGATCGGGCGGCAAGGTGCGCGTGCGGGAAACAGATCCCGAGCCGTTTTCCGACGACGAGGATCGCATCACCGCTGCCGGCCTTAGCGCCGTGCCCACCGACGGAGGCGACCCTATCTACCTTGGCGTCATCGGCCACAATTCGGTCGATGATGCGATCGCCATTCCCTACCTGTCGCCAGACCGTGACGCCCTCCTGGAATATGACCTCGTCCGCCTGATTGCGCAGCTCGACAATCCCGAGCCGCCCAAGGTCGCCGTGATTTCCTCCCTTCCGGCCTATCAGGGCGACGGGACGGGCGAGGGTGATGCTTTCGTCCTACGTGAGATGCGTAGGGCGTTCACCGTCATTCCGGTTGATCAGAATTTCCGGGCGCTGCCGCCGGGAACCAACGTCTTGATGATCGTACACCCAGGCCCGCTCAACGAGTGGCAGCAGTATGTGATCGACCAGTTCCTGCTGCGGAAGGGGCGCGCCCTCATCGCTCTTGACCCGGTTTCGCGTGTCTCTCTCGCCCAGCAGGGCAGGCGTGCGATTCCATCGTCAAACCTCGGCAGGCTCGGCGAAACGCTCGGCGTCACCGTCGCAAGCGATGTCGCGGTCGACCGCGTGTTGGGCCTGCCGGTCGAGGTCGACGCAGGCGCCGGCCGGCGCAATATCGAAAGCCAGCCGCTTTTCCCCGCCGTCCCGCGAGCCCTGCTGTCGCGGACCGATCCAATCACCGCCGACCTGTCGCGGGCGATCAATTTCGGCGCGCCGGGCCACCTTGTCGTCACGCCCGTGGCCGGTCTTGCCTTCACCAACCTTGCCGAGACCACATCCGAAGCCGGCCTTGCTTCATCCGAATTGGCGATGAGCGATCCCACCCCGCGCAAGGTGCTCGAGAGCTACAAGAAAGCCGGCGCCCAGATTTTGGCGGGCCGCTTGTCCGGCCGGCTCACCTCGGCCTTCGATCACCCGCCGGCCCCGCCAGTTGAGGAAGATCCGGTCGTTTCTGCGGTCGCCCAGAAGGAAGTCGCGCGGGTGGAGCCCTACGTTTCCCGCTCGGACATCACAGCCCAGATCGTGTTCGTGGCCGATTCCGACGTGTTCGACGACGGCTTCTACGTCAACCCCAACAACAATACGCCCATCGCAGACAATGCCGCCTTCATCCTCAACGCGCTCGACAATCTCGGCGGCGATGAGGCGCTGACGGCGTTGCGCTCGCGCGCGCCGGCGGCGCGACCCATGGAGCGGGTGGATGCGATGCGGGCGCAGGCGCGTGCGCGTCTCTACAGCGAGCAGGAGCGGCTGGAGAAAGGCCTTGCTGAGGCCGAAAGCCGGCTCAAGCAACTTGAGGCGCGCCGCGTCGACGGCGCCGCACGAACACCGGAGGAGATCGCCGAGATTGCCGCCTATCGCGATCGCGCCGCTACGACCCGCAAGCAGCTGCGGAACGTGGAGCGCGAGTTCCGGCGCGATATCGATGCGCTGGCGGGCAGCCTCGAATTCCTCAACGTCTGGCTGCCGCCGCTCTTCGTTGGCGTCCTCGGCGTGGGCGTGTTCCTGTGGCGCAGCCGGCGCCGGGCGGTGAAGACATGAGCGGTGCAGCGGCCCTGCAAAGGCGAAAGATCGCGATGATGATGGCCGGCATCGCCGCGCTGGCTGTCGTTGTAGGCGCCGTTTCCTTCCTGCCGCCGTCGCAGCCGAAGCCGCGGGCCGAGGTGGGAGAAAAAGTGCTTCCCGGCTTTGCCGCCAATGCCGCCAAGGTGCAGCTTGTGAGCGTCACCACGTCGGAAGAAAGCTATCACCTGAAGTCGACGCCAACCGGCTGGGTGATTCCGGAAAAAGGGTCCTATCCGGTCGACGCCGAAAAGGTCGCAGAGCTGATCCGGTCGTTGTCGACCATCGCCTACGCCAGGCCGATGACGCGCGACGACAAGAAATTCGATCGCATCGGGCTGGGCGATCCAGGCCAGGGCGGAACCGGCGCGCTGGTCGAAGTCGGCGACGGCTCCGGAGCCGCCTTTGCCAAGCTGCTGATCGGATATCGTGACGGCAAATCCTACGTTCGCATGCCGGACGACCTGCAGGCCTGGTCGGTCTCAGGCGAGCCGATGCCGCCGCTTCAGAGGGGCGCGCGCTGGCTCGATCTCGACATCGCCACGGTGCCGGCTGACCAGATCGCTGAAGTTCAGGTTCGGCCGCAGGGCGGGCCGACTTACCGGCTGCTGCCAGAAGACGCGACGGGCCAGAAATTCAAGCTCGCTCCGCCCTACTACGCGCGCCGATTGGTCACCGCCTATGCTCCCACACTGACAGCCGCCGCACTAAGCCGTTTCAGCCCTGTCGACGTGGCGCCGGCGCCGGGCATCGCCGCGGGTGCGCCGCTGGCAGAACACATCACGCGCACGCGCTCAGGCGTCGCCATTGTCGTGCGGTCCTGGAAGGCCGGCGGCAAGAACTGGGTCACGGTTGACGCGGCCGTCGGGGAGGCGGCCTCACCCGCAGCTGTCGCCCAGGCGCAGGCCATCAACGCACACGCCGCCGGTTGGGCTTTCGCCTTGACCGATCTCGATTGGGGAAATTTCTCGACCCAGCTTTCGGCGCTGGTCGATTGACGCGCTAGCGCTGGGCCGCGCCGATGATCGGGCCTTCTGTGCTGCCGGTTTGCACCAGCACCACGCAGCCCGTTGTGCACTTGGCCGCATAGCGCTGCGAACCACCGCTCCACTCGCCGAGCGTCTCGAACGACGTCACCAGGTTGAAATACGTCATCGACTTGCCCTTGTTGACGCCGGCGCCTGGAACGACCTTGGTCGAGCCGGCCTTGTAGCGGACGAGAACCACTGCGGCCTTGGTCGCGGATGCGGTGTAGAGATTGGGCTTGTCCGTCGCGGTTGGTTCGGGCGCGGGGATCGAACCAGAGATCACCACGGCGTCCCTGTCGAACGTCACGGTCGCCGGATAGGGCGTGATGTCCCGCACGGCGAACTTCGCTTCGATCTTCTGGATGTTGGTGCCGGGCCCGTGCAGGCGGCCGGAATAGACGACTTGGGGGGTATAGGGGCCACGATAGCCCATAACACGGTTGTAGCGCTTTTGCCGTTCCGTGAACTCCGGCTTGGCGAACGTGTCGCCCCAGCCGAGATAGTCCCAGATGCCGACCGGGTAGGTGATCGCGATAACGTCGGTTCGCTCGGCCAGCTGGGCCAGGTTGGCGTTGGCTGCGGGACAGTTGCCACACCCCTGGCTGGAGAAAAGCTCCATGACGACGGGGCGGGTCGCATGCTCAGGCACATTCATGCCGCCCTTCTGCGCGGAGGCAGCAGGGGCAACCGCCAAGGCCACGGCGGCGCAGAACAAACGGATGGCTAGGGACCGCATTCAGACCCAATAACGCGCGAGCCGACCCACGCCCGAATCAAGACGACGTGAGCCCGTCTCACGAAGCTTTGGCCAATTGTCTCAACACATAGTGGAGAATGCCGCCGTTCTTGAAGTAATCGAGCTCGTTTTCGGTATCGATGCGAACTTTTGCCTCAAAAGACCGCTTGGTT
The DNA here is from genome assembly GCA_035548775.1 of Hyphomonadaceae bacterium. GTDB lineage: Bacteria > Pseudomonadota > Alphaproteobacteria > Caulobacterales > Hyphomonadaceae > UBA7672. The sequence continues at coordinate 13,858 of DASZSI010000045.1, forward strand.
CCGTCGGAATAAGCGACCTCAACCGAGACCACCTGACGCGGCAACAGGCCCGCCACGCCCTTGAGGCTCACGGTTTCCGCGCCCGTCAAGTTGAGCGACTTCCAGGTAAGGCCCTCGGCAAACTGCAGCGGCAGCACACCCATGCCGATCAGGTTGGAGCGGTGGATGCGCTCGAAACTTTCCGCGATGACCGCCCGAACGCCCAGAAGGCGCGTGCCCTTTGCCGCCCAGTCGCGCGACGAACCTGTGCCGTATTCCTTGCCGGCGAAGACAACCAGCGGCGTCTTCTCGTCGATGTATTGCATGGCCGCGTCGTAGATCGGCTCCTGCTTGCCATCCGGGAAGTGCTTGGTGACGCCGCCTTCGACGCCCGGGACCACATGGTTCTTGATGCGGATGTTGGCGAAGGTGCCGCGCATCATCACTTCGTGGTTGCCGCGCCGCGCGCCGTAGGAGTTGAACTCCGAGACCGGCACCTGGTGCTCGCGCAGGTATTTGCCGGCCGGGCCGGAGACAGCAATGTCGCCGGCAGGCGAGATGTGGTCAGTGGTGATGCTGTCCCCGAACAGCGCGAGGATGCGCGCGTTCGAGATGTCGGTCAGCGGCTCGGGCTCCATGCCCATGCCTTCGAAGTAGGGCGGGTTCTGGACGTACGTCGATGCCATTGGCCAGCCATAGGTGTCGCCGCCCTCGACCTTGATGCCTTGCCATTGCTCATCGCCCTTGAAGACGTCGGAATAGCGGGCGGCGAACATCTCCGCCGTCACGACTGAGCGGACGGTGTCGGCGACTTCCTTCGAGGTCGGCCAGATTTCCGAGAGATAGACCGGCTCGTTCTCGTCGTCATAGCCGATCGCGTCCTTGGTGATGTCGACGTTCATCGAACCGGCAAGCGCATAGGCAACCACCAGCGGCGGCGAGGCAAGATAGTTCGCCCGCACGTCCGGGTTCACGCGGCCTTCGAAGTTGCGGTTGCCCGACAACACCGCGGCGGCGACAAGATCGCCCTCGGCGATCGCTGCCGAAATTGGCTGGGGCAGGGGACCCGAGTTGCCGATGCAGGTGGTGCAGCCATAGCCCACCAGGTTGAAGCCAAGCGCATCGAGATCGTCCTGCAGGCCGGCCTTGGCGAGATAGTCGGTGACGACCTGCGAGCCCGGCGCCAGCGAGGTTTTCACCCATGGCTGGCTTCCGATCTTGCGCGCGCGGGCGTTGCGGGCGAGCAGGCCCGCCGCGATCAGCACGCTGGGGTTGGAGGTATTGGTGCACGAGGTGATGGCCGCGATAACCACGTCGCCATGGCCCACGGAATACTTCTCGCCCTCGACCTTGGCGCGGACATGGGCCTTGTCGAGACGATTGAATTCCTTGTCGAGCGCGATGGCGAAGTTGTCGGCCGCATCACGCAGCACGATACGATCCTGCGGGCGTTTGGGGCCGGCGATCGAGCTTTCGACAGTGGCGAGGTCAAGCGACAGCGTGTCGGTGAAGACGGGCTCGACCTTGTCGGAGCGCCACATGCCTTGCGCTTTCGCATAGGCCTCGACGAGCGCCACGCGCTCGGCGAGACGCCCGGTGGCGGACAAGAAGTTGATCGTCTCCTGGCTGATCGGGAAGAAGCCGCAGGTCGCGCCATATTCCGGCGCCATGTTGGCGATGGTGGCCTGGTCTTCCAGCGACAGGCCTTCCAGGCCGGGGCCGTAGAATTCGACGAACTTGCCGACCACGCCCTTCTTGCGCAGCATCTGCGTGACGGTGAGCACAAGGTCCGTGGCGGTCGCGCCATCCGGCAGCTTGCCGGTCAGCTTGAAGCCGATGACTTCCGGGATCAGCATCGAGACGGGCTGGCCCAGCATCGCGGCCTCGGCTTCGATACCGCCCACGCCCCAGCCCAGCACCGAAAGGCCGTTGATCATGGTGGTGTGCGAGTCGGTGCCGACGCAGGTGTCCGGGAAGGCGGTGATCTCGCCATCCTCTTCCTTCGTCCACACGGTCTGCGCGAGGTATTCGAGGTTCACCTGGTGGCAGATGCCGGTGCCCGGCGGCACGACGCGGAAATTGTCGAACGCGGTCTGGCCCCATTTCAGGAACTCGTAGCGCTCCATGTTGCGCTCATATTCGCGCTTCACGTTCTGCTTGAACGAGGAGGTGTGACCGAAATAGTCAACCATCACGGAGTGGTCGATGACGAGGTCGACCGGCACCAGCGGGTTCACTTTCTTGGGGTCGGCGCCGAGCTTGGCGGCGGCGTCGCGCATCGCGGCGAGGTCGACCACGGCCGGCACGCCGGTGAAGTCCTGCATCAGCACGCGCGCGGGTCGGTAGGCGATCTCGACTTCGGCCTTGCCCTTGTCCTTCACCCAGTCGGCGAAGGCGCGGATGTCGGACTGGGTAACTGTCTTGCCGTCCTCGAACCGGAGCAGGTTCTCCAGGAGCACCTTCAACGACACCGGCAGGCGTGAAATATCGCCAAGCCCGTTTTGCGCTGCAGCCTCAAGGCTGTAATAGGCGTAGGTCTTCGCGCCTACTTTCAGCGTTTTCTTGGACTTGAAACTGTCGAGGGACGGCATGGGTCAGCAACCCTTTCAGGGCTTCGCGAATCAATCGCGGGAAGAGCCGGCGGCCCCCCGCTCTGGCGGCGTTCCTACAGGACGCCGTGTTGCGACGCAATCAAGCGCGCAATGACGAAAAAAGACGTAACGGGAATGGCTGTGGACGCTGCCTCAGGCTTGGTCATCGGGGCTGAAAACCTGGCCGCTGCGCGTGGGCTGCGCGTGCTGTTTTCGGGCCTTTCCTTCAGTGTTGGGAAAGGTGAAGCGCTTGAACTTCGCGGTCCCAATGGTTCAGGGAAATCGACCCTGTTGAGAATTCTGGGCGGACTGACCCGGCCGCATGAAGGCAAGGTGGTGTTCGCCTCCGATCACGAGGACGTGCCCCGCCACTATCTCGGACATTCCGACGCAGTGAAGCCGTCCGAGACGGCGGAGGAGCAGGCAAGGTTCTGGGCGAAGTATTTCGGGCAACCCGTGGCGAAGGCGGATGCCGCTCTTGAACGGGTGGGTCTCACCACCCGCGCCGACGTGCCCGGACGCGGGCTCTCTGCCGGGCAGAAGCGGCGCTTAGCCCTTACGCGTCTGCTGATCGATCCGCGTCCGTTGTGGCTGCTGGATGAACCGACCGCCGCACTCGATGTTGCCGGGCGCAAGCTGGTCGAGCAGCTGGTCGAAGAACACCGGGCGACCGGCGGGGCTGTCATTGCTGCGATCCACGGCGACGGCTTCGCCAACTCGCGCACGCTCGACATCTCCACGCTTCCGCAGGCGGCGTTCGCATGACCGGCGCGGGTGCAGTTTTCATCCGTGAGCTGAAGCTTGCCTGGTCGGGCGGGGGAGGGCCGGCTTTGCCGGTGGGGTTCTTCGCGGCGTCGGCAAGCCTGCTGCCGTTTGCTGTCGGTCCCGACATGGCCAAGCTGCAGATCGCAGGTCCCGGAGTCATCTGGATCTGCCTCGCGCTCGCAAGCCTCCTGCCGATGGAGCGTCTGTTCCAGGCCGACTATGAAGACGGCACGCTCGACGCCTACGCCGGTTCAGGCGTCATCATGGAAGGCGTCGCCGCCGCCAAGACCTTGGCGCACTGGATCGCAACCGGCATTCCGCTCTCGATCATCGCACCCGTTCTCTGGATCATGCTGCAGGGCAAGGTCGAACTGGCGCCCTTTGTCATGGCGGCGTCGCTCGTCGGTTCGGCGGTATTCTTCTTCGTGGGGTCGGTTGGCGCCGCCCTCGCGGCGGGGGTGAGGCGGGGCGGCCTCTTGATCGCGCTGGTTACATTGCCGCTCTACGTGCCGGCCATGATCTGGGGCTCCGGCGCCCTTTACGCTGCGGCGCAGGCAGGCGGGGATTGGGTCCAGCCCTTGAGCCTTACCGGAATGGTGGCTCTTGTCGCCATTGTGGCCTCCCCTGTGGCCGCCGCCATGGCGCTTCGCACCGCTATCGACTAGAGCGTTTGCCGCACCCACATCCGGAAGACGTGATCGGCGCAAAGCCTTATTCTGGCTAGACTAAGCAAGACCTAGGAGACCTGCGGCATGGCCGTGATGTCCATCTTTGCAAACCCGCACCGCTTCATGGGCGCCTCGAA
>DASZSI010000046.1:0-3648 GCA_035548775.1 Hyphomonadaceae bacterium
TCCTCCGCTTCCCTCTTGAGCCGTTGCTCTGTCTTTGCCGCAGCGAGCACCGCTAGCCCGACGCCGATCTCGCTCGCCATGGTTTCGAGCCGCTGGATCTTGGCGTCGCGGAAGCTGCGACGAGGACCCGTGCCTCCTCCGAGCACATAGACCTGCTCAAACTCGAACGAGAGCCGACCTGTCGGGTGGTAGTCCCATTCGGGAAATCGCGGTCGCCTACCTCACGACTGTCCACGACGTGAAGCAGTGGCTTCGTTTCAACGCGGTCCCAACAAGAGAATCTGGGCCGATCAGCCGTCTGCTGATCGCCTTGACAGCAATACCAACCGGTTGGTATTTTTGGATGACTCGGGAAATGACCGAAGAGCCAATGGTTCGTGAAAGCACGGCACGGCAGAAACTGATCGATGCGGCGCTCGCGCTTATTCGCACCAAGGGCTATGCCGCGACTTCGGTGGATGAGCTCTGCGCCCACGCGGGCGTCACCAAGGGCGCCTTTTTCCACCATTTCGCGAGCAAGAATGCGCTGGGCGTGGCGGCGGCGGAACACTGGTCGCAGACGACGGGCGCACTGTTTGCGGCCGCGTCCTATCACACGTACAGAAATCCGCTCGACCGCGTGCTGGGTTATCTCGAATTCCGCAAGAGCCTGATGCGGGGCGCCGTGCCGGAATTCACCTGCCTTGTCGGCACGATGGTGCAGGAAGTGTACTTGACGGCCCCCGACATCCGCACAGCGTGCGCTGCCTCAATCAGCAGTCATGCCGCGACGCTGGAACCCGACATCGCGGAGGCGATGAAGCTCTATGGCGTGAAGGGATTCACTGCGGAAAGCCTTGCGCTGCATACCCAAGCCGTCTTGCAGGGCGCATTCATTCTGGCCAAGGCGAAAGGCGGGGCGGAGATCGCCGCGGCCAGCATCGATCATCTCCGCCGCTACATCGAACTTCTATTTCAACCGAAGGTCCACAAAAGAAAGGCAAGATCATGAACAATACCGATATCTTCCTCGCCGTTTTTACCGGCAGCAAAGACAGCCCCCGCATGAAGGCGTGGACGGCTATGCCCGATGCCGAGCGGCAAATGAAAGAACAGGAGGGCATGGCGGCCTGGCATGCGTGGAATGAAAAGAATCACACTGCAATCGTGGGATCCGGCGGTCCGCTCGGCAAGACCAAGAAGGTTTCGCACTCCGGCATCGCGGACATCAGCAATAATCTCAGCGGCTTTGTGATGGTGCGCGCGGCATCGCACGAGGCGGCGGCCAACATGTTCGAAAGCCATCCCCATTTTACGATTTTTCCGGGCGAAGGCGTGGAAGTAATGCCAGTGCTTCCGATTCCCAGCCTCTGACATTCGGCCACACGGCAATGCAAAGGAGATTGAAATCATGCGGAAGATCATCGTCGGCGCGCAGGTTTCGCTCGATGGCGTGATGCAGGCGCCGGGCGCGCCCATGGAAGACCCCACTGGCGGCTTTCCCTTTGGCGGCTGGGTGGTGCCCTATTTCCACCCCGTGTTCGACGAGGAGATCGGCCACGTTCTCACGCCCGATCGCGATCTTCTGCTGGGGCGCAAGACGTATGAAATCTTCGCCGCGTATTGGCCCCACTACGACGAGGCTGGACCCGCGGGCCGTATCGCCACGCTGTTCAACACCATCACCAAATATGTCGTGTCGGGTTCGGGCGAGGTCGATACCTCATGGAAGGGTACGGTCGTGTTGCGCGACATCGACGCGGTCCGGCGCCTGCGCGAGGCGGGCGGCCGCGACCTTGTCACCCAAGGCAGCACCGCGCTGCTGCATGCGCTGTTCGAACACGATCTGGTCGATGCCCTCAGCACCTTCACGGTGCCGTTGGTGCTGGGTCAGGGGAAGAAACTGTTTGCAGACGGCTCGGCGCCGCACAGTTACACCATGGTGCGGTCGCGCATGGCGGACAACGGCCTGATGGTGGCGCACTACGAACGCGCGGGCGGCATCGCCACCGGAGACACCTCGGTCGATGCCCCTAACCCCCGCGAACTGACGCGGAGGGAGAGGATGAGGAAGGAGGGATAAGTGGTACGCACCCTTCCGACCCTGCGAGCTTCACAGCAGTTTGTATCGGCCCACAAACGCGCGCATGACCGAAGCTTGGGCGCGATTGCCGCCTGCATGTTCGTCAGGCCGGCGTCGAACGACATAGCCTTGAGATGCAAGGAGGCGGTTCAGAGCAGCTTCGACCTCTGGCCACTCAGCTTCCATCGCCGACCGATCAAGCGCGCCGACATAGTTGAGATCGATATCAACCGACAGCCGGTCGAGACCGAGATGAAAGACATTGAGCGCCGTGCCGCCCTTGAGAGCGAGCCGTTCACTCAAGATGGTGTCGCCCGCTGTTTCCTGCAGGATATCGAGCAGCCGGAGTACCTTTTCGAGCGTCCCGGCCTGATGACCGGTAGCGTCGGCAATCCGCTGAAGCGTCTGAATCGAAGGCGCCGCCATTCACAGCCCCTCGAACCGGCGTTCCACGACGTCGAGCGGCAAGATTACGTTCCAGCCCTTGGCCGTCCTGCCCTCTCCTGGCTTGGCGCCCAGGGCATACCGAGCCTGACGCGGTGCCATCGCGTGCAGTTGTCGGAGCGCAGTATCGGGAATGCCAAGCCGCTTTTGTTCGCGCTCGAGCCAGAAGCCCAGCGCGCCGGCCGCCGCCGCGTTGCCAAGTGCGCGCATGTGGCGGACCAGGGCTGCAGCATCGACCCGTGCCACGAGATCGAGAGAGTTGAACAGCTCATCCGCCCCGCCGGCGAGTTCGTAGCGGTCGAATAGATCTGCGATCGTGCGCTCGACCGTCGTGACGCGAACATCGAGCCCCATGCGGTCGACAACCGTCACCCCGTCCTTCAAGTCTCCATCTCGTCGGGCGAAGCCGCGGCGCGGCTTGATGAAGCGGCACGAAAAGCCGGCGGCTTCAAGCACACCTGGCTCACCGGGCGCGATCACCTGGACCTCATACCCCTCCGTGTAGGCGGAGCCGTGCAGTTCCAGCGCCGAGTGATAGGCGATGACAGCGCCCCGGCGTAGTCGGGATGCTGCCAAGAACCGGTCGACCGACCACTTTCGGGCGTCGGCGTGTTGGGGAACGGACGCGAAGACGCCGCGCGCGACCCGCTTGATGTTGCCGGCCTGAAGGTGCTGAGCAAGCATCGCGGTGACGACCTTGTCACTCGGATCTCGGCCTACCGCAGCCGCGTACTCCGCGCGATCGAAGACCGGGTGCGCGCTAAAGAAAGGAGCGGAGACGAGCCGGGGCATGACAAGAGTTACTTTGTCTAAGTCGGATATAACCATATATGAGATATGGCTCAATCCGTCAACGGGAGAGTCCCGCTTCCCAATGCGCTCCTTCTCGTACACAGGTCTTGGCCCCATGTCATATATGGCTTCATGCAGTCATAACAAAGTTATGACTTGGCGGCCTGCTCTCCGAAGGCGAAGGCCGCACGTTCGAAGCGTGCCGGGTACGCCAACCGTCCCATTCAGCGCCATTTCCCTTCAACTGCCAATCGCTGCGGATCGGTTCGTTGCTCCGCCCACGAATCCAACCCGCAGGCAACCACGGTCCAGATAGCGCACCGCGCGCAAACGTTGTTGGTTGCAGGGCC
>DASZSI010000047.1:0-18235 GCA_035548775.1 Hyphomonadaceae bacterium
GGGAAGCAATGCGAGGCGGATCCCTGGTACTGGGGACCGACCTCCCACGCGCCCTGATGCTAGAGCCGGACGTTCCAGGGCGACCTGGGGCCATCCGGTCGGGGCGCTCAGCACGGTATGGGGGACGCGGAGCCCGCGTAAAACCCCGAGCGATCCCGCCGCAAGGCGGTGAGCAGGACTACCCCACGCGGGATCACCCCCGCGTCCCCACGCCCTCCACCTATCCGGAGGCGCACCCCTCGTCTTGGCCGAAAGCCCCCAAGGGCTGAGCCAAGACACAGCATCCCAGGCGGTCTCCCACCGGCCTGAGGGAGAGGGTGCGTCCAAGCGCATGAAATGCGAACCGGACTATCGCAAATCCGTTGCCCCGGGCGCCGCGCCCACCTAGACGTTGGCGATGACCCAGTCGATCGTCGCCCGCCACGCCAACCCCGCCAAGCAACAACGCAGCCAGCGATCGCTCGAACGCCTGGTCGAGGCGGCCGAGATCGTTCTTGGCCGTGATGGCTGGGGCGCCTTCACGATGAACTCCGTCGCGGCGGAGGCCGGCGTATCGATCGGCGGCATCTATCGCCGCTTCGCCAGCAAGGAGCAGCTGCTCCGCGCCATCAAGGACAACGTCCTCGCCCGCGCCGACGCCGACCAGAAGAAGATCGCGGACACCTCGAAAGCCGCCAATCTCTCCGAAGCGCTCGACCACTACGTCATGAAGCGGATCGACTCCCTGCGCGGCTATTCCGGCATCATGCGCCAGATCTTCGAAGGCCAGCTCAACGACCCGGTCATGGAAGAGCGTGGCCGCCGCTCCATCAACCACGGCATGCGCGTCTTCCGCTCGGTCCTCTCCCCCTTCCGGGACGAGATCGCCCACGACGATCCCGAACTCGCCATCGAGACCGCCTTCTTCGTGATGAACGCCACCTTCATGCGCCGCGTCCGCACGCCCACCAGCGACCTCGGCTTTGACCACATCGATTGGGATGTCCTACAGGCCGAACTGCTCAGCATGCTCGGCGTTTACCTCAGCCAGGGCCGGGCCGTGAAAAGGCCCGTACGCAAATAACCAGCGCCGGCGTTCTGGCCCATTGCCTGCAGCCGCGAGGTGCAGGAACCTTGGAATCTCCAGACAGGCGAGTTCTGCTTTGAGTAAAGACAGCCTTCAGGCCGGCAGCGTTGCAACGGCCGCCGGGAAATCCTCGCCCTTCCGGATCTCGGATTCGATGCGCGACACCATCATCGTCGGCGTGGTCGCTTTCCTCTCGGCATGCCTGGTGTCGACCTACATATGGGAAAACGGCGACATCGAGCTGAAATGGCAGGTCATCAAGGCTTGGGCCGACGGCCAGTTCCCCGCCTTCCCGGAAAACCATCACAACATGCGCTGGGGAATGACCTTTCCCGCCGTGATCTGGGTGCGGCTTTTCGGCGACGGCGCCCTTAACTATCTCCTGATCAACCACGTCGTCTTCGCGCTGACCTCGGCCGGCCTTTACAATCTGGTCCGTTCGCTCACGACGCCGCTGGTCGCCGCCATCGCCTTCATGGTGTGGCTGATCAACCCGATGGCCCACGACATTCCGGGCAACCTGATGCCGGAAGTCTGGACCATGGCCTACTTCGTCGCCGCCCTCATCCTTCTGCGCGGCGCGTACGCAGAGAACTCGCGCCTGAAATACGCCGGCGCCATCTTCATGCTGTTCCTCTGCTACGGCGCCAAGGAAACCAACATCTTCTTCATGCCCGGCCTCGGCCTTTACGAGCTGATCCGCCGCCGCTGGACCAATGTCGGCATCATGATCGCGGTGTTCGGCGGCGGTCTCATCGTCGAGACCCTCACGGTTAACGCCGTGCTGAGCCAGAGCCACCTGATGCTCGGCCGCGCGCAGGCGATCGTCAAAGCCGGCCACCTGACCGAGATGAGCGAGGATTGGCCCTACACCTGGTCCGACCTGTTCACCCGCTGGCTGTTCGGCGCGGAGACCAACCTCGACCGCCTCGAATACTTCAACAAGCTCACTTACTGGGGCTTCTTCATCATCACCGGCTGGAAAGCATGGACCTGGATCAAGGCCCGCACCCCCCTGCCGCCGGCGGGCGATCTCGGTCCCAACGCCAAGGTTGAGGGCGGCGAGGTGATCTCGGCCGCCTGGGCGATGGGCCTGTCCTTCGCCTTCTTCTCGTCCTTCTTCATCCTCGGCATCAATCCTCTGGTCCTCGGCCAGCCCCTGAACGACCGCTATCTCTGGCCACTGGTCATCCCCGCGCTGCTGATCCTCAGCGTCGCGCTTCGCGTCGGCCTCGACCGCGCCGAAAAGGCCCGGAGCGGCATCGTCGCCAAGGCGCAGCACGTCCTCTCGCCGCTGGCGATGGGCCGGATGGCTCTGGCGACGCTCGTGGTTATCGGCGGCTTCTGCACGCTGGCCCGTTGGCCGATCGAGATCGCGATCGTGAAGATCCGCCGCCACGACTACGCCGAACCCTACGGCATCTTCCAATCGCAAGCTTATTTCAGCGAAATTCGCCAGCATCTGCTCGATGGCTGCACGCTGGTCTTCTCGCGCCCGCGTCCGGCCCAGACGATGCTGGTCCACACCTTTCCGTTCAAGGAAGTCGGCGAGCCGCTGCGTCTCTACGACCAGTCGCTCGATGGCCTGACCATCGCCGGCCACCAGCTGCGCGCGTGGAAAGTTCCGGAAAGTGAGTGGGGTCCGCTGATCGGCAAGCTCTATGTCGCGCCCAACAATTCCGGCTTCAAGCCTTGGGCCTTGCGCATGACGAATGCCGGCGCCTGCACGCAGACCTATTATCTCGGCCAGGTCGACATTAACCCGCGCGACCAGTTGCTGAACGGATCGGTGGGCGATCCCCCGCCCGTGGTCAGTCTCGCACGATCGCTCTAGCCGATCGCGACGCCGTCGAGCGAGAACGACCGGCAGCGAACGCCGAGCAGGTCGGAGTTGATCACCGGCGATTTGTCCTGGTTCACCAGGCTCACCAGGCTGTCGCTGCGCAGGCCCAGCGGAATCTTGGCAACCTCGGCTGTCCGCAACGCCAGCCACATCGCCTGCCACGGCACCGGTATGGTCGTGACGCTGCGATTCAACTTCCGGCCGATCGCCACCATGATGTCACGGAACGACAGCGCAACGCCATTGGCCACGGTGATCGACGCTTGAGGCGCGGGGTTGGTCGAAAGGCCATTTAGGATCGCGTCGGTGAGGTCGTCCTCATGGACCGTGTACATCAGCTGCTTGCCGTCGCCCGGGATCGGCACCAGCGATGCTTTTTTGACTTGCGACACCAGGCGGCCGAACATCGCCCCCGGCGCCGCGCCGTAGATCAAGCCCGGCCGCACAATGCATGCGCCGGCTGTGCGCGCGTGTTTCTCGATCTCCAGCTTGGCTTTGCCATAGTTCGACTTGCAGCCGTCGAAGGCACTGATGGTCGAGATCGCGACCATGCGCTTGATGCCGGCGGCCTTCGCCGCGGCAAACAGCATCTCCGCACCCTTGATGTTGGTCGCCTCGATGTCGGTCCAGCCGATCGGCGCGAAGTCGTAGGCGCAATGGATCAACGCGTCATGACCCTTCAGGATCTCAGGTGAAACCGGCTGGCCCAGTGTGAACGCCACCTCGCCCGCCCTGGGCTTGCGCGTCATGCCGACAACGCGCCACCCCGCTGCTTTCAACCGCTTGGCGATCAAGCCGCCGAGATAGCCGCTCGCGCCCGTCAGCAGGCAGGTCGGCGCCTCGGGAACATTGTCGTTCATGCGTTTCCTCCAGCAGCGAGGGTCGCGATGCGATGGGCATTGGCCATGACGGGATAAGTGATCGTGGTCGCCGGAACGCTCGGCAGCACCGTGGCGTCGACCACATGGATGCGCTTCCAGCCGAACGGCCGCCCCAGCGTGTCGGTCTCAAACTCGCCCGGCCGCGCGCTCATCGGGAAAGAGCCGCCATGGTGGAAGCCGCGGCCCGGGTCGGAGACTTCCATCAGCGGCGTCAGCGGCACGGCGCCGGTCTTCATCGCCAGCTTCATCAGCTTGCCGGCGACGGCTTTGATTTTCGTGCGCGTCTCGGGCCTGGTAACGCCCCGCGCCTTCAGCGTCTCGCCACCTTCGCCCTTTTCCAGCGTCATCTCGATCTCGCCGGAATGATCGGAATGCAGGTAACCCTGGATCAGCACGAAGTGCGCATCGCCCCAGCGCGCCGCCGGCTCAAGCAGGGGCCCGAGCTTGTTGCGAACCGTGCGCGCCAGCACGCTGTTGTAGGTGTAGACCTGCAGGTGGATCGTGTAGGGGCTGATCTCTGGGTCGCGCAATTCCAGGAACAACTGCGCCATCGTGTGCAGCTTCTCCTCGCGCGTCTTGCCGGCGCCCTTGAACATGGCGAGCGGCAGCAGGAAGTACTGCGCATCCTTGATCTTCACCGCCTTGCCGTAGGACTGCGAAGACCGCAGCAGCAGGCCTGTCGTCGACATCGCGCCGGCGGCCACGAACAGTCGGTCCGCCTCCAGCTCGATTGGCGCGCCGCTGTCGAGATCAGTCGCATGAGCCTTGGCGCCCCCCTCCGTCTCGGAGACCGTCTCGACGACGACGCCCGCCCGATAACTAAAGCGTGGATGGGCCTTGAGCGCAGCCAGCGTATCGTTGGCGCTGTAGATAAGGCGGTCCGGACACCCATGCAGGCAGAGCCCGCAATAGGTGCAAGGCGTGGGGCCAGACGCCTTGGCCGCCACGCGGGCCCTGCCAAACCGGATGCCGGCGGACCGCAATGCATCGCGATTGGTCCGCAACGTCTCGAGCATCGTCGTCGCCTGCCGGCTGGCCTTCAGCTGGCCGTTCGGCTTGCGGTAAAGCGGCAGCCATTCCGCAAGATCGTCTTCCTCGCACGCCAGTCCGAGCAATTCGGCGCAGGCTTCATAGTGTGGCGCCAGCTCGTCCTGCGTGACCGGCCAGTCGCCCGTATCGAACGCCGCGAACGGCAAAGCCGACGCGCCCCAGATATTGCTGAAGCCGCCAAGCGCGAAGCTCGGCTCGGCGCCGACGCCCCTTGAATCGAGATGAAGCCGCTCAGGCGCCTGCTGGAACGGAAAATCTGACCCGAATAGCAATTTGCGCGGGATCTTGGCCTTGGATGCCGCCTCTTCCTTCACCCACGGCGCATTGGCGACAGTCAGCGGGCCTGCCCTTTTCGCGACCTCCAGAGCGTCCGCGCGATCCTTTTCCAGCGTGATGCCTGGATCGATCATGTGGACGCTGCGGCCGGCCTTCAGCAGCGCAGTCGCGGCCGCGACCCCGCTGGAGCCAGAGCCGATCACGATGCAATCGAAGCGAGCCGGGGTCGCCATGGCTAACGGCTCTCCGCCTTGCCCGGCGCCGGTATGTCGTCAAACACTGCCGAGCGGTTGAGGAAGAAGCCGACAATCATCGAGCCGCCAAAGCTGAGGATCAGGCGCGCCAGGTCGCCGCCCGGCAGCGGACCCAGGAAACCCGTCGCCCACACGAATACCAGTCGTGCGACGAACAAAGCGGCGCAGGCCGCCACGAACTTCATGAACCGGCGCAGCGACAGCCCGCTCGCCGGCCGCTGGAATGTCCAGAACTCGTGGATGAAGTAGCTGACCGTCATCGCCACGATGAACCCGATGGCCGCCGCGACAACGAGATCGATGCCGAGGAACGTGCGCACCGACCACGCCGACGACATGTCGATCACGAACCCGATGATCACGGCCACGAGATAGCGGAACAGCGAGCCGCCGCCCGTGTCCGCCAGCTTTACGATAAGCGGCCGAAGCTGCTTCATGGCCCGACGTATCCTTTCCCGAGCCTCGCCTACCGCAAGAACAGGGCCACGGGCCAAGGCGTTAACAAGCGGCCCGAACAACCGGTCGAAACTGCCCGATCGCCCGCCGCCGCCCGCAGGTTTGTGGTTAATCGCAGCCCAACGCGGCGCCCGCGTGGCATGTCTGTTGCAGTCCACACTCCCTGAATCAACAAGGCACGGGGATTATCGTGGCAGATACTCAGGTTGGGGCGGTGACGGAGCCCTCAGCGACGAAGACCCCGTCGCCTTCGGAACAACCGTCCATGCTGCCCGAGACGGGCCAGCTCGAGCTGACCATCCTCATGCCTTGCCTTAACGAGGCGGAAACCATCGCCGTCTGCGTGCAAAAGGCTTCGGACTTCCTGAAACGCTCCGGCATCAGCGGCGAAGTCCTCATCGCCGACAACGGCAGCACAGACGGCTCGCAAGCCATCGCAACCGGCCTCGGCGCCCGTGTGGTCCCGATCCCGCGTCGCGGCTATGGCGCTGCTCTGCTCGGCGGCATCGAAGCGGCCCGCGGCAAGTACGTCATCATGGGTGACGCCGACGACAGCTACGATTTCACCAACCTCCAGGGCTTTGTCGACAAGCTGCGCGAAGGCAACGAGCTGGTGATGGGCAACCGCTTCCAGGGCGGCATCGCCAAGGGCGCCATGCCCCCGCTTCACCGCATCCTCGGCAACCCGATCCTCTCCATGATCGGCCGCGTGCTGTTCAGCATTCCGGTCGGCGACTTCCACTGCGGCCTGCGCGGCTTCAACGTCGCTTCCATCCGCAAGCTCGGCCTGGTCACCAGCGGCATGGAGTTCGCCTCAGAAATGGTGATCCGCTCCAGCCTGTCGCAGCTCCGCATCGCCGAGGTTCCGACCACGCTGAAGCCGGACGGCCGCACCCGCGCCCCCCACCTCAAGACCTGGCGGGACGGCTGGCGCCACCTGAAACTCCTCCTGATGTACAGCCCGAAATGGCTGTTCCTCTATCCCGGCTTCCTCCTGATGCTGGTCGGCATTGGCCTGCAGGGCGCGCTGTGGTTCGGCCCGCTGGCCCTGACCTCGAACGTCGTGCTGGACTCCAACTCCTATGCCGCGGCCTGCTTCATGCTGATCGCCGGCGTCCAGTTGGTGACGCTCGGCGTCCTTGCCCGCTACTATGCGACCCTCACCGGCATGCTGCCACGCGGCCGTAGGTCCGACATGATCTATCGCCTCGCGACCACCGACACGGTCGTTCGGGCGGGCGCTGTCGCCCTCGCGCTGGGCGTCGCCGCCTTCGGATATGCGATGTTCTCCTGGTCGGCGGTCGGCTTCGGCGATCTCACCAACGCGCCGCACATCTCCCGGCTGGTCCTTTCGGGCCTGTCGCTGATCGTGATCGCCATCCAGCTCGGCTTCGGCGCCTTCATGATCGGCATCTTCCGCATCCCGCTGGCCAACCGTCCCGGCGCCGACCTTCCGGTCTAAGCCGCCTCCAAAGGCAGCCGCCAAAGGCAAGCTATGAACGCCCATTTGGAAGATAACCGGGCGGCGGCCATGGCGCGGGCGGAAACGCCATTCCTGTCGTGGCCTGGCATTTTCAAGGCGTTGGTCGCTTGCGCGATCACCTCGGTGGCCTTGTTCGTGGTGTTCATCGCTCTCCTGGCGGCGGCAATCACGCTTCCAAGCGACAAGGCGATCCAGCAGAGCCTGCGCGACGGGCTTGAGCACAAATACTTCGCAGGCGTTTCCTACCCCGTGTCGCCCTTTGGCCATGGCGGCCACAAGTACGACATGTACACCGACTGCGTCGCCTACGGCATGAACCTGTCGAACGACGGGGCCAACCTCATGCAGCGCATCGCCGACAGCCCGACGGCGACGCACGAAAAAGACATCGCACCCTGCGAGGAGATTGCGCTCGGACTGCAAACGAACAGCCTGCATACGGACTACGGCTATCTGCGCTTCTGGCACGGCTACCAGATCGTTTTCCGGCCGCTGCTCTCGGTCATGACCTACGACGCCTTTGTGCGTACGATCGCCGCCCTGTTCTTCGCCGCACTGATCTTCTTCGGCTGGCGCATGGAGCGGATCTTCGGGCCGTGGGCATGGCTGGCCAGCCTGGCGCCGTTCTTCCTGATCACCGACTTCTTCACCGTGCCGATGGTGACAACCCACGCACTGTCGCTGGCGTGGATATTCTTCACCGCAGCCCTGACGCCGATCATTCTCGAGAAGGTCCCCAACGCCCGCAGGCTGGCCCTGCCCCTTTTCGCCTTCGTCGGTGGCGCGACCTACAATTTCCTGAACATGCTGTTCAACCCACCGCTGGCGCCGGCGCTGATCGCCTTCATCTACATCGCGATGTCGCTCGGCAAGGACGGCCGCAAGACCTGGCAGACCGTCGCCTACGGACTGGCGCTCGCCGGACTCTGGCTCGCGGGCTTCGCGGCGGCATGGCTCGAGAAATGGCTGCTCGCCGCGATCGTGATGGGTCCGGACGCCGTGATGGCCGAAATCCAGCGTACGGTCGCCAAGTACGACGCGACCCGTGAACGGCTGCAAGTGAACTTCCTGGGAGCGACGCGCCGGAACCTGTTTTACAACTGGTTCTTCGCCAGCGTGATTGGCGCATCCCTGGCGGCAGGCGCCGCGCTGGTCGCGTGGACCGTCCGCAAACATGGACAACTTGCAAACCGCGCTGCGGAATTCATCGCGCTGATGGCGCCCCTGGCCGTCGTGGTAGTCTGGGCCGAGCTCAACCGGGCTCACAGTTCCGAGCATGTCGGCTTTGTCACTCGTAGTTTCGTGCTGTTCTCGGTTTTCCCGTTGCTGGCGGCCATCAAGCTGTCGCGCGACTCTCGCGGGTTGAACGGCGCTGAAGAACGGGCGTCGTATCCATGACAGCCGAAACCGGGGACATTCGGCTAGACGCAGCAGCCCCGGCCGGATCGCCTTTTCTGTCCTGGCCCAGCGTCGTTCGCGCACTGATCGCCTGCGCGATCGCATCGGCCGCGCTGTTCGTCGTGTTTGTGGCCGTAATGGCCGCAGCAATCGTCCTGCCGAACGACAAGGCGATCCAGAAACACCTGCTGGACGGCATCGACCAGAAATATCTCGCAGGCACGTCGTATCCGTCCTCGCCATTCGGCGGCGACGGGCATCGCTATGACATGTTTTCGGACTGCATCGGCTTTGGCATGAACCTGTCGGACGCTGGCGGAAGCTTGATCCAGCGGATCGCCGACACCCCAACGTCGGTGCACGCTAGAACCGATATCCTGCCCTGCGAACAACTTTCGCTCGACCTGCACACCAACAACGTAAAGGCGGATTCCGGCTACCTCCGCTTCTGGCATGGGTATCAGGCCGTCTTCCGTCCCCTGCTCTCCGTGATGCCCTACGACGCGTTCGTTCGCTCGATCGCCTTCATGCTGTTTGGCGCCCTGCTCTTCTTTGCATGGCGCATGGAGCGGATCTTCGGACCATGGGCCTGGCCGGTGATCCTGTTGCCCTTCTTCATGATCAGCGACTTTTTCACCGTATCGATGGTAACCACCCACGCCTTGTCGCTCGCGTGGATATTCTTCACCGGTGCGCTGACGCCGGTCGTCATGCAGAAATTCCCAAACGCGCGACGGCTGGCCCTGCCGCTGTTCGCCTTCATCGCGGGCGCGACCTACAATTTCCTCAACATGCTGTTCAACCCGCCGCTAGCGCCGGCGCTCATTGCCTTCATCTATGTCGCAATGTCGCTGGGCAAGGACGGCCGCAAGACTTGGCAGACAGTAGCCTACGCCATGGCGCTGGCCGGACTTTGGTTCGCCGGCTTTGCCGCGGCATGGATCGAGAAATGGCTGCTCGCCGCCGCAGTCATGGGCCCGGACGCCGTGATTTCTGAACTCAAGCAGACCTTCTGGAAATACCAGTGGACGGGGACCCATCTCCAGGTGAGCATCTTCAGCGCCACGCGTCTGAATTTCTTCTACAATTGGTATTTTGCCGGTGCGCTGATGGCTTCGCTTGCCGCAGGCGCTGCATTGCTGGCCTGGACTATCCGGAAGCACGGCGATCTCACCAAGCGGCTCGCTGACTTCGCGGCGCTGATCGCCCCTCTGCTCGTTGTCATCGCCTGGGTGGAGGTCAACCGCGCGCACAGTTCCGAGCACGCCGGTTTTGTCAGCCGCAGTTTCGTCCTGTTCTCGGTCCTGCCGTTGCTCGCCGCCATCAAGCTCTCGCGCGAGTCGCGTACGCGGGCTTCCGAGCGCTTGGCGACCATGGCCTGAGACAAGATCGGGGCGCCGGCAAGCCGACGCCCCGATCCGGGCCCATCCCCCAACTCGTGGCCAGGCGCTCAGCCCGGCAATTGGTCTCCGTCGCCGCGCGAAGCCTTGCGGACTTCGGCTTCGAGTTCGGCGGCCACAGCCGCCAGCAGATCCGTGATATGTTCAGGGCGCTGCACCAGGTCGGACACCTCCGAGGAAATGTACCGCGTCATGGTGAGCAGCGCCGAAAGGTCCTCGGCCGGCCCCCGCGGCTCGCTCATTTGGCCTGGCATCATGCGCCACCCCCTATCGCCATGTAGAAGGGAGCGTTTGAAGGCCGCTCCTGCCTGAGCAGGTCAGAAGACATAACCCTCCGGTCGTGCGCCCTGGCCAAGGTATCGATCGCGACGAGGCGCTCCTGTTCGCCGACGCCAGCGTGGTCGATATCCGCCGTTGCGTCAGCGACAATCGACAGATCAATCCGTCTTTCCAACGCATCGAGAAATGTCGACGCAATCGCGCTCAGCCCGGCAAAGCTCATCAGGAAGGCCGGTCGGCCAGCAAGGCCATCGAACTTCCCGTAGAACCCCGGCGTGCTGAAGGCTGACAGGCCGGTCTGCCGGAAATAGGCTTCGCTGGGCGCCGGCGAGAATCCGTCAATGGCGGCCGCCCCCGGACGAGCGAGGGATTCCAGCGCCAGGTAGGAGTGCACAACCAGCCAGCCGGTCGATCGCGCGTTCTTCAGCAACCGCTCGCAAACGCCCCGGCGCAGCGAGGCCGATCGCGAGAACAGCGGACTGTCGTGCTCGACAAAGGCCCGCTGGAAGCCCTGGAGGATGAGGACCGGGGCGCTCACGAAGCCAAAGCCTCCGGCATCTGCGCGGAAGGGCGCGGATCAAGCACGCCGGGCCGGTCCCAATCGCCTTCCGGCCGCAGCAGGACGAATGGATCGGCATCGAAGCGGATCGCATCGGGATGCTCCGGCAGCGGAATCTCGAGCGTCAGATAGCTCATGCCCGAGAAATCGAAGGGCTGTTCGCGGTTGAGGACATTGCATTCCATTACATGGCGCCACATCTCCTCAAGCCGCGTCTGCATATGCGCCAACATGCGGCGATAACCCTTGCGCGACGCTATCTCGAACGCGTGCGCCATCAGATGGACCAGGATCGCGCCGCCGCGCCGCCGGGGATCGATACAGACGCGCTCGATCTTGCAGAAGTCATTGAAGAAGCGCAGGCGCAGCGTACCCACCGGCTCTCGGCCTTCGAATGCGATCAGATGCAGCGCGCAAAGGTCGTTGCCGTCAAACTCCTCGTCATACGGGCAAGCCTGTTCGGACATGTAGGTGAGCGCGCGGAGGATGGAGATGCGCTGGAGATCGTCCAGCGAGCGCACGACGCGCACGTCAATGCCGGTGTGATTGTGATGCCGGCCGGCATGTCTGAGAGGCAATTGGCCTATGCTGGGCAAGCTCATGGCGTCCCCCTACCGGCGCTTGTCGAGGAAATAGATGTTCTGGCTTTTCGGTGCGAGCAGCCGGAAGTTGAGCCGCAGGAAGGCGGCAGCGCCGGCCTCGCTCGCGGCGCGGCCATAGACGCGCAGGTCGCCGCACGAACCGTCGATCCAGGCCATGGCGGTGTGGACGACGCTTCGCCGCGCCTCGTGATCTGCGCCCCCGCAGAACCAGAAATACATCGCGGCAATTTCGTCGCCCGGCGCGCAGAGCTGGTCGATCCGGGGCGTGGAGAAGCTGAACCGCTCAGTCCTCAGCGCCGCCTCGCCGTCCCAGTTAAGCGGCAATATCAGGAACACGCCGCTCGTTTCTTGGGCGGCCTGCGCCGCATGCCCGTCCCCCCTATCAATGACCCAGGCGCTAGCCCCGGTATGGGCGTGCGCGCTCGCCAGGGCCCACAGGGGCGCCAGGCGCATATTCATCAACTGTTCGCAAAAGGCGTGCGCCTGCGGCAATTCTTCCTGCCGGGCGATCCGGAATCCCTGCGGTTCGGCGTCCGCAACCAGCGATTCCGGCGACCAAACGCTGCGATTGAAGCACCCTTCCTCAACCCAGCGGCTGGGGGAAATCCCTTGGGGACGGCCCAGAACTCCAGTCGGTTCAGCAAATTGGACGGCCATATCCGCACCCAAGCCAGAACGGTGTCTGGCCTGAGCTAAGCGCACGGGTTAGAAATGCGCTGCAGACAATATCCGAGATGGGGTATTCAGTTTTGGCGTATCCGTCCGATCTCCTGTCCCTGGACTGGGATCACCTGAAGATTTTCAGGGTGGTTGCCGAAAAGGGAAGCATCAGCGGGGCCGCCCAGCAGCTTCAGGTGGCTCAGGCAACCGTTTCACGCAGCCTGGAAGATCTTGAGCGGACGCTTGGCCACGAACTCTTCATCCGCTCGACACGGGGGATGGAGCTTACCCAGGTCGGCCACCAGGTGCTTACCTCGGTTCAGCAGATGTTTCTGTCCACCGAGGCCATTTCCTCCCGCATCAGCCAGATTGCGGCTGACCAGACCTACAAGGTGGTGATCGGCACGCATGACGCCATGGCGACCTATTGGCTGGGCCGCAAGCTGCCTGAGTTCACCCGGGCGCACCCTCAATTCGAGATCATGGTGAAGGTCGGGTTCGAGACGCAGAACGTCGCCAATGGCGACGCCGACATTTCCATTCAGTACGAAGAACCGACCACGCCAAACGTGATCGCGCGCCAGCTCGGCTGGATTCACTATCTGCTCTACGCCAGCCCGGACTACCTGGCGATCCACGGCACGCCGGAGTCGATGTTCGATCTCGGCAAGCATCGGTTCATGATGCTGTCCGGCTACAACAAGCAGCTTGAAGCCTGGGCGCCCAAGACCTCGGAATGGATCCGCATCCTGGAACGGGCGATGCAGACAAACTCAAGCACGGTCCTGCTGGAAGCCTGCGCATCAGGCGGCGGAATCGCGCCGGTTCCCACCTACATTTCGGAGATGGACAATCGTGTGCAGCCGCTGACGCAAATCAAGCCCTTGGCCAGCGCCAAGTTCTGGCTGACCTATTCCGAACGCGTCCGCACCAGCCCGCATCTGGAACCGCTGCTGAACTGGATCCGGACAAGCTACGATCCGTCGATCCATCCGTGCTTCCGGGAAGCCTACATCCCCCCGCCGTTCAACAACGCGCGGTAGGCGATTTCCGGCGCTCCTGTATTGGGCCTTCCGCAGGGGCGAGCGGAAGCCTATCGTCCAAATCAGAGCCGAAAGAGCCGACAAAGCGGCCTGGGGAGAGTCATGCGCAAGATCACCGTCGCCTTTGCGGCGCTCGGGGCAGCGGCCGCCATCGCCGCCTGCACCACGCTCTCACAGCAACCAGCAGGCGGTCTGGAGATAGAGACCCTGTCCAATCGCGCTGACCTGATTTCGGGTGGCGACGTCCTGGTTCGCGTGACATTGCCCGCGGGCGCCGATCCCTCCGCGGCGAGCTTGACTGTCAATGGTCAGGTAATGGACGCATCGGCCCTGCACGCGGACGCGGCAGGCAAAAACTGGCTCGCGCTGGTAGGCGGCCTTCGAGACGGCAACAACGATCTTGCGCTCACTTATGACGCAAGCACGGTCCATCTAGACGTGACCAACCATCCCAATGGAGGGCCGATCTTCTCCGGCCCTCAGATTCGACCGTGGACCTGCAAGGACGGCGTGACCGACAATCAGTGCAACCGGCCGACCACGATCAGCTATTCCTACATGCCGATCGGCGGGAAGGAATTCAAACCCTACGATCCGAAACTCGGCGCGACCGATGTCGCCCAAACCACGACCACTAGCGGCGCCACCGTTCCTTACATCGTACGCACGGAGTCATTCTCGCAGAACCGTTCAGGCGTTTCGGTCGCCGTCCTTTACGATCCGGCGCAGTCCTGGACGCCATTCAACCCTCAGAAGGCCTGGAACCACAGCGCGCTGGTGCTGCAAGGGTCTGGTTGCGGCACGGGCTATGGCGAGCAGCCGGCCGGATCGCCCCTGAACGACCGCGCATTGAAGCAGGGCTACGCCGTGCTCACCGTGGCGCTGCTACACAACACCATCAACTGCAACCCCATCGTGCAGGCCGAAGCAGCATTGATGGCAAAGGAACATGTGATCGAGGCCTACGGCTCGATTGACCTGTTCTTCGGCATGGGCTCGTCCGGCGGCGCAATCTCACAGCTGATGGACCAGAACGCCTATCCCGGCCTCTATGATGGACTGATCCTCAATCACCTGTTCTCGGACTCCGATGCCTCGCGCCGCGCGGCCTATGACTGCCGCATGGTCTATGACGCATGGGCCAAGTCGAAAGAGACGTGGAGCGAAGACCAGAAGATCGCCGTCGTCGGCATGATCTCCGGCTGCAACGCCAGCCCTACGCGCTTTGAAATCTATGCACCGTCGCTCGGCACCAATTGCGACATCCCCCAGCCGCAGAAATTCGATGCCGAAAAGAATCCGAAAGGCGTGCGCTGCACGCTGCAGGACTACGAGGTGAACCAGGTCGGCCGCCGGCCCGACGGCGCAGCCAACGGCCGGGTCGACACCGTGGGCGTCCAGTATGGCCTCAAAGCATTGCTAGACGGAAAGATCACTCCTGCCCAGTTCGTCGAGCTGAACACCGGCATCGGCGGCCACGACATCAATTTCAAACCTACGCAGAACCGCACGGAAGCGGATCGCGCCGGTCTAGCCAGGCTTTACGAGACAGGCGTGGTCAATCCGGAGAATAATCTCCGCGACACGCCGATGATCGAGACACGGCTGTCGGTGACCGACTTCCACCAGCCCTTCCATGCCGTAATGGTCCGTGCGCGGCTCGACCGGGCGCAGCAGGGCAATCACGACAATTATGCCCTCTGGCGTACGACCACGCCGCGCGAGGCGGCGTTTGACGCCTCGTTCGATGTGATGGTGGCATGGATGAAGGCCATCAAGGCCGACACGCGCGATATTCCGAAAGCGCGCAAGGTCGCCGAGGACAGGCCCGCTCTGGCCAAGGACCGCTGCATCATCGAAGGCGCCGACCGGCCCCTCACCGCCTGCCCGCGTCCCCTGGAGCTGACCCGTACGCTCGCAGGGTCGCCGGACACCAACGACACCGGCAAGTGCCAGTTGAAGCCCCTGCGCCGCGCAGACTATAGCAAGGTGACATTCACGAACGATCAGTGGACCAACCTGCAGAAAGTCTTCCCGACTGGTGTGTGCGACTACTCAAAGCCGCTGGTCGATTTCCGCTATACCATCCCGTGGCTCACCTATTCGGGCGACGGCCGGTACAAGCCGCTCGGCCCGGCGCCCAAATCGCACAGCTAGGATGAAGGCATGAACAGGTCCGCGCTGGCGACTGGCTTCGCTGTCTTCCTCGGTCTGGCCGCGCCCGCAGCCATGCCGGCGCCAAAGGGCGCGATCCTGCTGAAACCTGCGCGCGTGTTCGACGGCGTCGATCCCAAGCCGCATGAAGGCTGGCAGGTTCTGGTGGTTGACGACAAAATCTCCGCTGTCGGCCCCAACCTCTCAGCCCCCGCGGGAACGCGCGTTATCGACCTGCCGGGCGAGACGTTGATGCCCGGCCTGATCGAAGGGCACGGCCACCTGTTCCTGCACCCTTACAACGAAACCAGTTGGGACGATCAGGTGCTGCACGAGCCTCTGGCGCTGCGCACGGCCCGCGCGGTGGCGCAGGCGAAAGCCACGCTGATGGCGGGGTTCACGACGGAGCGCGATCTCGGCACAGAAGGCGCGGGTTATGCCGATGTCGGCCTCAAGCAGGCGATCGAACAAGGCATCGTGCCGGGACCGCGGATGATGGTTGCCACTCGCGCCATCGTGGCGAAAGGCGCCTACGGCCCCAAGGGCTACGAGCCAGGCCTCGAGATTCCGCAAGGCGCGGAAGAGGCAAGCGGCGTCGATGATGTCGTCCGCGCCGTGCGCAGCCAGATCGCAGCCGGCGCGGACGTGGTGAAGCTGTATGGCGACTATCGCTGGCGGCCAGGCGAGGAAAGCCGTCCAACCTTCTCTTCAGCCGAGATGAAAGCAGGCGTCGAGGCAGCCCATGACGCCGGCCGCATGGTGGCGGTTCACACTTCGACGCCCGAAGGCATGCGCCGCGCAATCGCCGCAGGCGCAGACACGATCGAGCATGGCTATGGCGGCACCAGCGAGATCTTCAAAGCCATGCGCGATCGCGGGATGACGCTGTGCCCTACCCTGGCCGCGTCGGATGCGATTGCGCGCTATCGCGGGTGGAATGGAAAAGACCCTGCACCGCAGGCGGTGATCGATAGTCGCAACTCATTCGCGCTGGCGCGGGCAGCGGGTGTCACGTTGTGCGTGGGTGGCGATGTCGGCGTGTTCGCACATGGCGAAAATTGGCGCGAGATGGAGCTGATGGGCGCGGCGGGCATGCCTGCAGGCCAGGTTCTGGTGGCGGCGACCTCGGTCAACGCGAAGATGCTGCGAATGGACGATCGCATTGGCTCGGTGAAGCCCGGCCTCTTCGCGGATCTCGTCGCAGCGCCCGGCGATCCTAGCAAGGATCTCACCGTCCTGCGCAGAGTGAACTTGGTGATCAGGGGTGGCGAGGTTGTAAAAGCTCCGTAGCGCGCCCCTTCGACGTTGCGTCAATAATGCAGGGTAGGTTCTGGCGCTGGCGCAGGATCGGCGCCAGTCTCAACCCAGCGCCGAGAGAAGCGCTTAGGATCAGGGTGGATAGCCATGCCAAACCTCAGCACCGCGTCCAAGCAGGAACGCACCTTCGACGCCATCGTGGTCGGTAGCGGCATAAGCGGCGGCTGGGCCGCGAAGGAGCTGTGCGAGAAAGGCCTTAAGACCCTCGTGCTCGAGCGCGGACGGCAGGTAAAGCACGTCCAGGATTACACCACCTTCGGCATGAACCCGTGGGACTTCCGCTATTTCGGTGGCAAGACCCCGCAGGAAGAGATCGACAAGCACTACTTCAAGCAACAGCGCACCGGCTACACGGTCAACGACGCGTGGAACCACTTCTTCGTCAAGGATGACGAGCATCCCTATACCGAGGTGAGCCGCTTCGACTGGATCCGCGGCTATCATGTCGGCGGGCGTTCGCTGACCTGGGGCCGGCAGAGCTATCGCCACTCTGACCTCGACTTCGAAGCCAATGCCAAGGAAGGCGTGGGCATTGACTGGCCGATCCGCTACGCGGATGTCGCGCCGTGGTATTCCTATGTCGAGAAATGGATCGGCGTGTCGGGCTCAAAGGAAGGCCTGCCGCAACTGCCGGACGGCGACTTCCAGCCGCCGATGGATATGAACGTCGTCGAGAAGTCGTTCAAATCGAAGGTCGAGGCGAAATTCCCTGAACGCCGCATCACCATCGGCCGCGCGGCTCACCTGACCCAGCCGACCGAGGAGCAGAAGAAGCTGGGCCGCGGCACATGCCAGAGCCGTAACCTCTGCATGCGCGGCTGCGCCTTCGGCGCCTATTTCTCCTCCAACGCCGCAACGCTGATCGCCGCCGACCACACCGGCAACATGACGCTACAGCCGGACTCCGTGGTCACCGAGATCATGTTCGACCCGAAGACGCAGAAAGCGACCGGCGTTCGCGTGCGCGACGCGCATACGAAGGAAGAGACCGAATACTACGCCAAGGTGATGTTCGTCTGCGCCTCCACGCTGAATTCGGCGCAGCTGATGATGATGTCGAAGAGCGACCGCTTCCCGAATGGCCTCGGCAATGACTCGGACCAACTAGGCCGCAACATCATGGACCACCACTTCATGATCGGCGCGCAGGCGGACGTAGATGGCTTCGAGGACCGCTACTATCTCGGCCGCCGGCCGAACGGCATCTACATTCCCCGCTTCCGCAACCTCGGAACGGCTGCGACCAAGGGCAAGGACTTCACGCGCGGCTATGGCTATCAAGGCGGCGCAAGCCGCACGGGCTGGCAGCGCCTCGTCGCCGAAATGGGCTTCGGGAAGGAAATGAAAGAGGAGATGGAGGAAGCCGGCAACTGGACCATCGGCATCACAGCCTTCGGCGAAATGCTGCCCCACCCGGACAACCGCATCACCCTCAACCACGACCTCAAGGACATTCACGGCCTGCCGACGTTGACCTTCGACGTGAAGTATCGCGAAAACGAAAACAACATGCG
>DASZSI010000048.1:0-17473 GCA_035548775.1 Hyphomonadaceae bacterium
TCCCTTCGGGGAGGCGTTTTTCGTTCAGCCCGGAGCGGCGGGAGTGCTGGGTGGCGCAGACGCAGTGGGACTCGACAGCGTCGGAGGCGTCGCCAGCCGTTTTACCTGTTCTCCCAGGACCTGGTCGACGTCTGTAGCCAACTTGTCGAGCCCCGAAAGCGAAGATCCGACCACCACGTAGTCGACCGTGACCTCCGTCGTGTTGTCCGTGGGCCCCGGCGCGAGTGTGAAAGTCAGCGCACCGCTGACGCCAAGCCCCTGCAAGGGCCCCAGCGCCGTGGAAAACCTCAACGCCTGGTTAGGCCGCATGTAGACAACTTGCGCATGCTCCACCTCGCCGCCCGGCCACAGTTCGCACCAACAGCCGCCGGCCACCGCATCCAGGTGCAGGTTCGCTGCTGAACCGGAATAGGTGTGATCGCTGCTCCACCACGAACCGACATCCAGCAGACGTTTCCAGGCCGCTTCCGTCTTCAACGGCGCCTGCAGCTTGTATTGAAGGACGAGGCCGTCTGGTGCGGCGGCTTTCACTTCTGCGTTAGCCGCACCGCAGCATGTCGCAATGATTGTGGCCGCGCTCAACAGCGTCCTGACACGCATTGGCTCTCCCCGCGTCTTCCGTCCCGCCCCCACGTTCGCGCACGGCTCCATCTTCCGTCAATCTATACCTTCAGGAATTGACTTCACCTGGCTGAGCCGCGCGCTAATCTTACAGCGGGACGGTTTGGATAAGGGGGGGCCATCGTGCCAGTCATCCCACGCATTGCGCTGATCTTCGCAGCCCTGCTCGCGTTAGCTCTGCCTGCCTCGGCCAAGCCTCCAATCGAGGCCTTCGGAGACGCTCCCGATATCGGAGCGATGCAGCTGTCGCCGGACGGCACAAAGGTCGCCTATCTCCAGCACAACAAGGACCTGCTGCAGCTCGTGCTCTACGACTTGCAAACCAACAAGTCCGAGGCGCTTGCCACGGTCGGTGCATTCAAGGCGCGCGGCATAACCTTTCCGACCAACGACTACGTGATCCTCCACGCGTCCATGACAACGCGGAATATGGAATACCTGACCAACAAGTTCGAGCATACCTCCGCATTCGCGGTGAATCTGAAGACGCACAAGACGGCGCAGCTACTCACCCGAGCGGATTGGCTGCATCCCGCCCAGAGTGGCCTCGGCCGCATCCTCGGCATGGACCCGAGCGGCAAATACGCGCTGATGCCGGCCTTCGTGCTAGACAAGCAGATCACGGCCGATCCGCTCTACAATCTTCTCAAGGTGAATCTGGACACCGGAGCGGGCGCACGGATCATCGGTGGCGCCGGCGCGTCCACCACAGACGACTGGATCGTCAACGGCAAGGGCGAGATCGTCGCGCGCACCGATTGGAACGACAAGACGAATGACTATTCCATTCGGGTCTATTCCGGCGACAACAGCCGCGAGATTTTCAAGCGCAGCGGTCCACAGCAGCACCTCGAAGTCATCGGCTTGTCTCAGGACGAAAAGTCGCTGGTGGTCACAGATCGCCAGAATTCGGAGTTTTTCTCACTCTACCAGATGTCGCTGGACAACGGCGCGCTGTCTGCCCCGCTGCTCAAGCGGAATGACGCCGACATCGAACGACCGATCATAGACAAGGGCCGCGTGGTGGTCGGTGTCGAGTATGCCGGAATGTTCCCGAGCTATTCGTTCTTCGACAGGCAACTGGATGCCGAAGTGAAAGCGATCCAGTCGAAACTGCCGCAATCATCTGTCTATCTGACGTCATGGGATGAGACCTGGTCCAAGCTCCTGTTCCTTGCCTCAGGTGGAGGCATCTCGGATCGTTACCTGCTTTACGACCGCAAGGCGCACACGCTGAACCTGGTCGCCGTTGCTCGCTCGCAGATCAAGGCGGCGGACGTAGGAGAGGTCGTCACTATCGAATACAAGGCGCAGGACGGGATGAAGATTCCGGCGCTGGTGACTTGGCCAGCTGGCGTGAGCGAAGCTAACCGGAAAAACCTGCCAATGATCGTGATGCCTCATGGCGGTCCGGAAGCCTACGACTCCGTCCACTTCGACTGGTTGGCGCAGTTCTTCGCCAATGAAGGGTATGTCGTCTTCCAGCCCAACTTCCGCGGATCGGGCGGCTTTGGCGAAAGTTTCGCCGCGGCTGGTCATGGCGAGTGGGGGCGCAAAATGCAGAGCGACATCACCGACGGCGCCAGGGCGTTGGCCAAGATGGGCTGGGCCGACCCTAACCGCATGTGCATCGTCGGATGGAGTTATGGCGGCTACGCCGCCCTCGCCGGCGGCGCTCTGACGCCTGACCAGTACAAGTGTGTCGTCGCGATCGCGGGCGTATCCAATCTCAAGGAGATGCTGGGCTACGAAAAGCGCACGCGCGGCGCCGAAAGCACGACGTTCGACTACTGGCGCACCTTCATTGGCGATCCGGACAGAGACGGCGACAGGATCGACGCGGTATCACCCGTAAGGCTGGCCGCGAACTTCAAGGTTCCTGTACTGCTGATCCACGGCGCTGACGACCTTACGGTTCCATCGCACCAGAGCGATCAGATGGAAGACGCACTGAAGGCAGCGGGCAAGACGGTCACCTACGTGAAGATTCCCGGCGACGATCACAGCCTACTCTTGCCAGGCAACCGCACGACCGTGCTGGAAGCTGCGCGGGACTTCATCGCCCGGAACATCGGGAAGGCGAACTAAACGGCTTCAGGCCGCAGCCTTTTGCGCCTTGGGCGGGAAACGGGAATAGAAGGTTTGACCCTTGGCGGCCATGTCGCGCAGGAGGGCGTTCGGGCGGAAGCGTTCGCCGTATTGCTCGGCGAGGCGATCGCACTCTTCCACGAACTTCTTGATGCCGACCTTGAGGTCCACGAACGAGCACACGCCACCAGAGTAAGGCGCAAAGCCCCACGCCAGGATCGAACCGATATCGGCATCGCGCGCGTCGGTGATGACGCCTTCCTCGAAGCAGCGGGCGACTTCCACGCACTGGCGATAGAGCATGCGCTTGGTCAGCTCGACTTTCAGGTCGGGCGGGCATTCCTTGATCTTGATTTCGATCTTCTTGCCAAGGTCGGGATAAAGCCGCGCTGGTTTGCCGGCCTCGTTGTAGTCGTAGAAGCCCTTGCCCGCCTTGCGGCCGACCCGGTTCTGGCTGTCGACGATCCAGGCGACCAGATCGCCGACCGGATCCTGCTCGTAGGATTTGCCCGCGACCTTCGCGGACTCGCGGCCGATCTTGAGCATGGTGTCGATGCCCACGGAGTCGGAAACCTCCAGCGGTCCCATCGGCATGCCAGCCATGCGGCCGACATTCTCGATGATGGCGGGCGCGATGCCTTCGGCCAACATGGTCATGCCTTCCGCCGGATACGTTCCGAAAACACGCGAGGTGTAGAAGCCACGGAAATCGTTCACCGCAATCGGTGTCTTCTTGATCTTGAGGACATAGTCCATCGTCTTGGCGAGGGTTTCTTCCGAGGTTTCCTTGCCGGTGATGATCTCGACCAGGCCCATCCGCTCGACCGGCGAGAAGAAGTGGATGCCGATGAAGTTGGCGGGGCGCACCGAAGCTTTCGCCAGGCCTGTGATCGGCAGGGTCGACGTGTTGGTGCCCATCACTGCGGCGGCGCCGAGATGCTCTTCCACTTTCTTGGTGACGGTCGCCTTGATCTCGGGGTTCTCGAACACGGCTTCAACGACAATGTCGGCGCCGTCGCACAGAGAATAATCGGCTGACGGCTTGATAAGCGCTAGAAGGGCCTCGCCCTTCTCCTTGCTCATCTTGCCGCGGCTGACGTCTTTCTCGACCAGCTTGCGCGAATAGTCCTTGCCCTTGCTGGCTGCTTCTTCGCTAACGTCGAGCAGGATGGTCTCGATGCCGGCCTTCGCCTGCACATAGGCGATGCCCGCGCCCATCAGGCCCGCGCCGATCACGACGCCTTTCTTGACGTTGTAGGCGGGATAACCACCCGGACGCGACGCACCTTTCGATAGGTCCTGCATCGACAGGAACAACGACCGGATCATGCCCTTGGCTTCGGGGGTCATCAGCGTCTTGACGAAATACCGGCTCTCGATGCGCAGCGCCGCGTCGATCGGCACGCTGAGGCCTTCGTAGACGGCCGAAAGGATGTGCTTCTGCGCCGGGTAGTTGCCCCAGGTCTGCTTGGCCAGCATGGCCGAGCCAAAGGTGAACACCGGCGAACCGCCCGCCGAGTTGGGGTTGCCACCCGGGACTTTGAACTTCGGATCGTCCCACGGCGCCTTTGCGTTGGGGTTTGCCTTCACCCACTCCTTCGCGCGGCCAACAAGCTGGGCCGTCGGGGCGAGTTCGTGGACGACGCCAAGCGACTTGCCCTTGTCAGCCGTCATGCTCTCGCCCTGCAGCAAGAATGGCGCAGCTTGTTGCGCGCCGATCAGGCGCGGCAGGCGTTGCGTGCCGCCGGCGCCGGGCATCAGGCCGACCTTTGCTTCCGGCAGGCCAAGTTGCAGCTTGGGATTGTCGTTGGCCGCGATGCGATAGTGGCAAGCCAGCGCCACTTCGAAACCACCTCCGAGAGCGAGGCCGTTGAGCGCGCACGCGACCGGTTTCTTGCAGGTCTCGAGATTGCGCAGGATCTTGTTCATCTGGAATGAGCGATCGAATGCGGCTTTCAGCTGGGCTTCCTGGCCCTGTGCGCCGCCGCCGGAGCCGCCGCTGCCGCCGCCAAGTTCGCCCAGATCCGCGCCCGCACAGAAACCCGACGCTTTGCCAGACGTGATGACTAGGCCCTTGATCATCGTGTTGGCGCCCACCTCGTCCGCTATCGCGTTGAGGTCGGCCACGGCCTTGGCGGTCAGCGTGTTCATGGAACGGCCGGGAACGTCAAAGGTCGCCACCGCGATGCCGTCCGCATCCACGTCGAGGCTGAAGGTTTCCAGTTTCATGTCACTTGCCTTCGTTGGCTTTTCTTGTCGACGGCTTGTCGCCGCCTTTGTTGATGTTGTCGGTGGCGAACAACGCCATCACCACACCCATGATCAGCGCCGCCGGCAGGGAAATCGAAAGTGCCGTGCCGAGATCGCGAAATACGTTGGTCAGCATGACCGTTAGTCCGACGCCTGTCAGCGCAGCAACAAGTATCGCGCTGAGTTTTGCTTCGGAGATCATGAGCGGTCTTCGCCCTCTGCCGTCGAATCTTTGCCACGCCTTTTCTTCGTCGCCGAAAATGCCACGCCAAAGGATATGCCAAGGCCCGTTCCCATCGCGACGCCCACCGGAATGTTGTGCAAAGCCGAGCCCAGCGCCGCTCCGATGGCGGCGCCCACGGCCAAGCCGACCGCCAATCCGGCGCCTGTCGAAGAGCTTCCCGTGTCAGACACGCTCGATCACGGTGGCTGTGCCCATGCCGGCGCCGACGCAAAGAACCGTAAGGGCGGTTTCCTTGTCCGAACGCTCAAGCTCGTCCAGCACTGTACCTAGGATCATGCCACCGGTCGCGCCCAGCGGATGGCCCATAGCGATGGCGCCGCCGTTCACGTTCATCTTCTCGTGCGGGATGTCGAGGTGCTGCATCATGCGCAGGACGACCGAAGCGAACGCCTCGTTGAGCTCGTAGAGATCGATGTCGCCGACTTCCATGCCCAGCTTGTTAAGCAGCTTCTGTGCGACCAGCGACGGGCCGGTGAGCATGATCGAAGGCTCGGAGCCGATCGAGGCAAAGCCCTTGATGCGCGCTCGTGGCTTTAGGCCCAACGCTTCGCCGGTTTCCTTGTTGCCGATCAGGACGGCCGAGGCGCCGTCCACGATGCCCGACGAATTGCCGGCGTGGTGGACGTGGTTGATCTTCTCGATCTCGGGATAGCGCTGCTTCACGACGTCATCGAACGCCATCGCGCCCATCTGCTCGAACGACGGGTTCAGCGCAGCGAGCGTCTGCATCGTGGTGTCGCCGCGGACGGTTTCATCGTGCGCCAGGATGGTGACGCCCAGCTGGTCTTTCACCGGCACGACCGATTTCGAGAAACGGCCCTCCTTCCAGGCCCGCGCGGCGCGTTTCTGGCTTTCGACGGCATAAGCGTCGACGTCGTCGCGCGAGAAGCCGTACTTGGTGGCGATCAGGTCCGCGCCGATGCCTTGCGGAGCGAAGTAGGACTTCATCGCGATTTCAGGATTGGTCGCCCAGGCGCCGCCGTTGGAGCCCATCGGCACGCGGCTCATCGCCTCGACGCCGCCGCCGATCGCCATATCGGCCTCGCCGGTCATGACTTTTGCAGCTGCGATGTTGCAGGCTTCCAGGCCCGAGGCGCAGAAACGGTCGACCTGCACGCCCGCCGTGGTTTCGGAATAGTCAGCATTGAGCACCGCGATGCGCGCGATGTCCGAGCCCTGCTCTCCGATCGGCGTCACGCAGCCCAGGATCACGTCATCGATCTTGGAGGTGTCCTTGAGGCCGTTGCGATCCTTGATGGCTTTGAGGGCCTGGGTCGCCAGCTGCAGCGAGGTGATCTCGTGCAACGAACCGGTGTTCTTTCCCTTGCCGCGCGGGGTGCGAACTGCGTCGTAGATATAGGCTTCGGCCATCGGGGCCTCCTTCGTTGTTCGCTAGAATGCGTCCGCGCCGAGAGCCATCACGGGCCCCGCGCCTGTCTTTACCTTTGCGAGATGTGACGTTGCGTCAGGCAAGACTCGTTCAAAGAAATAGCGGCCAGTAGCAAGCTTGTCAGAATAGAACCGGTCGCCGGACGCCTCCATGGCGAGCGCGGCCTTGGCCATCTTTGCCCACATCAGCGAAAGCGCCGTAAGACCAAACAGGTGCAGGTAATCGTGGCTGGAGGCGCCGGCGTTGTCGAAGTTCGACATGCCGTTCTGCATCAGCCACATGGTCGCCTCACGAAGCTGCCCGCTTGCCGTCTGCAGGCCGGCGACGAAGGGCTTCATCTTTTCGTTGTTGTCGTTGGCCGTGCAGAACTCCTCGACGTCCGAGAAGAAACCGAACACCGCGCGGCCGCCATTCGCCGCCAGCTTGCGCCCGACTAGGTCGAGCGCCTGGATGCCGTTGGTGCCCTCGTAGATCAGCGCAATGCGGGCGTCGCGCACGAACTGCTCCACGCCCTGCTCGCGCGTGTAGCCAGTGCCGCCGTGCAGCTGCAGCGCGTCGGAGGCCGACTTGAAACCGCGGTCGGTGAGATAGCCCTTCACCACCGGCGTCAGCAGCGCCATGCGATCTTCCGCTTTCTCCCGCACGTGCTGGTCGGGTGAAACCTTCTCGAGATCGCCCTGCAGCGCTGTCCAGTAGCAGAATGCACGGGCGCCTTCGGTGAACGCCTTCATATCCATCAGCATGCGCCGCACATCCGGGTGCACGATGATCGGATCAGCCGGCTTGTCCGGCGACTTGGCGCCGGTGATCGAGCGCCCTTGCAGGCGTTCGCGCGCAAAGTCCGCCGCGTTCTGGAAAGCCACCTCGGCCTGCGACAAGCCCTGCATGCCGACACCGAGACGCGCCTCGTTCATCATGACGAACATGGTGCGCATGCCCTTGTGAGGCTCGCCGACCAGATAGCCTGTCGCCCCCTCGTAGTTCATCACGCACGTCGCATTGCCGTGGATGCCCATCTTTTCTTCGAGGCCGCCGCACTGGAACGAGTTGCGCGCGCCCAGAGAGCCGTCCTTGTTGACCATGAACTTCGGCACGATAAAGAGCGAAATGCCCTTGATGCCTTCAGGCCCGCCTTCAATGCGCGCGAGCACTAGCTGGATGATGTTCTCGGCGAGGTCCTGCTCGCCGCCCGAGATCCAGATCTTCTGGCCGGTGATCTTGTAGGTTCCGTCCGGCTGGGGAACCGCTTTCGTACGAATGAGGCCCAGGTCGGTGCCGCACTGGGGCTCGGTCAGGTTCATGGTCCCGGACCATTTCCCGGTCATCATATTCGGCAGGTAGATTTTCTTCTGCTCCTCCGAAGCGCCGGCCTCGATCGCCTCGGCAGCGCCCCGTGTGAGGCCCGGATACATCGAGAACGCCATGTTGGCGGACGAACACATCTCCAGCACCGGTATCGCAACGACGCGCGGCAGCCCCTGCCCGCCCCACTGGGGATCGGCGGACATCGAGATCCATCCGTCGTTCGACATCTGCTGGTAGGCTTCGCGGAAGCCCTTGGGTGTCGTCACCGAACCGTCGGGATTGCGTTTGCATCCCTGCTTGTCGCCGATGGCGTTAAGCGGCTGAAGGATTTCGCTGGCGAATTTTGCTCCGCCCTCGAGGATCGCATCGACCACGTCCTGCGGCGCGTCGGCAAATCGCGGAAGGTTCGAATAGGTTCCGATCTCAAGCACTTCGTTGAGCAGGAACTTCATGTCCCTGAGCGGCGCCTGATACTTCGGCATAGAATATCACCCTCAACCTGCCAGCTGCGTCACGCCCATTCATGCCGCGAGACGCCGACTCCGAAAGCGAACTTCCGGCGTCATGTATCATCGGACCAGCAGTCGTCGAGCGTGACTTTGCGTCAGCTGTCCAGATGGGCGCTATCGCCGTCGAGTCCAGCCCGCGCGACACGTTCGTATGCGCGGGCCGATTGTTCCACTTCCGGACTTGGGCCGAGTTCTTGAAGCTTCTCTTCCGTCCACTTCACGCCCTTGTGCAGAGTTTCGAGGGCGGCCTCGATATCTTCACGCTGCTTTTCGAGATTCTTGATCTGCTCGCGCGATTTCTTGAGCGAAAGCTTCAACTGGGCCCTATGCCCCTCAAGGGTGTAGAGGTCGAGGATCTCGCGAATATCAGAAAGTGAGAATCCCACGCTCTTGCCCTGAAGGATCAGCTTCAGCCTTGCGCGGTCGCGGGTTGAATAGACACGATTCAATCCGTCGCGCGTCGGTGACAGCAAACCTTTGTCTTCGTAGAAACGCAGCGCGCGCGGCGTCACCTGGAACTCTCTGGCGAGTTCGCTGATGGTGTAGGTCTTCAAATCTTCCTCCCCTTTGTACTCCGCGAGTAAATGCGGGCGCGTTTTTATTAACGCTGAGTAATACGTAACGTTACCTGACCCTTAGGTCAATTCGCCTTCCATACCGCCTTTCGGACGCCCGCCGGAATTAACCTTAAAGGCCCATTAACCGCATCCCCGCCAACTGGCGTTTGGTCCGGGTTGCGGTCGATTCCGCAGCCCGATTCGGAGCTTTCGATGACCCAGGGGCCCTGGAGCGTGAAAGGAATTGACCCGAAGGCGCGGTCAATCGCCCGGGAACGCGCCCAACGTCAGGGCGTGACGCTAGGCCAATACCTCAACTCACTCCTGCTCGACCCCGACAGTCCCGCCCCGTCCGGCAATGACGGAATGATCCAGGAAGTCGATCTCGGCGACGCTGTCATGCCGGCGGCCGACGGCGACATCCGGCGGATGTCGCAAGAAATCGACATGCTGTCCCAGCGTCTGGAAGCTTCGACATCGCGGTCGGCGCGGGCCATCGCGGGCATCGACAAGTCAATCCTCGGCCTGATGGGCAAGGTTGACGCCTCCGGCCGGGCGCAGCTCACTGCGCTTGAACGCGTCACGCGTGCAATGGGCGAGATCGAGACGACGCAGACGGCTCTTCGTTCCCGTATCGACAGTCTGGAAAATGAGCATCGCGGCGGCGCTACGGTGGACGCTCTCAAGACGCTTGAGGCTTCGCTGGGTCGGCTCGCTGAAAACGTTCAGGACAGGCTCGAAAGCGTCGAACGAGACGCGAGCGAGTTCCACAACCTGTTCGACGAAAAGGTCGGCCGCGTCTCCGAGAAGGTCGACGATTTCGCGCGCTCGATGGACCAGGCGCTCAACAAGGCCGTCAGCGCGTCATCGGCCGGGCTCAATGGCCGTGTCGACCAGATCGAACAACAGATGTCCGCCGTCGAACGCCGCATGGAAGGCGCGCTCGGCCGCATCACCGACGCCGCTTCGCGCTTCGAGATGTTTGAGACCAAGGCCGAGCGGGCTGTTGGTGATACGACCTGGCGGATGGAACGGGCGCTGGAAACCAGCCTCACCCGCTCGCGCGCCATCTCGAAGGAATTGCTCGACCGCGTCGACGGCATTGAAGAGAAAACCCGCGAAGCTGTCGGCGCGCTAGGCGACGCCGTCAATCGCATCACCGAGCGGATCGGCCGCGCGGAGCGCAAGACCGACAGCGCCTTCAGCGTGGTTGAACGGGCCGTCAGCGACATCGACGAGCGCATCGCGCGTGGCAACCGGTCGGTTGAGGACTTCACGCAGATCCAGTCGCTGTTCCAGAAACGCCTCGACAGCCTGGCCGAAGACCTTTCGCGCCCTATCCACGCGGTTCGCGCCGATGTCGAGAAGCGCCTCGAGGAGGCCTTCCGCTCGGGCGTGAACCCCGAAAAGCTGGATCGCCTCGAGCGGTCATTGCGCCAGGTCCAGGACCAGATTCAGGTTTCCGAAGCCCGGCAGGCCGACGCCGTCGAAGCCATGAGCGCACAGGTCGAGCGGCTCTCCCGCGCGGTCGACGAGCGCCTGCGGGCTGTTGAAGCACGCGGCGACCAGCGCTCCATTGACGACGTCCGCCGCGAGATGCGGGGGCTTGCCGACACGATCGATAGCCGCCTCGGCGGCGCCGTCGATACGCTTCGCTCCGAAATCGGCCGGCTCAACACGTCGGTCGACGACCGGGTCAAGACTCTCGAAACACGCAGCGCCGGCGCCATCGACGCGGTCGGCGAGCAGATCGCCCTGGTGGCCGAACGCCTGCAGCGTCGCCATGATGAGAGCATCCAGCGCCTGTCGGATCGCATAACCGAAACCGCCGCCGACAGCCGCCAGCTCGATCCCGCCGAGGTCGACCGCATTGCCGAGCGGCTGGACGAGCGCGTCCGCGAAAGCGAGCGCCGAAGCGCCGAAGCCATCGGACAGATCGGCGAGCAGGTCGCGCGCGTTGCGGACCGTCTGCAGGTCCAGCACCAGGACTCGCTGCGCACGCTCGAACAGCGCTTGGCCGAGTCCGGTCGCAGCCACGAGTCGCGCCTGGCCGAAGTACTCTCCGACATGTCGCGCCGGATGGACGAGATCGGCGATCAATCCGCCGCCGCCCTCGCCCCTATGCACAAGACAGTGTCATCGCTGGCGCGACGCCTTGAAGAGATGGAAGACGGCGGGCGACCGCGTTCGGCCAAAGCCTCGCCGGCAATTCCTCGCGAGATTCCGGTTATCGCAGACGAGTACGTCGTGCTCGATGACGTCGAGCCTGATACGGCCACCTCGGTCATGCCTGCCGCCGCCGCTATCGCCGCCGTCGTCGCCGCGGACCAGGAAACCGATGACATCGTTGGCGTGGAGCCGCCCCCGTTCGACCGACCGTCTGAGCGGAGCGCGGACAAGGCACGCGACGCACAATTGTTTGCGGACGAGGCGGCGCCGCCGTTGCCGCCTCTGGCGGAGCCGGCGAAGGAAATCGAAGACCTACTTGAAACCGACGATGTGGTGCTCGCCCCTGCCGCTCCGCTTGCGAAGGGTGAATTCGTCGCCGACCTGCCGGCTGATGATATCTTCGCGCGTCCGGGCGCCGGCTACCTTGAAGAAGCTCGCCGAGCCGCTCGCGAGGGCCGCCGCATCACCGCTGGCGCGGCTGCGCCTGCCAAGAAGGGCCTGGGCAAGGGACCGCTAATCGCGTCCGCCGCCCTGGCGGTCGCTGTCGCAGGCGGCGGCGTGCTGACCGTCATGCGAGGCAAGCAGGAAGCCAAGCCGGACGATTTCGCCAAGCTGGAACCGGCCGCGCCTGTCGCGGCTGAAGCCGGATCCAGTCCGGATTCCGCAGCTGCCGACCTATTTGGCGAAGAAACGCCGCCGCCTGTCCCGGCCGGCGATATCCCTGCTCCGGCCAGCGGCCGCGAGCCGGCGGCCTCAGACCTGTTCGACGGGCCGGGCAAGCCCGCAACCGCAAAGCCGGGCATCGCTCCCGTCGCTGCTACTGCCGCCGTCGGTAAACCCGCCGCCGACACTGGCGGCAGCGTGACACTCGTTCAAGCTGTGCAGGAAGGCGACCCGGTCGCCCTGCACGATTACGCTCTGGAATTGTTGCAGACCGGAGAGAAACCCAAAGCCGTCCTGTTGCTCAAGGATGCCGCTTCGCGTGGGCTCGTCATGGCGGAATACCGGCTGGCCAAGCTCTATGAAAAGGGCGAAGGCGTGCCGCGGGACATGGCTGCCAGCCGAGCCTGGACCGAAAAGGCTGCGATCGGCGGCAATGTGAAGGCCATGCACGACCTGGCAGTGTTCTACGCCGAGGGCGACGCCGGGCCGCAAAGCTATGCTGCCGCCGTTGAATGGTTCCGCCAGGCGTCCGACCTCGGCTTGGTCGACAGCCAGTACAATCTCGCCGTCCTCTACGAACAGGGCCTGGGGCTCACCCAGGACAAGGCAGAGGCGGCCTACTGGTTCGAAGTGGCCGGCCGAGCCGGCGACCAGGACGCCGCCCGCCGCGCCCGGGCCCTCTTCGGCGACATGCAGTCAATGCAGGCAGAGCAGATCAAACGCCGCGCCCGCGCCTTCAATCCCAAGCCGTCGATCGCTCGCGCCAACGGCGATTTTGGACGCCGGCCATGGGACATGCCGACCCCGGTACAGATTTCGGAGACCCAGCGGCTGCTCGAAAAGCTAGGCTTCAATCCGGGCGCGACGGACGGAAAGATGACAACGCGGACCGAGGACGCCATCCGGGCCTTTGAGCGGGCCAATGACCTTCCTGTAACCGGCGAGGCCAGCGTATCGCTGCTGCGCCAGCTCCGCGCTGCGACGCTCGGCCCACAGAACTAGCTTCGCCTCGTTTCACCTGCTTCCGGTGACCAGTTTGCGCGCGTAGAAGAGCGCATGCTGATTCACTTGCCCATAGCCCAGGTCGCGGTGGATCCCTTGATCCTCGTGCTGATCGGGATGGGGGTCGGCTTCCTGTCTGGCCTGTTCGGCGTAGGCGGCGGCTTCCTTTTGACACCGCTGCTGATCTTCTACGGCATCCCGGCCGCGGTCGCCGTTTCCACCCAGGCAAATCAGGTGATGGCGACATCGATAGCCGGCGTGTCGGCACACTGGCGCGAACGTGCGGTGGACGTGCGATTGGGTACGCTGATGCTGCTCGGAGGCATCGCGGGTTCGACAGTGGGCGTCGGCGTCTTCAGCCTTCTCAAGTATTTTGGCGTGGTCGATACCGCAATCTCGATCCTCTACATCGTGTTCCTTGGCGTCATCGGCGGATTGATGGCCTGGGAAAGCGTCGGCGCGCTCGGCGGAACCGGCGGCGACCCTGGGCGGCGTACGCGCCTGCGAGTGTGGATGCGCGGTCTTCCCATCAAACGCCGCTTCCCGCGTTCAGGCCTCTACATTTCGATCATCCCGCCACTGGGCGTTGGCTTTTTTGTCGGCCTGCTGGCGGCCGTGCTTGGCGTGGGCGGCGGATTCATTCTTGCGCCTGCGATGGTCTACCTTCTCGGTGTTCCAACCCGGGTGATGGTCGGCACCTCGCTGTTCCAGATCATCTTCCTCACTGCTTATGTCACGTTCCTGCAGGCAACATTCAACGGCACCGTCGATCTCGTGCTCGCCTTCGTGCTGATGGTCGGCGGCGTGATCGGCGCGCGCGCAGGCGTGGCTGCCGGCCGCAAGCTCAAGGCCGCGCAACTTCGCTTGATGCTGGCGTTGCTGGTGTTAGCGATGGCGGGTCGCCTGGTCTACGAACTCTATGTCGCTCCCAAGCCGGAATACCGGCTGGAGGAGAAGGCATGAAGCTGGCCGCGCTTCTCCTTGCCCTGCTTGCGATCGCGCCCGCCTCGGCCCAGTCGCGACAACGCACGGAAACGCCGACCAAGACCGCGATGGCGGCCGGCCTCGCGGAAGACACGGTCGAGGTCAAGGTCAACTATTCAGGTGCACGCATAGTGCTGTTTGCCACGGCGCCCACGCCGGAAGACGCCACATCGGGGCTCGCTGTCGCCCTGATTGGCCCGGGCGCGCCTCAGGACGTGATCCGCAGCACCCCGTCTGGTGTTCAGCATTTCGAATTTGTCTCGGCGCCTCAGGTTTTCGCCGTCGGATCGGAACCGCAAGTCGCTCAGTCGGTATCGCCGGAGGTGATGACCGAGGCCGGGCTCAACGCATCGGCCGCCGCCCTGCCCCGCTCCGATCAATTGAATTCACCCGATCTGGAGGCCTGGCGCACGGCTTTCGTGAACCTGAAGATGGAACAGGGACTCTACCTGTTTTCCGATACAACGATCGAGCGGTTGGATGGCGGCTTACGCCGTGCGCGTATCATCCTCCCGCCCAATGCCCCGCCTGGAGAATATCGCGTACGCGCAGTCGCATTCCGCGACGGGCAGAAAGTTGGCGAATCCGAGAAGGTCCTGACGCTGGAACGCGGCGGCCTCGACCGTACGCTCTACGACCTGTCGCGCCAACATGGCCTGGTCTATGCTTTCCTCGCGATCCTGCTGGGCACAGCGGTCGGCGCGGTCGCCGCCTGGATGGGCCGGCGCTGACTACTCTGCTGCGTTCAACGTATCCGCCACGAGCCGCTCTCCGGCTGCAGCGTAAACGCTATCGCGCCATATGACGCCCGCGATCAACCCGTTCGGGAAAATCGCCGTAAAGGCCGCATCCAACACATTGAGGCCGCCGGTCAGCGCGCCATAGGCCGGCATCACCATGCGCTCGCCATCGCTTGCAAAGCATCGGGCGCGAACGCTGCGGCCACGCCCAACGACTTTGGCGCATGGATGCAGGTGGCCAGCGATTTCGCCTGGCGCGCGACCCGACACCGGCTCGTGGCGAAACACGAGGGCGCCAAGTTTCAATTCCTCCGCCGTTCGGCCACCCAGATCTTCGGGCGGCTTCGGATCGTGGTTGCCCTCGATCCATATCCAGTCGCATCTGGAAATGATGCCGCACAGAACATTCGCGTCTTCTGGCGCCATGCGCCCCCTTGCGCACCTGTCGTGGAAGCTATCGCCAAGCGAGATGATCGTCGTTGGTTCGTAAGCATCAGCGAGCAACGCGATACGCTTCAGCGTCGCACGTGTGTCGTAGGGCGGAAGCATCTGGCCACGGGCCGCGTAGGCCGAGCCTTTCTCCAGGTGAAGATCGGAGACAACCAGAACGCTTCCCGCCTCCCACCAAAGGCCGCCGCAGGGCAGCAGGGACAGGCGTTCGCCAGCCACCTCGCAGGCGAGGCCTGGCCGGACTTGGCTGGTGGAGGACCCTCTGGACATGCTGCCAGACCGTGGCGAGCGCCGCCTTGGGCGTCAATTACCGCCGATCAGCACAGGCATTCCACTTGGAAATTATGTGCTACAATGCTGACATTACGTTGGCGGGAGGAAACCAATGACTCGGAATCGCCTGTTTCTGGAGCTTGGCGGCGGCTTCGCGGCCATCGCAGTGACGGTCGGCTGCACGACGACCCCGGCCTTTACCAGGGAAAGAATGACGCTGGGCGAGGCAGGGATCACTGGCCTGGAGTGTCGTCGCGAACAGGAATTGGGTTCCACTTTCAAGAAAACAATCTGCGCGAAGCCTGAGGACTGGAAAAAGCTCGACGATAAACAGCGACGGGAAACCGACCTGGTGTTCGACATCGGCCGCTCTGGCCAGAACACCAACCACTTCAACCGCGGCAACTAGCGGCA
This sequence comes from Hyphomonadaceae bacterium, assembly GCA_035548775.1. GTDB lineage: Bacteria > Pseudomonadota > Alphaproteobacteria > Caulobacterales > Hyphomonadaceae > UBA7672. Next base: position 15,660 of record DASZSI010000048.1, read on the forward strand.
ACGCCCTCAGGACAATCCATGCGATTTGCGGCTCTGGTTCCGGCGATGCTGATGCTTACTGCTTGCGGGCATTTCATGGAAGCATCGCCTCATCATGAGAGTTATGTCACCCAGCTCAAACAGCAGGCAGCCGCATCGAAAGACCCAGGAAAGATTTGCAAGTCGATGAAGGTCACCGGCTCCAATATGCCCCAGCGAGTGTGCTCAACCGCAGATGAATGGGCGGCCTACGACAAAGCCAGTCGCGCCGCCGCAGAAGTTTTTGACGAGGACCGCAGGGCGAATGCCGGCCAGGACGCCACTGAGGGCAACTGAACCCTAGCTCATCGCATCCCGCACCAAATCCTCTTCCGCCTCACGCAGCACGGCCTCGGCGGCATCGCCCGAGAACACGGGCTCCTTCCCAATTTCGAGCATCACCGGCACGGCGAAGGGCGAGATCGCGTCCAGCTTGGAATGCACGATCTTGCCTTTGATGCGCTTCAGCGCCTGGCCGAGGCGGCGCACGTCCAGCAGGCCGTCGCCCGCATCCTGGCGAGCCGTCTGCAAGAGGATGTGATCCGGCTCATGGCTGCGGAGCACGTCATAGATCAGGTCAGTCGAGAAGGTGACCTGGCGGCCGGTCTTCTCGTGCTTGGGAAAGCGCCGTTCGATCAGGCCGGAAATCAGCGCGTTGTTGCGGAAGGTGCGCTTCATCAGGGCGCTTTCTTCCAGCCAGGCGTCGAGATCGTCACCCAGCATATCCTCATGGAACAGCGCATCCATGTCTTCGCCGCGCAGATCCTCGAGCGCCCACACGGACAGCGCGTACTCCGACGCGACGAAGCCCAGCGGCTTCAACCCCGCCCGCTCCATGCGCCGCGTCAGCAGCATACCGAGCGTCTGGTGGGCAAGGCGGCCCTCGAACGGATAGCAGACGAGATAGTTACGATCGCCGCGCGGGAAGGTCTCGACCAGCATCTGGTCCGGCTCGGGGATGATCGACTTGCGCTCCTGCACCTCAATCCATTCGCGCACCTGCGCCGGCAATTGATGCCAGTTATGGCGATCGTGCAGGATGCGCCGCACCCGATCGGCGAGGAACGTCGTCAACGGGAACTTGCCGCCATTGTAGCTGGGGATCGCCGGATCGGGGTCGAACGTCTTCGTCACCAGTGCGTCAGTGTCCGAGATACCCTCGAAGCGCAGCACCTCGCCTGCAAACAGGAAAGTGTCGCCGGGCGTGAGCATCTCGAAGAAATACTCTTCCATCTCGCCCAGCTTGCGGCCGGGGCGCATCAGCTTCTTGCCTTCGCCACCGCCCCTGGTGAAGCTGACCAGGCGCACCGAGATCATCGGGTCTTCGACGATTGTGCCGATGTTCATGCGATGCTGGCGGCGCACATCGTCATTGCGCGCGCGCCAGACGCCATCCGGGAATTTCACGATGCGGCGGAAGCGGTCATAGGTCTTAAGCGCATAACCACCGGTCGCGACCAGATCGACAACCCGTTCCCAGGTTTCCCAATCGAGATCCGCGTAGGGCGCTGCAACCTTGATCTCCTCGTAAAGTTTGACGGCATCGAAGCCATCGCCACAGGCCCGGCCCATCACGTGCTGCGCCAGCACGTCCAGCGCGCCACGACGCGGGCCTTGCCCGTCGAGTTCGTTGGCGGCCACGGCCTCAACCGCCGCGCGGCATTCCAGCACCTCGAAGCGGTTCGACGGCGCAAGCAAGGCGCGGCTCGGTTCGTCCATCCGGTGGTTGGAACGGCCGATGCGCTGGACCAGACGCGTGGCGCCCTTGGGCGCGCCGACCTGGATGACCAGATCGA
>DASZSI010000049.1:0-5127 GCA_035548775.1 Hyphomonadaceae bacterium
ACGCTGGAGCGCAGCGACGCGCCGCCGGGCGCGGTGTAGACCCATTTGAAGCAAGGCTTCGGGCCAGCCAGGTCGATGGCGTACATCTGGCCCGTGCCCGCTACGGGGAAGAACATCGTCGATCCGATGATTGCGCCGGTCGAGCGCATCTCGGCCACGTCGGGGAAGCCGATCGACCACGCGACATCCATGTCCGACAGCTGCGTCTTGGTCAGACCGGCCTGCTTGGCGCTCAGCGTCCGTGTGTTGTTGCGGTCAAAGCCGAAGTGCGAGGAGACAACCTGCCCCGAAAGGTCCACCGCGCGCTTGTCCGGCGCGCACATCGCCGCCTTCGCCCAGTCGTCATTGGCCTGTCCGCCGCGCCCGGTCAGATAGCCCACCAGCGTGCCGCGCTGCTCGGGCGTAAGCTTCGCGCCCATGTCCTTCATCTTGCCGGAGGTCAGCGTGTAGTTGACGAACTGGAAGCTCATCGCCTTGAGCGCGTCGCGCGCCGGCGCCCGTGTCTGGTCGGTGTGATCGTGGCACTGGGCGCAATTGCCCTGATAGAGCGCTTCCCCTGAGGCGTCGCTTGCCGACACGGGTTGAGGCGCTGGCGTCGGACGCTGGGGCGGTTGCACCGTCGCGGGAGCTTGCGCCACGACAGGCGCCGAGGGCTTGGCTGGTTCGGCCGGAGCAGGCGTCTGGCATGAGGCCAGAACAAGCATCGACGCGCAGCCCAGGGCTGTCACCAGCAGTGTCTTCTTCATTTTCCTCTCCCCTGGCGCAGCCGTCCTTGCAGCCACGCTCGCTGTTTCATCCATCAGCCTGCCCCAGCGGGAAGCAGTTGCAAAGAGAGGGCGCTTCGCCTCGCGCGCTTGTGCAATTCACCGCCATTCGGCCGAGATTTGACCGAAGGCCCCGGCAAAGCCATTTTCACAAGGGATCAGGCCATGGCCTTCGCCGTGGTCGAGCAGGGGAGACCGTCATCAGATCATCGCCCGGTCTTCTGGCCTGCCTGGCGGCGATGCTTGCATCGTGCGCGATGCTCGCTGCCTGCGGCAAGGCAAAGACCGCCGAGCCGGCCGCAACTCCTGCCGCGATCTCCGACGCCGGCGCCAACGCGCCCGCTGTGCAGGCCGAGACGCCCACCGACTATTCCCAGCCCGTCTCCTGGCTCTGTCGTCCGGAGACCGAAGACGCCTGCGACGGCGATGCCTCTGCAACCATCGTCATGGCGGACGGCAAGTTGACGAAGGAAAAGTTCGCCGCCGCCAAGGATGCCCCGATCGACTGCTTCTACGTTTATCCCACGATCTCGATCGATCCGACGCCCAATTCCGACATCGTTCCGGGCGATGAAGAAAAACGCACCGCTCTCGTCCAGGCCGCGCGCTTTGGATCGGTGTGCCGCATCTACGCGCCGATGTACCGCCAGACCACGCTCACCGCGCTGCGCTCGCTCCTCAGGGGCGAGGCGACGGATACCGATCGCGAAATGGCCTATGCCGACATCAAGGCGGCCTGGGCGCGCTATCTTGCCAACGATAATGCCGGGCGCGGCGTGGTGCTGATCGGCCACGATCAGGGCGCGGGAATTCTCGCCCGCCTCATCGCGTCCGAGATCGAAGGCAAGCCGGCGCAGAGCCTCCTGGTCTCCGCCATCCTGCTCGGCAGCAACATCGCGATACCCGACAAGGGCGGCGCCGGCGGGTCGTTCAAGTCGATCGTCCCCTGCGCCTCGAACCAGGATGTCGGCTGCTTCATCGCGTTCTCGGCGTTTCGCGCCGACATTCCGCCGCCGGAAAAATCACTGTTCGGCAGCGTCAACGAAGCAGGAATGCAGGCGGCATGCGTCAATCCCGCCGACCTCGACGGATCGGGCGGCGCGCTCAAGGCCTACCTGCCTTCGCACCCGACATCGCCCTTTGTCGCCGCGCCCAGGCCATGGTCGGCCACCGGCGGCGACATCGAGACCACCTTCGTTTCCGTCCCCGGCCTCCTGAGTGCGCGTTGCGAGAACAAGGGCGGATACAATTATCTCGCCATCACCACCAACGGCGATCCAACCGATGGCCGCACCGACGCGATCGTGGGCGACGTCACGGTCGATGGCGTCGTCCAACCGGGCTGGGGGCTTCACCTCATCGACATGGGCCTCACGCTCGGCAATCTCGTCGACGTGGTGAAGGAACAGTCGAAAGCCTGGCGAGTGAAACAGACGCCGGCCACCGCCGCGCCGGCAGCGGCGCCCAAGCCTCAATGACGACCTGGGCCATCGCCGCCGCAGAACTGCGCATCCCGTGGGAAAGCCGTTTCGCCGCGCATCGCATGATCATCATCGCCGATCCGAAACTGAACGCCGTGCGCCAGCTCAACGGCCTCGCCAGTTGGTGGGACGGCCAGCACTGGCGCCACAAGCCCATCGGCTACCTGCGCACCGATCGCCTGCGCGGCTACGACACCCAAACCCACCCGCGAACTTATCTGCCGATCAATGGCGCGGCCCTCGGTTCACGCAGCATCGCCTCGGCGGTCGACCGCGGCAGCGTGCGGATCCTCGCTGACAAGCTCTCCGCCGCCGATGTCGAGATCAGGCTCGCGCCCGCGCTCGCCGCACTCCATGCGATCAATTCATTGACCGAGGGCCCCGAAGGCGGCTCGGGCTTGCCTTATCCGTTTCTCGGCTTTGGCCCCAACAGCAATTCGTTCTTCTCGACCTTGCTCCGTGCAATGCAACTTGAGGAGCCGCGCTTCTCACGTCCCGCCCGCCTTGCTCCTGGCGCTGGGAAATTGCTGCTCTCCCACCAGGCGCTCGACAACATCCGTCAGGGCAGGTCCTTGACCAGCGGCTCGAGGAACTCAGTGATCGCCGCCGCCATCGCCTCGACGCCTGCTTCGGTGGGGTGAAGCCCGTCCGGCTGCAGCAACTCCGGCTTGCCCTGAATCGCGCCCAGCATGTCGGGGTAGTAGGGCACGTCATACTTCTTCGCGAGGTCGGGATAGATCGCAGCAAACGCCGCCTCGCGCTTGCCAAGCGAAGCGCCCGGAATGCTCACGCCCAGCAGGACGGTCGGAATGTGATCCGCTTTCGCCTTGTCGAGGATGGCGGAAAGATTCTTCTTCGGAACGTCGGCTGGCAGGCCATTGAGAAAATCGTTCGCCCCAAGCGCCACCACCAGCATGTTCGGCTTCACGCCTGCAACGCTGAAATCATAGCGCTGAAGCCCGTCGGCGCTCGTATCGCCCGACACTCCGGCGTTGATAAATTTCGCCTCGATCCCCTTGGCATCGAAGTCGCGCTGCAGGGCCGCGGGCAGGGCGTTGCCGGCCGGCAGGTTGAACCCCGCCGTCAGGCTGTCTCCCAGCATGACGATCGACGGGCCAGCGGCGACAGGCGTCGTTGTCACATCGCTCTCCTCAGCCGCCGCGGGATGGTCGGCTGCGGGCGCAGACGACGGCTTGCCGCCGCACGCCGCCAGCGTGGCGCAAAAAAGGAACATGAGAATGTGTCGGCGCATACTGCGTCTCTTTCGCGGGAGGATTTTGTCTTCAAACGCGTCCGCCCAGCCTAGGCAAGAAGTGTTCATGTGCACATTATCTTTTGAACACAAGGAGTCCTCCCCAATGACCCCAGGCGCCGCGCAGGAACCACCTCCAGAAAACGCCAATCGCTGACGAAAGAGCGATCGTGGACGCCGCACTGGTTCTTGAAGATGTCTACCTGACGCTGCCGGCCGCATCGGGTCCGGTCGAGATATTGAAAGGTGTCAGCTTTCGCGTCATGCCGGGCGAAAGCGTGGCGGTCGTAGGTCCTTCCGGCTCAGGCAAATCCTCCCTGATCGCTGTCTCAACCGGCATCGAGCGCACGACCAGGGGCGATGCAATCCTCCTGGGCGAAAAGCTCACCGGCAAAAGTGAGGATGCGCTGGCGCGCGTGCGGCGCGGCCGCGTCAGCCTGGTGTTCCAGTCCTTCCATCTCCTCGGCACCATGACCGCGTTCGACAATGTTCGCGCCCCGCTTGAGATCGCGGGTCTTGCCAACGTCGACCAACTGGCGAAGTCGGGCCTCGAGGCTGTCGGTCTCGGCCAGCGCATGGACCACTTCCCCGGCCAGCTCTCCGGCGGCGAGCGCCAGCGTGTCGCGGTCGCCCGCGCGCTCGCCAGCAATCCCGCCATCGTCTTCGCCGACGAACCCACCGGCAATCTCGATCGCGCGTCCGGCGCCATGGTCGCCGACATGCTGTTCGCCATCGCGCGCGACCGCAAGGCGACGCTGGTTGTCGTCACCCACGACCTGGAAATGGCCAAGCGCGCCGACCGCGTGGTCGAGATGCGCGATGGAAGGATCGTGTCGTGAGCGCCTCGCGCGCCTGGCTTCGCATTGCCCGGCGCGAACTCGCCGGCGGCCTCGGCGGCTTCTGGATCTATCTGGCGTGTCTCGCCCTCGGCGCCTGGGCGATCGCAGCGGCCGGCTCGATCACCGCTTCTTTCGGCGCCGGGCTCGAGCTTCAGTCACGCATGCTGCTCGGCGGCGATGCAGGCATCACAATCTCCCAGCGCGAGGCGACCGAGGAAGAACGCGCCTGGATGGCCGAACGCGGCACGGCGATCAGCGAAGCCGCCGGGGCCGACATGATGGGGCATTTTGGCGACGCGGTGAAAGCGATTGACGTCCGCTCCATCGATGCGCCTTTTCCGTTGATAGGCGCCTTCGTCTTCAACGACGGTGCGCCGCCCTTGCCCGAAATCCTGGCGAAGAAGGGCGACACCTGGGGCGCCGCCGTCAGCGATTCCCTGCTCAAACAACTCCAGATGAAGCTCGGCGACGTCTTCTCGCTGGGCGACCTCAAAGTGGAAGCCCGCGCCCTGCTCAAGCGCGAACCCGACCGTATCGGTGATCCCGGCGCATTCGAACCGCGCGCCATCATCTCCCTCGATGCAATGCGCGAGACCGGCGAGCTTGTGCCGGGCCGCCTGTTCCGCACTACCTATCGCCTGCTGCTCAAGCCCGAATACGCACCAACCTTCGAACACGACATCAACGCGAAATACGAGCACGCGGGCCTGCGCTATCGCGACCCCAGCGACGCCATCGACGGCCTGCGCAACCTGATCGACATGCTCAACACCTTCATGTCGGTGGTCGGC
>DASZSI010000050.1:0-6556 GCA_035548775.1 Hyphomonadaceae bacterium
GCAAGCCGGACTTGCCGCCGCCAAGGCCGCGCTGACCCAGGCGACCAGCAATCTTTCGGCCGCCCAGGGCGCCCGCCTGGCCAACACGGCCCTGATCGCGGATGCCGACATCGTCTCCAACCCCGAAGTTATCGCGGCCCAGGCCCGGCTCGACGCCGCGAAACTCGCGCTCTCGCGCACCACCCTGCGCGCGCCGACTGACGGCGTGATCAGCCGCAAGAATGTGGAAGTCGGCCAGCAGGTCCAGGTCGGCCAGCCGCTCATGGTTGTGGTGCCGCTCAGCACCGCCTTCGTCGACGCCAACTTCAAGGAGGTCGAGCTTAAGAAGGTCGCGCCGGGCCAGCCGGTCGAACTGACCTCGGATCTGTATGGCGACGGCGTCAAATTCCACGGCCATGTGGTTGGCTTCGCCGGCGGCACCGGCTCGGCCTTCTCGCTGATCCCGGCCCAGAACGCCTCCGGCAACTGGATCAAGGTGGTGCAGCGCTTGCCCGTCCGCATCCAGCTCGACCCCGCCGAACTCCAGAAACACCCGCTGCGTGTCGGCCTTTCGATGAAGGCGACGATCGACGTCTCCCAACAGCCGCAACACTGACCGGTCTCGGGTAGAAAGGGCTTAAGCCCATGTCCGCAACCACCGCAACGTCTTCGGGCGCAAGCCCAGCCGCCACAGCCGCGCCCGCGCCACTGCCTCCGTTGAAAGGCGCGGCGCTCGCCGTCACCTCGATCGCGCTGGCGCTCGGCACCTTCATGCAGGTGCTGGACTCGACCATAGCCAACGTCTCGATCCCCACCATCGCCGGCAACCTCGGCGTCTCGACCAGCCAGGGCACCTGGGTGATCACCGCCTTCGCCGTCGCCAACGGCGTTTCGGTGCCGCTCACCGGCTGGCTGATGGGCCGCTACGGCGTGGTGCGCACTTTTCTCACCGCGGTCACGCTGTTCACCATCGCCTCGTTCCTGTGCGGCATCGCCTGGAACATCGAAAGCCTGATCGCCTTCCGCATCCTGCAGGGCGCCGTCTCGGGCCCGATGATCCCCGGCAGCCAGGCGCTGCTGATCATGATCTTCCCGGGCAACCAGCGCGGCACGGCGCTGGCGATATGGTCGATGACCACGCTCATCGCGCCGATCACCGGGCCGATTCTCGGTGGCTATATCTCAGATAACTTCGCGTGGGAGTGGATCTTCCTCATCAACCTGCCGGTCGGCGCCGCTTGCGTCTTCCTGTGCTGGCGGGGCCTCAAGGGCCGCGAGACGCCGACGCGCAAGCTTCCCGTCGACACCACGGGATTCGCGCTTCTGCTCATCTGGGTCGGATCGCTGCAGGTGATGTTCGACACCGGCAAGGACGCAGACTGGTTCAACTCACCGGTCATCTGCGCCGAAGCCGCCATCGCGGCGGTCGGCTTCCTCGCCTGGCTGATCTGGGAGCTGACCGAAAAACACCCGATCGTCGACCTGTCGCTTTTCAAGTCGCCCAATTTCGCGCTCGGCACCATCGTGTTCTGCCTCGGCTACGCCGTGTTCTTCGGCAATGCGCTGCTTCTGCCGCTCTGGCTGCAGACGCATGTGGGTTACGTCGCAACCTGGGCAGGCTTGGTTGCCGCCCCCAGCGGCGTCGTGGCTGTCATTCTGACCCCGTTCGCCGCCAGGATTCTCAACAAGGTTGATGCGCGCTGGGCCGCCACCGTCGCGGTCGGCGCCTTCGCGATCTCTTTCTGGATGCGCTCGGAGTTCACGCCGGACGCCAACTTCGGCGCCTTCGTGATGCCCATGCTGGTGCAGGGCGTGGCGATGTCGGTGTTCTTCATCTCGCTGGTCACGATCAGCCTGAACGGCGTGCCGGGGCCGCAAGTGCCGGCCGCAACCGGCCTCTCCAACTTCACGCGCATAACGGCCGGCGCGTTCGCCGCCTCACTCGCCACCACGCTGCAGGACCAGGGCGCGGCCCTGCACCAGAACCGGCTCGCCGAAGTGGTTTCGAGCAACGATCCGCAGATGGTCGGAACGCTTCATGCGCTGACACAGGCGGGCCTGTCGTCGCAGCAGGCGCTCGGCGCGGTCAACCGACAGTTTGAAAACCAGGCCTATCTCCTGTCGACGCTTGATCTTTTCCGGATCTCGGCCTGGGTCTGCATCCTCGTTCTGCCCCTGATCTGGCTCACCAAACCCGCCCGCCCCGCCGGCGGCAGCGCCCCGCCGCCAGCAGACTGATGGCGGTCTTGCCTCTTGGCTGCGGATCAGGGCGGCGGCCGGGCGCCCGGAACTAGAGGCCGCGTCTCGTTGGCCGCCGAGGTCCAATCGTTCAACTTGATGCTTGAGATCGTGAGTTCGCGCTGCGCGTATCCGCTCGGCCGCCAGTCCTGGATCACCATCGGCGGATTGCCTGGTGCAGAGATGGCGCCGCCCTGCGGACTGCGTGGATAAGGTCCCGTCATCATGGCGCCCAGGGTCACGGGCAGGAAATCGGACGTGCACTGCGGAACCCAGTCACCGCCTTCCGCACGCTGGAGCGAGATGCAGTAGGGCGGCATCCGGGGTTCGAAACAGGTGATCCTCCAGCTGGACGATTCTCCTATCGGCGGCGACAGGGTGCACGCGCCAAACCCCTTGATCGCCTGCTGCCCTGGCGCGATCGGCGCCTCAAGCGACTTGTGCAGGAAGGTGATGTCGAACGCCGCCTCGATCCTGACTTGCTCTTCGCCATGCACGCGCAGGAAGCCCGGCGGAAGTTCGATGCTGAGGCCAATATTGTCGAGACTGTCGTCGATCAGCCGCGCGCCGTTGGCGCTGACGCCGAACGCATCTCCCGAGTTCGGGAACGGCCTGTCGAGGCCGGCATGGGTGGACAGAAGCTCCTCGCCGGTCGATCCGCGTAGGACCACAGCCACATCGGCTGCCTTCCAGACCTCGCCGGCTGGCGTCTGAAGGCTGCGCAGGGGAAGAAAGATGAATGCCGGCTTGTCGCCCGGCTGCGCGAGCGTGTGATAGCTTGCCTGCTGCGGCGTGGGCGGACCCGACGCCTGCGCGCGGCGCAAGATCCAGCTATACGGGTCCCCGCCATGGTTGAATGGCCCTCGCGCCGCATCGAACCGGATGCCGAACGCCGACGTCGACGCTCTTTCCGCTGGCATTCCGCCAAGGCCGATTGCGTGCGGCCATGCAGGATTGAAGACGAAAGCGCACAGGATGGCGGCTGGCGCCGCCCACGCTGCTGTCTTCGCGCGATTCAGGCGGATGTAGGGGAGGACAAGAAGGATCACGCCGAGACCGGCCGCAAGCAATGGAAGCGCGGCTACGCCCGCCAGCGTCCGGTTCTCATTGCTGAGCGCCGTCATGAAGCCGGAACGGAGAACCGATGTATCGAGAAAGTAGAAGACAGTGGCGAGGCCCACCGCCCCCACGATCGCCTGGCCCAGCGTTGCCGCCATTGCGGCGGCGCCAAGTGAGGGAAGGCTGATCACCGCGAAGATGTAAAGAGAGCGAAGCGCGCCCGCGATGAGGGCCTGGCCCGGTTCGACGCCAATCAGCAAGCCAAAGACAAAATCAATCATCAGGATCGGCGCATGCACCATGATCACGACGCCTGCGATCTTGGTAAGCACAATCCGGCCTCTCGAGAGCGGACGGGTGAACCAGTCGTCGCGTTCCGCTTGCGGCGGCTCCAGCCGGACGATCAGTGCGCACAGCACCGCCGCCGCCAGCATCGGCACGATACTGGATTGGACAAGAAAGGCGGGCAGCACGACCTGCGCCTGCATGAGATAGAAGCGCAGCGACATCCAAGTCTGGAACGCCTGCAGCACGGCGATGATGACCGCGAGCGGCCAGAGCAGGCGAACGTCCTTGAGGAAGGTCGCGCCGATCATGGCTTGCCTCCGGCCGGAGGCGCGGGCGGGCTTGCGGTCGGCACGATCGCCTTGAGCGGCGCCTGCCGGGCGAAGTGCGCCTTCACCACATAGGTCTGGATGTCGAGAGTCTTCGGCATTTGCCGCCCCACAAGCAGCGACACATAGGCGTTCAACGGGCGCTGCGGCAGGATCAGCCGCGCCGGCAACGGCGCCGCCCAGACAGAACAGCCGGCCGCATCAAGCGCACACCGCGCCGGGGGCCGCGCGCCTTCGAGAATGACCGACATGCTGTTCGGCGCCGTCCCGATCGGCCGGCACTGGACCTGCACCGAACTGTTCGATGCCTCCCACACCCGGCAGGCGCCCAGGCCGCGCACGAACCGCCGCTTGCCGTCGATCGGCAGCGTAACCCGCTGATCCGGCGCCAGCAGGCTCAGCGTCATGTCGCCTTCCATGTGAAGCGCGCCCGAGCGAATGCCGTCGAACACCCCCGCCATCGCCTTCCGGTCGGGTTCGCTCGAAACCAGGCCAGGCTGCGGAACTCCTCCGCCGAACGGGTCCGACGCAGGCGCCAGGCCATAGGTTGCGACCTGCCTGCCGGCCGCGTCCCGCACGCGGATGATGCTGGCTTCAAGGACAACGCCGTCTCCAGCAGGCATCCCAACCACTTTTGGCAGCGGAAAGCGGGGGGAACACATCGCTGCCTTGGGCGAACACGGGCGCATGCGCGCCAACATGGCCGGCTCGATCGACCCCTCGCTCAGCGTGATCGAGGCGCCGGCGCCGGGATCGGGCGACACACCGACATGCATCCGCGCCAGGTCGTAAGGTGAAACATAGGCGAGCGCGATCCAGGCCGCGACGCCGACGCCCGCCACGCTCCGCACCAGCCATCGGTTCGGGCGCCGGTATTGCCACACGACCAGCGGCGCGCCGATCACCACGATCAGGCCAAGGCGCGCAAGGTCGGTCAGCCAGCTTGCGTCCGCCGGTCCCCTGATCAGCCCAAGGCCATAGAGCGTGTTCGGGCCAAGCACATAATTGGCGCCGGCGACGATGATGCCGAGGATCGCTGCTTCGGCGAGGTTCGATGTCATGCTCGCGAGCAGGAAAAGCGGAAGCACCAGGCCGATCAGGTCCCCGATGGTTCTCCCGCCGGCATGCAGCAGCGCCGCATCGATGGGCGCGTCCTGCACGAAGGCATAGACCAGGCCCGCGACAAAATCCGGAACCAGCACCGCGCCGCCAACCAGCAACGCCTTGGCGCCCAGCGTCTCGAAGCGCCGCACCGGCCGGGTCAGCCAGTCCCCGCGCACGCCGGGAACTTCGTCCTCATGCACGATGACAATCACCAGCGTCGCGATCAAAAGGATGGTCAGCGCAGCAGCCAGAACCGGCAGGTATTGCAGCGGCTCGTCCGCCAGTTCGGCAAACAGGACGGACAGGTCGCGATTGCCGGTAGGATCGGGTTCCGCGAGTCCGCGCTGCAACACCTGCCATGCGCCGACGCCGGCGATCATGGGCCAGAACAGGCGCCAGTCCCGCCGCATCACGGCGCCGATGCGCGTGCTTGCCTTCATTGCGTCGACGCGTCCCGCCGCGCATTGCGCATCAACGCCGTCGAAATGGCGCGCAGCGACATCGGGCGAACATCGACATTGCGCGCCTCGCCCAGCTTGCCCGCGATTTTCCGGCGCAGCTGCTCCTCGCCCTCGAACCGGCTTTCGACGAAGGAAAACACGTGGCCGGAGGCCTTGGCCTCCAGCCACGAGGCGTCATCTCTCGGTGGAGAGAGCTCGTTCGACATCGTCACCGATACGGCGCGGAAGCGCCCGGTCAGCTGGTCCATGGATTCCTGGAACAGCAACCGGCCACGATCCATGAACGCCACGTGGGAAGCCGAGCCCTCGATGTCGGCAAGATCGTGCGAGGAAATCAGCACCGTCATCTCGCCGGCCTGGGCCAGCATGCCGGCCATGAACTCGTCCCGGACCAGCGCGTCGACGCCGCTCAGCGGCTCGTCCAGCACAAGCAGTTCGGGATGGAAGGGCAGGGCGCTCGCCAGCGCGACCTTCATCCTCATGCCATGGGACAATTGGCCGATGCGCCGGTCGCCCGGCAGGTCGAGCGAGGCGCGCAGGCTGTCTTCCAGCTTCCGGTCCCAGGTCGGATAGAGCGGACGCAGATAGTCGAAGAACCCGGCAACGCTCAGCCGCTCCGGCATTCGCTGGTTCTCCGAGACATATCCGATGCGCTGGAATTCCGCCGCCGACAGCTTTCGCGACTCGACACCCAGCACCCTTGCCGACCCGGCATCCGGGCGCAGGATATTCATCAGCATGCGGATCGTGGTGGTCTTGCCTGCGCCGTTCGCCCCGATCAGTGCCATCGCCGCGCCCTGCGGCACCTCCAGGTCCACCCCGTGCACCGCCTCGCGCGATCCATATGTCTTGGCCAGCTTCTCGGTTGCGATGATCACGCCCGTCCCCCTCAATCCTTGCTCAGCTGCTTCCACCGCCGTTCGATCGCGGCAGTCACATCCTTGAGGTCGAGGCCCACACGCTTGGCTTCGACCACCAGCTGCTCGACTTCATGACTCAAAAGGCGCTGACGTTCCGCCGAGCGCGCCGCGGGCGGTTCGGCCACCACCGTCCCCACGCCCGGGCGCACGGCCAGCCAGCCATCCTGCACCAGGTGCTGAA
>DASZSI010000051.1:0-14317 GCA_035548775.1 Hyphomonadaceae bacterium
GGCGTGCGCGCCGTTGGGCGTGGCGTTATCGAGGTCGCCATAGGCGACTTTCGCCATCGGCGGGGTCGGCGCGTTGGCCGGCGTCTGGGCCGAGGCAAGTTCAGCGCCGAAAGCGCCAAGCCACAGGACTACGCCGGCGGACAGGGCAAGAGCCAGCACGCCAGGCGCTTTCCCGCCGGAGGCTTTCAGGGAGGAGGCGTAGTTCGGGGAGGTCGTCGTATCCATGTGGTTTCTCCTTCTATGGACGACCCACACTTGGCCCCTGTGACGCGCCTCCGCTCGCCATTTTTGGGAAACGGCGCGGCTTTCAAAAATTCGATCAGGAATTTTCGCAGATCGGCGAAGCGCGGCATTTCGCCGATTCATCGCGCTGAATTCGCGAAGCTTTTTGGAAAACGATCAGGTCTCTTCGTGAATCGGCGTGTCGATCCCGAGGGCTTTTCGCCGCCATTCGGTGGGAGAAACGCCAGTCTCTTCCTTGAAGGCGCGGTTGAACGGCCCCAGCGAGGCAAAACCGATGTCGTAGGCGATCGTCGAGACCGAGATGCGAGCCGATTCGGGATCGGACAGTTTGGTCTTGGCGGCGGCGATCCGATGGCCGTTCACATAGCTGGGGAAGTTGCGATAGCCGAGCCGGTCGTTGATCAAGCGGCGCAGGTGCGCCTCCGGCATGTTGGCGCGCACGGCAAGGCTTGCGATGGTGAGGCCTTCCTCGCGCCAGGCCTGCTGGGCGCACATCAGGTTTTCGAGACGGTCGAGATCGGCCCTGGCGGCGCGGTCGAGGCTGAGGGCCGATCCATTGCCAGATGTTGTGACATGTCCGTTCATCGACGGCTGCGCGCTGTTTTCGTTCGCTACATAGTCGTTCGCCGGCTTGCCGGCGGTGGCGGGCGCCTGGCCGATCGGCGGCGGATCCATGCGTGGCGCAGGGCGGCGCGCGCCGAAGAACTCATCGCGCGATTCCAGGAACATGAAGGCGCCCGTCACGCATATGACAGCCAGCGCCGCGGCATTGGTCATCGGGTACCAGGCTGGCACATAGCCCAAGGTTTCGGCCATGTCGAAGCCGCGCATCACCAGGATGTAGGTGGTGACCGTGATGAGGAACGGTCCGCGAATGCGCCGGCGCGCTTCGACAAGGTCGTCTTTCCAGCCACGCCAGACAATGGCGAGCGCGTGCAGCGCCATGCCCACCTGTGTGATGTTGGTGGCAAGCCAGAACGTCGTACGCACCGCCCCGCTGGTGTAGCCGCCGACCAGTCCGGTTACGATTGTCGCGGCCACGATGAGAACAAAGGTCCGGCGAATCCGGCACGCGTCCTCGAACAACGCCATCACGAACAGCCAATACCAGCCGACCGTTCCGATCGCCGTTGCAAGGAGGAGAAACGAGAGGATCGGCCCCAGAAGCTGGGCGTCGTCATTCCACAGCTTGATGGCGTAGGCGGCCACGGCGATGTCGAAGATGAAACCGGTCCAGCGCGCAACGGGTCGCTCGGTGCGCAGCATGGCGACGGCCATGGCGAGCATGGCGCCGGCTGCGGCCATCAGCAGGGCCTGCATGACGGGATGTGTCACATGCACCCCCGCAATCGCATCATGGCTGGCGTCCAGCATAGCCCGCCCCTTGGTCTGGACTGGATGTAGGGGCGCGAAAGCAGGCTGTCAGTCCCCTGGCAGATGGAAGACTCGTAACAAACAGCCTATTCGGCGGCGACTGCCTTGCCGGGGCGCTCTTCGTCATCGTCACTGGCGGCCGCCTCGTCGGGATCCCACACCAGGATATCGCCGGGCTGGCAGTTCAGCTCGCGGCACAACTTCTCAAGCGTCGAGAAGCGGATCGCCTTGGCCTTGCCGGTCTTCAGGATCGACAGGTTCGCAAGCGTAATGCCGACGCGATCGCCCAGCTCGGTGAGCGACATGCGCCGGTCCAGCAGGACCCGATCAAGGTTGACCCGGATTGCCATCGCGCCTTGCGGCTTTCCTCTGCGCTGTCCAAGGCCGCGCCCGCCCTTAACCAAGATGGGAAGCAATCTTCCCGCAGATGTGTCGTCCAAACCCGACAAGGCGTGCAATCAACGCGCCTCGCGACGGCCTTTAACCGTCAGATGGTCATTTTTTGCTCTTCCCGCATGGCTGCGCCCTCTCGGAACACCTGCGCAAGCACCAGAAGGGTCAGCACCGCGAACCATACCGGCCAGTTTATCTTGGGCAGGATCGACAACGCGCTGTCGCCGGCGAGGCCGAAAATCCCAAGCAGCAGCTTGACCAGCGATGTCATGAACATGCTTGCGCCTTCCATCACGGCCAGCACGATGGCGATCGCGGTGAAGCGGCGCGCATTGCCCGGCACGAACGGATCGCCGTTAACCAGCGTCTCGAACACGCCGCGCAGATAGGCGCACACGATCATGCCGCCGATGCAAAGGATCGATCCGGTTATGGTCCACAACGCCAGCGCCTGCGGGCTGGAAATCGCGATGCGCTCGAACGCGGCCATCGGCGCGCCGCCGCTGGTCATGGAGAAAATCGAGATGGCCGCGATGATCCAGATGAAGCCGAGCAGGGCGCACGCAACCACCCAGGCGATGTCCACCGCCAGCTTCAGGAATGAAGAAATCGATCCGCGGCCGGTTGCGCGCATCAGCATGGATCAGGGGCTCCGATCGTCCCGCGCCGCAGCCGCGCGGCCATAGTTATACCTGTCCCGCGGCCGCGCCTTCCGCTTGCCAGCGGCCAACTTGTCTGGCGGGATGGATTCGGACCATATCGAAAAACAATAAGGCCGTCCATCGGTCTGGACGAAAGGACGCAGCAGGGATGGCAGCTACCCGCAAACTCGCGCCCGGCAGGCTGCTCGCGGCAACCCACAACAAGGGAAAGGTCAAGGAACTCACGGACCTGCTTGCCGACAGCGGCTTTACGGCGGTGTCCGCGGGGGACCTGGGCCTGCCTGAGCCGGAGGAGACCGAAGACACCTTCAGGGGCAATGCCGAATTGAAGGCGCTGGCTGCGGCCCGGGCGGCCGGCGAGCCTGCGCTGGCGGACGATTCGGGACTCGCCTGCGACGGCCTCTCGGGCGCCCCCGGCATCTACTCGGCGCGCTGGGCCGGACCGGAGAAGGATTTCCGCCTCGCCATGCAGAAGGTGGAGGACGGGCTGAAGGCCGAGACATCCGCCGATGGCGAGGTCGACAAGCGCGCCAGCTTCGTTTGCGTGCTGTCGCTGGCCTGGCCCGACGGGCATGTCGAAAGCTTCGAGGGCGTCGTCCGCGGCCAGCTGGTGTTTCCTCCGAGGGGAGAGAAGGGCTTCGGGTACGATCCCATCTTTGTTCCCGAGGGCGAAACCGAAACCTTCGGCGAAATGGACCCGGCGAAGAAACACGCCATGAGTCACCGGGCCGTCGCCTTTGCCAGGCTCAAGGCGTTTCTGCTCGGCTGACAAAGTACGCCAGCCGCGCAAGAATTTTTCTGCCAGTATGAATGCCGCAATCACCGGCTATCGACTCGGTTCATGGCGAGTAGCAATTGCGTGAGCCTTTGAACTTCATGGGGTTCACACCGCGCCTGATCGCGCTAGTCTCTCTTCGTCCGCTTAACCCTGAGGGGGGCTTATGGCGAAGCTGGCCAGCGTGCTGATCGTGGACGACAATCCGCGCTGTCTCGAATTCATGACGCTTGCATTCCAGGCGCGCGGGGGCGTGGACGTCGCCGGCGAGATGAAGCCCGCCATCGCGCTCGACCGCATCCGGGTGGAAAAGCCCGATCTCGTGATGCTTGATGTCAAGATGCCCGATCTCGACGGCTTCGGTGTGCTCGCGCTGTTGCGCGGGGAGGGCAATCCGGTGCCTGTGGTGATGTGTTCCGGCTCGGCCCTGCAGCGCGATGTCGATCGCGCCTACGCCGGCGGCTGCTCGGGTTATGTCGAGAAACCAACTACGCTTGAGGACTATCGGGCCATGGCGGGCGCCATTGTGGACTACTGGCGTCTGGGGGAGCTTCCGGGCCACTAGCTTTCCCGTCCTTGCAGTAGGAGCAGGCAAAGAGGGACAATGCGCCGAACCGTCGACACTTATCTGCGTTTGCCGCGCCGGCGTTATTTCTCGGCCATCGAGCTTCATGCCGTCGCCATCGGCTCCATCGCCGCCGCCGTACTGATCATCGGCTATGGGTTCAATGTCTCCGCCCTGCAGACCCTGTTGCCCGGTTTTCCGGCGATGCGGCCGATCACGGCCGGCCTGATCATGCTCCTGTCGATCAGCTGCCTCCTGTCGCTGCGCGGCGACAGGCGGCTGGAGTGGCTGTCGGCCGCGATAGCGGGCGCAATCATCATCTATCTGGTCTACGAGGACGCGACCCATTTCAACACGCCCGATTTCACGGTGGCGCAGTTCCGAGCGATTCTCGGCACGACGCTGTCGGTCCTGTTCGCTGCTGCGGCGATGGTGATCATCAACCTGCGTCCGCGGTGGAACATCGCGGTCGGGGTGATCGCCCTGGCCGCCGCGGCGCCTGCGCTGTACCGCATTCTCGGCTTGTTGCTGTTCTGGGGAGCGCCGCAGGACGAAACCAGCCCGCTCAACTCGATGGGCCTGCACACGGCGATCCTGATCGTATGGTTCATGCTGGTGTGCGTGCTGATGCATCCGCGCTTGCCGTTTGCCGCCGCGGTGCTGCAAGCGAGCCTGAGGGGCAGGGTGCTGCGGGTGGGCCTACCCTTCATCGTGCTCGTGCCGGTGATTGCGGCAGTGGCGAGCCTTGCTCTCTCGGTTTCGATGGGCTGGCCGGCCGAAGCGCTGTTTGCCATTAACGCCTCGCTGTCGGTGACGCTGGCGGCGCTGCTGATCTGGTGGCTGTCGCAGCTGGCCCACGACTGGCAGCGGGAAGCCAACGAGCAGGCCTCTCGCCTCTCCCGCGCCAACGAGGCGCTGGAGCAGTACGCATCCTCCGCCGCACACGATCTCAAGGCGCCGGCGCGCCATGTGCTTCTCTATGGTGAGCTTCTCAACGAGGCCCTGGCCCGGGGCGATATCGCCACGGCGCGAAAACATGGCAAGGCCATCCATGAAAGCGCGGCCGACATGCCGAGGATGATCGAGGGCCTCCTGGATTATTCCCGCTCGGCCTTCACGCGCATCCAGCCAGCCAACCAGCAATTGTCCGAACTGATCCAGTCGGCCTCCGCGCAGAATGCGGCGGAGCTCGAAGCGGCAGGCGCCCAGGTGGTACTCGTCCAAGATATCCAGCTACGCTGCGATTCCGCCCTTATCACTACAGTGTTCCAGAACCTCATCGCCAACTCGATCAAGAACCGGCGCAGGGACCGGGCGCTGGTCATTC
Source organism: Hyphomonadaceae bacterium (assembly GCA_035548775.1). GTDB lineage: Bacteria > Pseudomonadota > Alphaproteobacteria > Caulobacterales > Hyphomonadaceae > UBA7672. The sequence goes on from DASZSI010000051.1 coordinate 5,340, forward strand.
GGATCGACGCCGTGCGGGACGTCGAGGCGTGGCGGTTGTCGGTCGAGGACAATGGCGTCGGGTTCGACCCCGAATTCGCCTCCGTCGCGTTCAATCCATTGGCGCGCGGCATCCACACCGCGGGCGACGGCGCAGGTATCGGCCTTTCGACCTGTCGCAACATCGTGCAGAGCCATGGCGGCGAGATAAGGATCGATCCGGCCTATCGTTCCGGCGCGAGGGTCGAATTCACTCTGCCGATCGGCGGCCCCCCACAGCAGCAAGGTTGACGTGACGGGGGGTTCGGCGCCAGAGGCGCCTGCATGAGTTTCCCGGCATGAACGAGTTCGATCCTGCGCGAGGCTTCGGCGTCTATATCCACTGGCCGTACTGCACGCGCATCTGTCCTTATTGCGATTTCAACGTCTATGCAGCGAAGTCGCGCGACAACGCTCCGCTGGCGGATGCGATCGCAGCCGATCTCAAGGGTTGGCGCGATCGCACAGGCCCACGCAAGGTCGACACGGTCTACTTCGGCGGCGGCACGCCCTCGCTCATACGCACGGCGGATCTTGAGCGCATGCTACGGCTGATCGATGATCTCTGGGGCTATTCCGGCCAACGCGATTTCACTCTCGAGGTCCACCCCGAAGACGGTCACCGGTTCAAGGACTTCAGGGCTTTCGGGATATCCCGCCTCTCTATTGGCGTGCAGTCCTTCGATGACTACCGCCTGCGTTTTCTCGGCCGGGCCCATACCGCCAAACAGGCGCGCGCGGCGATCGAGGCCGCGCGAGCGGAATTCGCGTCGGTATCGATCGACCTCATCTACGCCACGCCGGGCCAGGCCAGGGATCAGTGGCGCGCCGAGCTGGCCGAGGCGATAAGCCGGGCGCCGCATCTTTCTCTTTACGAGCTTACGATCGAACCCGGCGCGGCCTTTGCGCGGTCGGTCGCGCGACGTGACTTTGCGCCCATGGAGGATGACGCAGCCGCTGATCTCTACGAAATGACCGAAGAGATGACCGACGCAAGTCGGTTTCGGGGTTATGAAATCTCGAACTATGCCTTCGGGTCCGAGTTCGAGTCCCGACACAACAGGATCTACTGGGAATCGGGCGATTGGGTTGGTGCGGGCCCCGGCGCGCACGGACGGATCACCGCGAATGGCGCAAGGCTCGCCATCGAAGCGGAGCCCGACGTCGCCGCCTACATGAGGAAGGTCAATTCCTCCGGCGTCGGCTGGCGCGGTTGGGAAGCGCTGGCGCCGTTGGCGCAGGCGCGCGAGCGCGTTGCGATGGGATTGCGTGTCGCTGAGGGTTTTCCCGTCGCTGACATCGGGTCGCTGGGATTTTCGCTGGACACGGGCAAGCTGCAACGGCTCGAAGCGCTCGGGCTCGTCATTGCAGCAGACGGACGCGTGGCGCTCACCCGCAAGGGCAGGTTGGTGGCGGACCGTATTGCCGCCGAGCTATCGCCGTAAGATCTACGAGCCGGGGCCGAAGGCCTTCAGCGGTGGGGACACAACTTTCGGGCCGCCTTCGCCGAGCTGCAGGACAGCAAGCGCACGTTCGGCGCTGCCGTCTGGCTGGAAACGGAACAGGCCGTTGACGCCAGCCCAACCTTGCGTCCGTTGGATCGTCGCGGCGTCCATGCGATCGGAACTGGCGACAGTGGCAGCCAGCGCGGCCGCGTCATATCCGTAGCTGGCGAATTGAGGCGCCGCCTCGCCAAAAAGCGCCTGATAACGCCGATCGAAATCCGCCTGTGCGGCCGGATCGGGGGCCGAGAATGCGCCGCCACGCAGCGCGGTCTCGCGCCATACATCGGGGTCGTTCCACAGGCTGGTGCCGATGAACTTCACCTGGCGGAGGTTGAGATCGACCACGTACGGCAGGAAGGAAGCTATGGAGCGCAGCTGCGTGCCGCTGTCGGGCAGCAGCACGGCTGTCTTGCCCGGCTCAGCGTCATTGGACTGCTTCACGATGCGGCCAAGCCGCGTCGCAGCGGCCGTCGGCCGGCTATCTCCCGGCTCATAGTATTCGACGCTGATCACATCGACGCCGTGGGCGGCGGCTTCCTGGCGCAGCGCCTGTTCCATGGCGTGGCCCGGCGTGTCGGGTCCGAACATCGCAAAGTGCTTCACGCCCTGCTGCGTCGCCCAGTCGACGATGCGCTTCACCTCTGCCTGCGGCGTCAGCGAGACGAGATAGGCGCCCTGGCCCGCGGCCGAAATGTCGTTTGAAAAGGCGAGCACCGGGGCGTGAACCTCCGCCGCTCTTCCGGCGACGGGCGCTACTTGCTGCGAGAACAGGGGGCCGATCACCGCGACCGCGCCATCCTTCACGGCTTGCTCGGCGACGCGGGCGGTCTGGCCCGGATCGCTTGAGCTTGCGTCGCGCGGCATCAACACCACGTCGCGGGCGCCGATCTCGAACAGCGCCATCTGGATCGAATTATAGAGACCGCGCGTGATCTTCTGCACATTTGGGCTGGTCGACGAGAAGGGCAGCAGAACGGCGATGCGCTTCACATTGCCTTGCTCGTTCCTCGGGATGTGGCGCGGCATGTAGGCGTTGCGGCTCTCGGCGTAACGGTCCGATACGGGCTGCGACGGAAGCGGTTCGGCGGGCCGCTGAGGGCGGGTTGGATCGGGCCGCGTAATTCCGCTATAGGCGGGTCCGGTCGGCCGCGCGGGACCGTCGACGCATCCGGCAAGCGCACCCAGCGCAAGGATGGAAATCGCGGCCAGCGAACGAGAGGAGAGCGGCCTGCGGGCTCGAGGTTCAGATGGCATGCGCGACCCCTCCTGAGGATGCGGCTTCAGACCCGGCCCTGACCGAAGCAGATGCTACGGGCGGGGACATTGCCCCACAAGCAGCCGAAACGGTTACGCGACTGTTCAGGACAGATCCTGATCTTGCGTCCGGGCTCTACGTTGTTTCGACTCCCATAGGCAACCTTCGCGACATCACGCTCCGGGCGCTCGATATTCTGGCCTCCGTCGACCTGATCTGCGCCGAGGACACGCGGGTGGCGGGAAAGCTCCTCTCGGCTTTCGGACTCTCCGCTAGACTGCGGCCTTATCATGACCACAACGGCGCACAGGCGAGGCCCGGCCTCATTAAGGAATTGGAAACCGGCGCCCGTATCGCGCTGATTTCAGACGCTGGAACGCCTCTGGTGTCCGATCCCGGCTACAAGCTGGTGCGCGAGGCGGCGGAAAAGGGCATCCGGGTTTTTGCGATCCCTGGCGCGTCCGCGCCGCTGGCGGCGCTGGCCTCATCCGGCCTGCCAAGCGACCGGTTCATGTTTGCGGGATTCCCGCCGCCGCGTTCGTCCGCCCGCAAGCGTTTCCTCACCGGAATGAAGTCCGCCGGCGCCACGCTCATCTTTTTTGAAGGCCCCTCGCGGCTCGCCGCGAGTCTTGCCGACATGACGGAGGTGTTCGGCAATCGCAGCGCCGCGGTCGCACGCGAGCTCACCAAGAAATTTGAGGAAGTGCGGAGAGGTTCTCTGTCCGAACTCGCTGCGCACTATGAGAACGAAGGTCCGCCGCGGGGCGAGCTTGTTGTCCTGGTTGCGCCGGATGATGGTGAAGCCCCTGCGGATGACAACGCGCTTGATACCGCAATCCTTGCTGCTGATTCCTCGCGGCCGCTGAAGGAAGTGGCGGCGGAGATTGCCGAGGCCCTCGGCCTCAAGCGTCGGGATGTCTACGAGCGCGCGCTCGAGCTGCGCGAAGATGCGGACGAAGATGGCGACTAGCTTCACCCGGCAACGCCAGCGGCGTGAACGTGGCGGCCGCCAGGCGGAGACGGCCGCCGCGCTGTGGCTCCAGCTCAAGGGATATCGCATTCTCGAGCGCCGCGCCCGCACGCCGGCTTGTGAGATCGACCTTGTCGCCGTGCGAGGACGGTCCCTGATTTTCATCGAGGTGAAAGCCCGCCGCACCGAGGCTGCCGCCATCGAAGCGGTGACGCCGCAGCTGCGCCGCAGGCTTGAGGATGCGGCCCGGCAGTGGGTCTCGCTCAGGCGCGGCCTCGAGGGCCATCTCTGGCGCTTTGACATTGTCGCCATGGCGCCGGGCCGCTTGCCGCGGCATATCCGCGACGCCTGGCGGGCGGAAAACTGAGGACCTCAAGGCAGTCGAAGTTCAGGCCTTGTTCACCCGCCCTGCAATAGCGGTTTTTGCCCGAAATTCGCCGTATGCGGTTCCTAGCACCGCGTCAGGTCGCTAAGACGAACCGGGTGGACGGAGCTGGAAGGAAGTCATGATCGCGCGCGTCCTCGCTGTTTTACTTGCGGCTTCGTCTCTTAGCGGCTGCCTCATCCTCGAGGACAAGACGCTGGGCGAAAGCTTCGACGACACCACGACCTCCACCGAGATCAAGACGCGCCTGTTCGGCGCCGGCGGCTTCAGCCATTTCGGAGAAGTCGACGTTCAGGTGGTCGATCGGTTTGTCTTGTTGTCGGGCCGAGTGCCGTCTGAAGCCGACAAGGTTGAGGCCGAGCGTATCACCTGGGGGGTGAAGTCTGTCGACGAGGTCGCCAACGAACTGGTGATCACCAGCGGTGATTTTGGGCGGGGCGTCAACGACAACTGGATCATCGGCCAGATCAAGACCGGCCTGATCGCCAACAGCAAGGTCACAGGGGTCAACTACATCGTCCGCGCCTTCGATGGCGTGGTCTATCTGCTGGGAGTTGCAAGATCTGAAGACGAGCTGCGCGACGCCGCGGAGACGGCGGCCAAGGTGAAGGGCGTCAAGAAGGTCGTCTCCTATGTGAAGATCCGGCAAAAGGGCCAGCCTTCGGCGGACCTGCAAGCGGCCGATGCGTCCCAACCTGCGGCTGCTGCGCCGGCTTCGTCCGCGCCGATCAACATAGCGCCTTCGGCCGACGCCGCGCCGATCGTGCCGCCGGACAAGCCCCCGACGACGCGTGCACAGTATGGCGACCCCTACGCGCCCGGCGCGGCGCCGCCTCCGGGCGCGAAAAACAACAGCGGCGGCCTGCAGAGCGCGCCGCTGCCGCCGGCCAGGTCGCAATAAGTTTTCCTCCAGGCTCAGCACGATTGCGCATTGGGGCAGGGCGACCTAGGTAGAACGGGTCCCGCCGGAGCCCTTCATGTCCCTGCGCATCGCCGTCCAGATGGACCCGCTGGAAGCGGTCAATCCCGCCGGCGACACCACGTTCATGATGATCGAGGAAGCGCAGGCGCGCGGCCATCGCGTGATGGTCTATGGCGTTGGCGATCTCTTCTACGACGCGGGCAAGGTCGGCGCGCGCGCACGCGCCGCGAAGGTTTTTCCGGGCCGCACGCCGCATGCCGAATTCGAGCCGCCTGTGACGCTTGATCTGCGCAAGGACGCTGACGTGGTGCTGATGCGCCAGGATCCGCCATTCCACATGGGATATATAACGGCGGCTCACCTCCTGGAGCTGATTCAACCCGATGTCCTGGTGGTGAACGATCCGGCCGGCGTGCGCGGCGCGCCGGAAAAAGTCCTGCCGCTGATGTTCCCCAAGTTGCAGCCGCCCACGCTGATCACCCGCGACGTCCGCGTGGTGCGCGAGTTTCGCGAGCGACACGGCGACATTGTCCTCAAGCCACTCTACGGCCACGGCGGGGCAGGGGTGCTCAAGATCGCGCGCGACGACGGCAACCTGGAAGCCGTTGTTGGCTTGTTCGCCCAGATGTGGCCGGAGCCCTTCATCGCCCAGGCCTTCCTTCCGGCGGTAAGCGAAGGGGACAAGCGCATCATGCTGGTCGATGGTGAACTGGTTGGCGGCATCAATCGGCGCCCTCCGGCGGGCGCGATCCGATCCAACCTCGTAGTCGGCGGAAAGGCCGAGGCGACGGAACTCTCTCCCCGGGAAAAGGAAATCTGCGCGACAATCGGCCCGGAATTGAAAAAGCGCGGTCTCATGTTCGTTGGTATCGACGTGATCGGCGGCATGATGACCGAGATCAACGTCACCTCGCCCACAGGCGCGCGGGCCCTCAAGGCTCTCTCCGGGGTCGATGCAGTCGCACGCATGTGGGACGTGATCGAAAAAAAGATCCGATAGGAGCGCCGTCGTGAAACTTGAAGGCGGATGTTATTGCGGCGCGGTGCGTTATGTGGCGGAAGGCGAACCACAGCTGCGCGCCCAGTGCCATTGTCGGCCCTGCCAATATATCGCCGGCGGCGGCCCGAACTTCTTCCTGCTCATGCCCCCGACTGGCTTCCGTTACACCCAGGGAACACCAAAGCAGTTTCGCCGCAGCGATCTCGATAACGCCGTGACACGGGAATTCTGCGAGGCTTGCGGCACGCATCTCATTACCCGTCGGCCCGGGCTCGATTTCATTATTCTGAAGGTTGGCACGCTGGATCAGCCTGAGCTTTTCGGCGCGCCGCAGATGGCGATTTACACGATCGAGAAGCAGCCTTTCCACGTCTTCGCAGAAGGACTGCCGCGGTTCGAAAACCTGCCGCCCCGCCGCTAGCCGTCGCGATTGCTTAACGCCGCTGCTTGTTGGGGTAACCTAATCCGGAAAATCAGCACTGGCCGCGAATCCCAGCAGTTCGGCTGGAACCAGTCGCAGGGAACTGCGTTCGCCGACTCGGACGCTTTTGAATCGCGTCCGCGTAAAGTGTGCTCGGGAGAACGGGGTCGTGCCCAACAAGCAAAAGCGGGAGCCTCGGAAGCCGCAGACGGCGCATCCAGGGTTTCGCGAATCCTTCGAGGCCGTGGCCGCAAACGCGCGGGACGTGCTGCGCGAACGCGGCCTAAGCGATGATCAGATCGATGCGGAACTGAGTCGCGCCCATCGTGATCCGGGCCTCGGCGCAGAAGCCGTGGGCCAGGGCGACTAACGAGCCGCCGCAAGCGACTCACAGCAAATTGCCCAGCGGCGGAAATTGCGTTCTTGATATGTTCCAAGAGCTGTGATTGGCTGCCTGCAGTTGGGTTCCAGAAGTTGGGAACGGCCGAAAGGGCCGGGGCGCATGATCAGCCGCATCACCACCTTTGCGTTCGAGGGCGTGGAAGCGCGTCCGATCGACGTGCAGGTGCAGCTATCCGGCGGAGCAAACGCTTTCAACATTGTCGGCCTGCCCGACAAGGCGGTGGGCGAAAGCCGGGAACGCGTGCGTGCGGCGTTCACCTCGCTTGGCCTGTCGCTTCCGCCGGAGCGGACGACGGTAAACCTCGCGCCGGCTGACCTGCCCAAGGAGGGCAGCCACTACGATCTTGCGATTGCGCTTGCGATCCTGGCCGCCATCGGAGCGATTCCTCGCGACAGTCTCGAAGGCGTCGCTGCGATTGGCGAACTGGCGCTCGATGGCGGGCTGGCGAACACCGCGGGCGCGTTGCCGGCGGCAATGGCTGCCGAAGCGATGGAGATGGCGCTCGTCTGTCCGGCCGCCTGTGGAGCGGAGGCGGCATGGTCGGGCGGCACGGTGCTGGCTGCTCCGTCACTGATTTCCCTGGTCAATCATTTCCAGGGGTCGCGACCGATCATGCCCGCGAAGTCCGGGCCTTTGGCCGAGCCGGACGCCGTGCCTGATCTGCGCGATGTGAAGGGCCAGGAAGGCGCCAAGCGGGCGCTCGAGATCGCGGCGGCCGGCGGGCACAATCTTCTGATGATCGGTCCGCCCGGCTCGGGAAAGTCGATGCTTGCGCAACGCTTGCCAGGCCTCCTGCCGCCGCTGTCCGCGCGCGAACTGCTTGAGGTAAGCCAGATTCATTCCATCGCCGGGCTGCTGGAACGTGGCCAGCTTTCGCGCGTGCGTCCCTTCCGTGCGCCGCACCACTCGGCTTCCATGGCGGCGATGGTGGGCGGAGGCATCAAGGCCAAGCCGGGCGAAGCCTCGATGGCGCATCATGGCGTCCTTTTTCTGGATGAGTTGCCGGAGTTCACGGCGCAGGTTCTCGATTCGCTCCGGCAGCCGATGGAGAACGGCGAGGCGGTTATCTCCCGCGCCAATCGTCACGTCCGCTACCCCAGCCGCTTCCAGCTCGTCGCCGCCGCCAATCCCTGCAAGTGTGGGGGAGGGCCCGGCGCGTTTGCCTGCCGGAAGGGGCCAGCTTGCCAGGCCAACTATTTCTCCCGCATATCGGGGCCGTTCCTCGACCGAATTGATCTCTTCGTCGATGTAGCGGCGGTCACAGCCTCGGATCTTTCCCTGCCGCCGCCAGCAGAAGGCACAGCCGAGGCGGCGGTGCGCGTGGCAAAGGCGCGTGAGCGCCAGGCAAAACGTTATGGTGAGATCGCGGACAATCGCCGCGCCATAAATGCGGACGCTCCGGGACCCGAGATCGAAGGGTTGTGCCGGCCGGATGCAGGCGCTCGCGCCTTGCTGACACAGGCGGCCGAGCAGATGGCGCTGTCCGCCCGCGCCTATCACCGCGTGCTCAAGGTCGCCCGCACCATCGCCGATCTCGATGGCGCACAGGCGGTGGCCCGCGTCCATGCTGCCGAGGCGCTGACCTACCGTTATCGTCCGCCCGCGACGACGGCGCAAACCTCGCGTGCGGGATTGCGTGGGCTCAGCGCATGACGCTGCGGCTTTCGGCGTAAACCCGGCCCTAGAAAGCCTTCCGTTAATCGTCTGGTCAGCACGGCGCCCGCAGGGTCGGCGCCATGAGCGATCAGGCCCTTCCGCCTTCGATGACCACTGTCGAGTCCCTCTCGGCTGTTGTCCACGGCTGGCCGGGCGCGGCGCTTGCCATTGGCGCCGACGGGCGAGTGGTGGCCGCAAGCCCGCTCTCCGGCCTTATCGAAGGCATGCGCGCGCCCTTCGATCTTCCTGCCGCCGCCGTCGCCTCGCAGATCGTGGACGCCGCCGGCCGCCGCTGGCGCGTGTCCGTTCCGGTCGCCGGCATTCGCCTGGCCACTGCGGACCTCAAGGAAGAACCCGACGTGGCGCATCGTTTCACCGCGGCGGTCAGCCACGAGATCCGCACCCCGCTCAACGGCATTCTCGGCATGGCGGCGCTGCTGGAAG
>DASZSI010000052.1:0-14253 GCA_035548775.1 Hyphomonadaceae bacterium
GGGTCTATTTCGGTGACTGGCCGCCGGCGCCGGCGCGCGTGAACTACTACCTGCACGAGGATGGGTCGCTTTCGACGAAGAAGCCGGGAGAAGCCTCGTCGTTCAAGTCGTACCTGTTCGATCCCAAGAAACCGGTGCAGACGATCGGCGGCGCCAACCTGACGTTCGATCGGGGGCCCATGGACCAGCGGCCGATCGGCAAGCGGGCGGATTATCTGCGCTTCGAAACGCCCGCGCTGCAGAAGGACACGGTGATCGCGGGGCCGGTGAGCATGGACCTCTGGGCCTCCACCGATGGGCCGGACACCGACTTCATGGTGAAGCTGGTCGACGTCTATCCCGATGGGTACGAGGCGATCGTGCTCGATACGGCGCTGCGCACGCGTTATCGCGAAGGCCGCGGCCAGGACCAGATCAAGATGATGAACCCGGGGGCGCCGGAAAAACTGACGCTGGACCTGTGGGACACGATGCTGACCTTCGAGAAGGGCCACAAGATCCAGGTGACGGTGACATCGTCCAACTTCCCGCGCTTCGACGTGAACCCGAATACGGGGGAGAACCCCGGCAAGGACGTGAAAACGCGCGTCGCCCGCAACACGATCTACATGGACGCGGGCAAGCCCAGCGCGATCCAGCTGCCGATTCTCTACTCGCAGGATCCGCCGGCGAAATAGGTGTTACGCCTGTCGGACGCCGCGAGTTTTGGCGAGGTTGATGGGTTCGCGTGATCTTCGCGACGGATCATGCGCCGGAGTTAACTGGACGAGGGGCCTTGCGCGGATAAATTCCGCCCAAGGCGTGGGACCTTCCGGGATGAAATTGCATCGTCTTGGCTTTGTCATGATCGCGGCGGGCGCCGGCGGCTGCATGCACGCGCCCGATCCCGGCGTTGTGACGACGATGGTCGCGTCGGCAAAGGTGACCAACCTCATCGGGCTCAGCCAGGCGCAGGTGCTGACCCGGCTGGGAATGCCTGCCAGCAGCGACGTGATCGTGACCGACGCCTTGCGCCTGGATCGGGACACGCGGGTCGCCGAAACCCAGCTCGACTACATGATCGGCGGAAAATGCGCTCCGGCTGAAGGCGACCGGCGTTCGGTCTACCGGGCGGTCCCCCAGGGCGTGAAGCTGGTCTTCCACGACGAGAAACTGGTGTCCGCGACGGCGGACACAATCTCGGTCACGTGCGTGACGGCGCAGGTGAAGTCGACCTTCTTCTCCAAATCGAAGGACATGCTTGCGGGCGCCGCCGGCATGGCCAACTCCGCGCTGTCGACACTGAGAGATGACCGTGACGCCCAGGCGCTGCGCGACTTCTCGGATCTGAGGCTGGGCGAGGCGCCGCGCGGCGGGCCGGACTTCTGGGCCAAGGTGCATAGCGCGCAGCTGCGCAAGGGGCCGCAAGGCGAGGCGGAGCTGGAAGTCAGCGTCGACTCAAAGCCCGTGACGGCGCGTTTGCTCGACGACAAGGTCGTGGAGTTGCGCGTGTCGAACGCCGCGCCGTGCGTGATGCGCGCAGATCATTCGCTGAAGTGCAGCTAGGCGCTCGCCCGATCGGACCGCGACTTCCGTTCCGGAAGGCTGGCGGCCCGCGAAAACGCGGCTAAGGTCGCTGCTCGGCGGCCGGGGCCGCAACCGGGGCAGAAGGGGCCTAGCCATGATGAACGTTCCTGCGACGCTGCTAAGCGCCGTCGTCACCATTGTGATCATCCTGATGTATTTCTGGATGAGCATCGGCGTGGCGCAGGCCAGGGGCAAGACAGGCATCGATGCGCCGGCGACCACAGGCCATCCGCATCTCGAGCGCGCGATGCGCGTGCACTACAACACCCTGGAACAGATGCCGATCATCCTGCCGCTGCTGTGGCTGGCGACGATCTATTTCCATCTGCTGCCATGGCTTCCCGCGGCCGTGGGCGTGGTGTGGATCGTCGGAAGGCTGGTCTACCAGCGCGGCTACATGGCTGATCCCGCCAAACGATCGATGGGCTTTCTCATCGGATCGGTGGCGACGCTTGTGCTGCTCGTGCTTTCGGTATGGGGCGTGATCGAGACCTGGATGGCGTCGTCCGGCGCAGGCGCTTGATGGCAGAACGGCGGCTCTCCGTCATGGAAAGCCGCCGCCCCTACACTACACGTACGCTACGCCACTCTACGCTATGCCCCCCGCCTTGGGCCTAACTCAACTGAAACGGGCCAGGGCGACCGGAGGAGGTGGACCCTGGAATTCTGTGTGCTCCGACTAGTTCCGCGAATTGGTGGTGATGAAGGTTGCGGTGTTGCCGATCGCCGAGGCCGATCCGATCACGGCGCCTGAGCCATTGGTGGTGATGATTCCGGAAGAGGCGACGTTGCCGCCATTGGTCTGCGTGACCGAGCCCGAGACACGAGCATCCCCGCAGTAGGAGCAGACATAGCCGGTGAAGGCGTTGCCGACGGCGGTGGAGGCGACGACCGCGTCGCCCGAACCGGCGCCGTCGAAGGTCGCGGACGTGGTGATGTTGCCGGTGTTTTGCTGGAGGACATCGACGTCGAGGTCGGAGCCGACATTGGTCGCGAGCGCCTGGTTGCCGACGCCGTAGGCCGAGGACGTGGCCGCGCCGGTCCAGCTGGCGAGGGCGACTTTGGACTCCGAGTAGACGCCCGAAGCATTGTCCTGGCGGCCGCGGATCTGCGTGTAGCCCCACTCGTTCTCGATGCTGGCCGAGTTGCCGGCGGCGGTGGCGGCCGAGGTGACGTTGCGGGCGCGGTCCTGGGTCACGGCCGAGGAGGCGTAGACCTGCGGGCCGGAAGAGTTCTGCGTCAGGGCGGCAGTGACCGTCGAGGTGGTCGAGGTCGAGCCATAGGCGTTGCCGGCGGCGGAAGCGCCCGCAACCGTGTCGCGCGTGCTCTGCGCGTTCACCTTGGCGACCGAGTAGACCGAGCTGGAGTCGGTCTGCGTGAAGTTGGTGTTGAGATCGCCATGATCGGCGGCAAGGGCGGCGTTGTTGCCCGCGCCGGAGGCGACGGCGGTGACCGAGCGGGTGCTGCCGACGGTCGCGACGGCCCCGGCGTTGACGTCGCCCTTCGAGGTTGCCTGGGCGCCGACAAGGTCGAGGTCGCCGTTCTGTGTTTGCGCCTGGAGCGTATTTCCCTGCGAGGTGGCGACGGCTATCGCTTGGCCGGTGCGGTCGGCGTCGACATTGGCCCAGCCAAACGTGGCGCCGGTCATCGTTTGCGTCGACTGCGCGCTGAGATCGCCCGTGAGGTTGGCGCCGGAGACGGAGTTGCCGGCCGCAACGGCCGAGGCTGTGGCGGAGGGCGCGCCGTTGCGCGTGACGACGTTGATGTTCGCGAACACGTCGCCCCACTGGAGCTGGTCGTTGATCGCGGTCGATTTGGTCTGGGCCAGGGCCGGCGTCGCAAGAAGCGCGAGCGCGGTGGCGGTGACCAGTCTGATCTTGGCGGTCATGGGCGCTGTCCCCTCAAGGCCCGGCTTTACGATTTGCGTCCGCGCAGCATCTGCTTGATGCCGTCGTCGCGGTTGGCGTTGAAGCGGTTCGGATCGGAACGCACCGAGCCATCGGAAACCAGCGCGCCGTCGGGACGCGTCGCTGCCGAACCGGTGACCGAAGTGCGGGTGGCCTGGCCCGAAGCGTCCTCGGCAAGGGCGCCGCACGGGTCGGAGTTGGCGACGCCGTAGAGGTTGGCGGTCATCTCGAGGACGGCGCGTTCGATGGTCGAGCGGATGGCCAGCTGGATCGGCTCCATCGCGCGCTCGCCGGCGCCGACATCGAAGATGTTGCCGTTGGCGAAGTCGAAGATGCCGGCGGAAAGCTCGCGGCCGACGACCTGCTTCTGGTAGGAGATCACGTCCACGACTTCGAGCGTCCTGGTGTCGACGAGGCGGAGATCGACGCCGACGTTGATGACGAACAGCTTGAAGCCGGCATGGCCCTTGGCGTCGGTCGCGTCGACATCGCCCACGAAGGCGTCGGCGCCGATGGAGCGGATGTTGGAGTTGAGTTCGGTGATGCCGCCGACGAAGTAGTAGTCTGAGCCGGGGATCTGTCCGGCCAGGATCTGGCGGAAGTCCTGGTTCGGCGAGGCGGCGGCGGGGCCGCTCACGGCCGGTTCGTCCGCGCCGATCAGTTTGTTGTTGGCGTATTTGAGCTCGAGTTCTGAGACCGAGGTGTCAAAGCGTTCGACCAGGCGCGCGCCGGCTTTCGAGAAGGCGGACATCGCCATCAGCGAGGCGCCTTGCGTGACCTGGCGGCCGCCTTCGGTGTCGGCCTTGCCGGTGTAGTCGAGCACGCGGCCCACGGCGATGCGCGGGGCAGGCAGGTGGGCGGAGCGGGCGTAGTTGGCCATGCAGACCAGCGCCGGCGAATAAGGCGTCGGGTTGGCGGTGACCGGCGCATTGCCGATCGGGTTGGCGTAGAGCCCTTTGGAGTTGGCGTAGGGCGTGACGCAGCCGGCAAGAGCGAGCGCGCCGGCGGCAGCCGCGAAGAACTTCAGGCGCGAGCTCATTGGAGATTGATCTTTCCGTTCAGGACCGAGGAGGAGGACGCGCTCTGGTTGCCGGTGTTGGTCTGCGTCGAGTTGACGATGACCGTGTTGTAGTTGCCCTGCGTGATGACGTTCAGCTGGTTGCCGATGGCGTTGTTCTGCACCGAGCCGCCGAAACCGGCGCCCGCGGAGGCCTGCGCCCAGGCGGAGGCTGAGGCGGTCGACATGGAGAGCGTCGACTGGTCCATGCCGGTCATGATGCGGCCGTCGACGATGAGGCGGTTGCCGTTGGCGTCGCGGGTGTTGGCGTCGAAGGCTTGTGTCTCCTGGCCATAGGAGAAGCCGAAGGGCCGTTCGAAGTCGCCGCCATAGGAGGAAGCCGGGTTGCTGGCGGCGTTCTGCGCGAAGGCGGGGAAGGAGAGGAGCGCGATCGCGCCGCCGACGATGGCGACGCCCGCAAGCGCGCCGAGCGCGCCGGAAAGAAGAACGTTGGGTCCGCGCCTGAAGGACGACATCGCAGGATTTATCCCGTCGGTTGAGTTGGACGACGGGTTTGCAACCGGTGTGCCAGATGCGTGCAGGCGGCGAGCGCGCAGCAAAATGCTTCGCGCCAGAAGCGAAAGGAGGATCATTCGCCGGAGAATACAGGCAAACAATGTGCTAGTAGTGAATATTGTTCCGGAATGAGACGAATTACCTGCCGGCGCGTGCGCGCAAGAAGTTAATCCGCGGACGGACGATCGGAGAGACGCCTAGTTTTTCTTCTTCTTCGCGAGGGCGTCGTCGACCTGGTCGAGATAGTTCTGGATGTCGTCGGTCAGGTTGTAGCGCGAGGCGGCCGTCAGCGAATCCTTGGCCTCATCGAGCTTGTTGTCGCTGAAGAAGGCGATGCCCTTGGCGAAGTAAATCTTGGCGCGCGTGTCGTCGTCATAGTCAAACGTGTTCCCGAGGATCTTGTCGGCATAGATGACGACGTCCTTGTAGCGCTGGAGCCTGATCAGCGTGGCCAGGTATTCCTGCTGCAGATTGTGATCGTGCGGGAACATGGTGAGGCCTTTGTCGTAGGCCGGCAGCGCCGCGTTGAAGTTGCCTTGCTCGAACTTGATCCAGCCGACCACGTAGGCGAGCGCGCCCTGGTTAAGGTTGGGCTGTTTCACGATCGGCAAGTTGGCGGGAAAGCCGTTGTCGAGGCCTTTCGCCCGGAGCGTCGAGAGTTCGATAAACTGCGCAGGTGTATAGGCGTTAATGTGGTTGCCGTTGCAGACCTCGGCCTTCACCTCTGCGGCGGCGAGCTTGTTAAGGGCGGCTTCGGCCGCGGGCAGGGCGGCGAGCTGGGCCGATGTGTTCTTGGCGGTTATCGCGTCGAGCGCGGTCTTGACGACCTGGGCGAGGTCCTTTGAAGCGTTGAAATAATCATCGCAGGTCTGCGCCTGGGAGGCCGGCGCGCCGAGGGTCGCGACAAGCGCAAGGGTTGATAGAGCGATTAGCCTGGAATGCATGGTCCGTCCCCGAAATTAGCCCCAACGCACCGATGGATACATGGTTTGCGGCGTCGTGCGACATGGGGCGGCCGCAAGCGAGGCAGCCTGCGCGAACGCAGCAAATCTTCGTCCGGTAGCGAGTATTAAGTTGAAAGCTGCGGCGGCCTGCCGCACCCTGTGTCGTGCTAGCCACAACTGGGAGGCCCGCGATGATCCTCGAGCACATCCTTCGCGAAAAGGGCGGGCAGGTCTTTTCCGTAGCAGAATCAGCCACTTTGAAGGAGGCGGCTGAGCTTCTCGACGCCCGCAAGGTTGGGGCGATGGTGATCATCAACGAAGCCGGCGCCGTGATCGGGGTGATCTCCGAGCGCGACATCGTAAGAGCCGTCGCGAGGGGAGGCGGGAACGCCCTGAAGTCGACGGTTGCGGATTCGATGAGTCGGCAGGTGGTGACGGCGCGGCCGTCGGAGACGATCGAGGCTGCGATGGGCCGCATGACCGACCGCCGGATTCGGCATTTGCCGGTGGTCGAAGGCGCAAGACTCATCGGCGTGGTGTCGATCGGCGACCTGGTGAAGTACAGGATCGCCGAGGCAAGCGCCGAAGTGGAAGCGATCCGGTCGTATATCCAGCCGTAGCGGCGCCCACCGCTTGGTCTCAACGCCTTGAATTTAATGACCATTCTGGCCTGATCGCTGCCCTCGCGTGCAGCGCGAACGAGTCCTGTGGACAACGCGCAATTAGCGCAAAATCAACCAAAAACCGCTTGCGCCACCGATATGACGGGCGTATATACCGCCCTCCCGCTGACCAGAGAGATTCCGGCGGGCCCCGCAATGGGCCCGAAGGCAAGCTTTGTCGGCTTTTTCTGGATGGTTTTCGGCCGGCTGTGAGCTGCTGAAAAAAGTTCAAAAAAGCCGGTTGACGGGAAAGAGAGGGGCAGCCTATACCCGCGCCTCTTCGCAAACGGGGCGGCCGACGAGGCCGGGACGGATGCGGCGGATAAGCCGAGCGAAAGCTCATTGTCCGCGGATGTTTGACATTGTGAGTGGAAGAGAAACGCGGGCGGCGGTGTTGCTTGCCGTGTTCTCGTCGGGCTTCGGCCAGGCGAAACACAATCGACATCGACGGATTGCGTTTTTCTATAGAAAGCCAGTTCTAAGACTTCCCGGCGTGAGCCGGGGATTTGGTGAACGGGTTTCTCGTCAAAACGCAAATTGCTTTGCAGCGACATCACGAAATTCCGTGATGTTTCGTCGGGATCGAACCTCAACCTGAGAGTTTGATTCTGGCTCAGAACGAACGCTGGCGGCAGGCTTAACACATGCAAGTCGAACGCCCCGCAAGGGGAGTGGCAGACGGGTGAGTAACGCGTGGGAACGTGCCCTTCGCTTCGGAATAGTCCCGGGAAACTGGGTTTAATACCGGATACGCCGTATTGGGAAAGATTTATCGGCGAAGGATCGGCCCGCGTTAGATTAGGTAGTTGGCGGTGTAATGGACCACCAAGCCTACGATCTATAGCTGGTCTGAGAGGATGATCAGCCACACTGGGACTGAGACACGGCCCAGACTCCTACGGGAGGCAGCAGTGGGGAATCTTGGACAATGGGCGCAAGCCTGATCCAGCCATGCCGCGTGAGTGAAGAAGGCCTTAGGGTTGTAAAACTCTTTCGCCGGAGAAGATAATGACGGTATCCGGAGAAGAAGCCCCGGCTAACTTCGTGCCAGCAGCCGCGGTAATACGAAGGGGGCTAGCGTTGTTCGGAATTACTGGGCGTAAAGCGCACGTAGGCGGGTTTGTAAGTAGGGGGTGAAATCCCAGGGCTCAACCCTGGAACTGCCTTCTAGACTGCAAGCCTAGAGGTCAGGAGAGGCGAGTGGAATTCCGAGTGTAGAGGTGAAATTCGTAGATATTCGGAGGAACACCAGTGGCGAAGGCGACTCGCTGGACTGATACTGACGCTGAGGTGCGAAAGCGTGGGGAGCAAACAGGATTAGATACCCTGGTAGTCCACGCCTTAAACGATGAGAGCTAGTTGTCAGTAAGCATGCTTATTGGTGACGCAGCTAACGCATTAAGCTCTCCGCCTGGGGAGTACGGCCGCAAGGTTAAAACTCAAAGAAATTGACGGGGGCCCGCACAAGCGGTGGAGCATGTGGTTTAATTCGAAGCAACGCGCAGAACCTTACCCACCTTTGACATCCCGTGCTATCTAGAGAGATCTAGAGTCCCTTCGGGGCGCGGAGACAGGTGCTGCATGGCTGTCGTCAGCTCGTGTCGTGAGATGTTGGGTTAAGTCCCGCAACGAGCGCAACCCTCGCTTCTAGTTGCCAGCATTTAGTTGGGCACTCTAGAGGAACTGCCTGCGCCAAGCAGGAGGAAGGCGGGGATGACGTCAAGTCCTCATGGCCCTTACAGGTGGGGCTACACACGTGCTACAATGGCGGTGACAAAGGGATAATCCCTAAAAGCCGTCTCAGTTCGGATTGTCCTCTGCAACTCGAGGGCATGAAGTTGGAATCGCTAGTAATCGCGGATCAGCACGCCGCGGTGAATACGTTCCCGGGCCTTGTACACACCGCCCGTCACACCATGGGAGTTGGTTCTACCCGAAGATGGTGCGCTAACTTTTGAGGCAGCCAGCCACGGTAGTGTCAGCGACTGGGGTGAAGTCGTAACAAGGTAGCCGTAGGGGAACCTGCGGCTGGATCACCTCCTTTCTAAGGATGCTCGAGAGTGTGAAGTCTCACTTCACTTCGAGAGCTCCCTAGCAGCCGGGCTATCCGGACCCTCATTCTTCGGAATGGCGGGGCCTGGACGTCACGGCAAAAACAAATGGCGGTTTCATCGCCGTCCTCGTTTCTCTTCCGTGACCTCTCGCCGGCCGGCGCGCATCCTCGGGTGCAGGCGCCAAGCAGGGGAGAGGGATTGCGAGCCCAGTTTCGGCGAACGCCTGATCGGTCAAAGCTGGTTGGGCTAGCGCTGCGGGTTACAGGCCCGTAGCTCAGTTGGTTAGAGCACACGCTTGATAAGCGTGGGGTCGGCAGTTCAAGTCTGCCCGGGCCTACCACTGCCTTCCTTTAACGGGGCCATAGCTCAGTTGGGAGAGCGCTAGCTTTGCAAGCTTGAGGTCGTCGGTTCGATCCCGTCTGGCTCCACCAGCCTTCGCTCGCTTCGCGAGCTTCGGCTCGGCAAGCCTCGTCGCTCTTAAGTGAGCGAAGGCTGTCGCGTCGAAGCCGTAAGGCGAAGACGGACTGGTTGAAGAAACTAGATCTCGCAATCATTCCACTCATCAGTTTCGACTGGCCGCAAGGTCCGTCGGATTTGACATTGTGAAGGAGGCCGTCTGCCCGGCGCTGTACCCCAGCGTTCCCCATACAGGGCAGACCAATACAACAACTAATCGTCTAACAATCGTCCGTGTGCGGGCGCGGGGGATGTGGCGACCTGGATCTTCGGATCCGGCCGGCATGTTCTTCTCCGCACATGGGTTTGTTGAGTGATCAAGCGTCAAAAGGGCGTTCAGGGAATGCCTTGGCGGTAAGAGGCGATGAAAGACGTGGCACGCTGCGATAAGCTTCGGCGAGGTGCGAGCAACCTTAGACCCGGAGATTTCTGAATGGGGAAACCCACCTTGGAGATGTAAGTATAGATCTATCCTTCGGGATAGATCTCGATCTTACATTTCATAACGAGGTATTTTAACCTGAATTCATAGGGTTAAAAAGCGAACCCGGAGAACTGAAACATCTCAGTACCCGGAGGAAAGGACATCAAACGAGACTCCGTTAGTAGTGGCGAGCGAACGCGGACCAGGCCGTGCTCTGATACAACGAGAACCAGCTGGAAAACTGGGCCATAGCGGGTGATAGCCCCGTATCGGTAAAATGAAGAGCCGTTAGAGTAAGGCGGGACACGTGAAATCCTGTCTGAAGATGGGGGGACCACCCTCCAAGCCTAAGTACTCCTTACCGACCGATAGCGAACAAGTACCGTGAGGGAAAGGTGAAAAGACCCCCGACGAGGGGAGTGAAACAGAACCTGAAACTGAACGCTTACAAGCAGCGGGAGCGAAAGTGACCGCATACCTTTTGTATAATGGGTCAGCGACTTAGTTTAACGAGCAAGCTTAAGCCGATAGGCGTAGGCGCAGCGAAAGCGAGTCTGAATAGGGCGCCCAAGTTCGTTGAATTAGACCCGAAGGCAAGTGATCTAGACATGTCCAGGCTGAAGGTGAGGTAACACTCACTGGAGGGCCGAACCGGTGCCTGTTGAAAAAGTCTCGGATGAGATGTGTCTAGGGGTGAAAGGCTAATCAAACTTGCTGATAGCTGGTTCTCCGCGAAAACTATTTAGGTAGTGCGTCGATTGAATACCTCAGGGGGTAGAGCACTGGATGGGCTAGGGGGTCTCGCAGACTTACCAAACCTAACCAAACTCCGAATACCTGAGAGTACTAATCGGCAGACACACGGTGGGTGCTAACGTCCATCGTGAAGAGGGAAACAACCCTGATCGTCAATTAAGGCCCCCAAATAACGGCTAAGTTGGAAAGCATGTGGAAATGCTGAAACAACCAGGATGTTGGCTTAGAAGCAGCCATCATTTAAAGAAAGCGTAACAGCTCACTGGTCAAGCGTTTCTGCGGCGAAAATGTAACGGGGATCAAGCCGTTTGCCGAAATTACGAGCTCGAAAGAGCGGTAGCGGAGCGTACCGTAAATCTGCGAAGGAATATCGTGAGGTATTCTGGAGATATCGGTAGTGAGAATGCTGACATGAGTAACGACAAACAGTGTGAAAGACACTGTCGCCGAAAGACCAAGGGTTCCTGCGTAAAGTTAATCTGCGCAGGGTTAGTCGGCCCCTAAGGCGAGGCGGAAACGCGTAGTCGATGGGAACCAGGCGAACATTCCTGGACCAGGAGGTGGTGACGGATTTCGAAAGTCGTCAGTCCTTATCGGATTGAACTGGCGGCCTGGAAGTCCCTGGAAATAGCCCCTCCATCAGACCGTACCCGAAACCGACACAGGTGGTCAGGTAGAGCATACCAAGGCGCTTGAGAGAACTACGTTGAAGGAACTAGGCAAATTACACGCGTAACTTCGGGATAAGCGTGCCTCATTAGAACGCAAGTTTTGGTGAGGGGCACAAGCCAGGGGGTGGCGACTGTTTATCAAAAACACAGGGCTCTGCGAAGCCGCAAGGCGACGTATAGGGTCTGACTCCTGCCCGGTGCTGGAAGGTTAAAGAGAGGCGTGCAAGCGCCGAACTGAAGCCCCAGTGAACGGCGGCCGTAACTATAACGGTCCTAAGGTAGCGAAATTCCTTGTCGGGTAAGTTCCGACCTGCACGAATGGAGTAACGACTTCCCCGCTGTCTCCAACGTAGACTCAGTGAAATTGAATTCCCCGTGAAGATGCGGGGTACCCGCGGTTAGACGGAAAGACCCTGTGAACCTTAACTATAACTTCGCAGTGGCGTTATCGGTGGTTTGTGTAGGATAGGCGGGAGGCTTTGAAGCATGGGCGCCAGCTCGTGTGGAGCCAACGTTGAAATACCGCCCTAATCTTCGGTGACGTCTAACCGCGATCCATCATCTGGATCCGGGACCCTGCGTGGCGGGTAGTTTGACTGGGGCGGTCGCCTCCCAAAGAGTAACGGAGGCGCGCGATGGTAGGCTCAGGACGGTCGGAAATCGTCCGCTGAGTGCAATGGCATAAGCCTGCCTGACTGCGAGACTGACAAGTCGAGCAGAGACGAAAGTCGGCCATAGTGATCCGGTGACTCTGTGTGGAAGGGTCATCGCTCAACGAATAAAAGGTACTCCGGGGATAACAGGCTGATGATGCCCAAGAGTCCATATCGACGGCATCGTTTGGCACCTCGATGTCGGCTCATCACATCCTGGGGCTGGAGCAGGTCCCAAGGGTATGGCTGTTCGCCATTTAAAGTGGTACGTGAGCTGGGTTCAGAACGTCGTGAGACAGTTTGGTCCCTATCTGCCGTGGGTGTTGGAAACTTGAGAGGATTTGTCCCTAGTACGAGAGGACCGGGATGAACGTACCTCTGGTGGACCTGTCGTGGCGCCAGCCGCGTAGCAGGGTAGCTATGTACGGTCGGGATAACCGCTGAAAGCATCTAAGCGGGAAACCCACCTCAAAACCAGGTTTCCCTGAGAGCCGTGATAGACTATCACGTCGATAGGCCGGGTGTGTGAAGTCCGCGAGGACAAAGCTTACCGGTACTAATTGCTCGATAGGCTTGATACACTCTCTCAAACCCATGTGTGGCGACGAGCATGTCGCCCTAAAGTTCGAAGCCGGTAATTCTGGCGGCGAACTCTAATATCATCTCAGATTGTAAGATTGTTGTTGTAACGCGGTCGGCTTCATTGACCTGGTGGTTCTGGCGGGGGTTCCCCACCCGATCCCATTCCGAACTCGGTCGTTAAGTCCCCCAGCGCCGATGGTACTGTATCTTAAGATACGGGAGAGTAGGTCGCTGCCAGGTCTATCAAGCCGATCGCAAACGTCTCCCGAGCCTGCAAAGGCAGGGAGAGGCCTCCTTCAGAATTTCGCATCCTGCCCGGATGCGAGTGCGCGGCTCGGCCGGTTGCTCGTGGGTGCAAACTCGCGATGGCCGATTGGGCCGCGAAGTCGTTTCAGGGCCTGTTTCCGGGATCGGACCGGAGACTGAAATCAGTGACGCGGGGTGGAGCAGTCCGGTAGCTCGTCAGGCTCATAACCTGAAGGTCCTAGGTTCAAATCCTAGCCCCGCACCCAAGACCAGAACGGCCCTGCGAGTGATCGCGGGGCCGTTTGCTTTTGCGGATCACGCTTCCGGGATGGGCGTAACCGAGGCATCCGCCCCTGCGAATGACCCGACATGATGACACCCATCTCGCAGGCGTTCGGACTTCTATTCGCGGCGAGACTTCCGCTTCCGATCGACTGGCTTGCCATTCCTTTGCGGCTGATCGTCGGGATCGGCTTCATGCAGCACGGCTGGGCCAAGTTCGCGCGCGGCGCGGATTCGTTCGCCGCCATCCTTCACGCCATCGGCATGCCGGCGCCCGAGCTTCTGTCGTGGGCCACCATCCTGGTCGAACTGGGCGGCGGACTCGCGGTGCTGCTGGGTCTGTTCATTCCGCTGGCGAGCATCCCGATGGCGATCATCCTCGTGGTCGCCATTGCCACGGTGCACCTGCCGAACGGATTTAGCTCGATCAAGCTGCAGGCGTTCGACGCCGCGGGCGCCCATTTCGGCCAGCCCGGCTACGAAACCGACCTGCTTTATCTCGCGGCGCTGGCCGCGTTGGTCATCATGGGGCCGGGACCGCTGGCGGTGATGAGACGAAGGTCAGACAAGAGGTCCAAGACCGCGGCATGATCGTATGGCGCGACGAATGCGGCGCGCCTATTCTTGGCCATGACCTTCAAGACCGTTCTCGGCGTCCATCCTTCGCAGCGCGATGACATTGGCGACCTGGTGACGCGCCGGCCGCTGCCCGGGCCGCGGGTGGGCCAGGTCGATCCCTTCCTGTTCCTAAATCATCACGGGCCGCAGACCTATGCGCCCAACAATCACGGGTTGCCGTTCGGCCCGCATCCACACCGCGGCTTCGAGACCGTGACGTTCATCCTCGCCGGCGAGTTGATGCACGCCGACTCGGGCGGGCACGAGAGCATCATCCGCGCCGGCGGCGTACAGTGGATGACCGCTGGGTCGGGCCTCGTGCATGCCGAACTGTCGCCGGACGCCTTCAAGCGCGCGGGCGGGCCGATGGAGATCCTGCAGCTGTGGGTGAACCTGCCGGCTCGGTTGAAGATGACCACGCCGCGCTATCAGGGCCTGCAGGGCGATGCGATTCCTGTGGTCCGATCGGCCGACGGCAAGGCGAGACTGCACCTGATCTCGGGCGAGCGGGATGGCGTGCGCGGCCCGGTCGACTCCATCACAGGCAACTTCATGTCGACCATCGAGGCGAAGGCCGGCGCCAGGCAGACGTTCGACGCGCTCGAAGGGCGCAATGTGTTTCTCTATGTCGTTTCCGGCGCGGTGCGGGTGAATGGACGCGAGGCGCCGCACTGGCATCTGGCCGAACTCTCAACCGAGGGCGACACGCTGGAGATCGAGGCGACCAGCGATGCGCGCCTCCTGTTTGGCCACGGCGCGCCGATCCGCGAGCCGCTGGTGGCGCATGGGCCGTTCGTGATGAACACCGTCGACGAGATACGCCGCGCGATCGTGGACTATCAGGCCGGCAAGTTCGGCG
>DASZSI010000053.1:0-4442 GCA_035548775.1 Hyphomonadaceae bacterium
GAGACGGGCGAAGATCGAGATCAGCGAGGCGCCGAAGCCGAGCGCGACGATGGCGTCGATGACGGTGCGGTTGCTCGGGTCGAGCTTCATGCTGCCGGTGAGGAAGCCGAAGTAGAGCGTGACGCCGAGCAGCGCGAGACCCGCGACCAGCATGCCGGTGATGGCGCCGGCCTTGAAGGCGAGCTCGAGGCCGCCGGCGAGCGTCTTGGTGGCGGCTTGCGCCACGCGCACGTTGGCGCGCACCGACACGTTCATGCCGATGAAGCCGGTGACGCCGGACAGGATCGCGCCGACGGCGAAGCCGATCGCGACCAGCCAGCCGAGCGTGAAACCGATGATCAGGAAGATCACCACACCGACGATGCCGATGGTGGTGTATTGGCGGCGGAGATAGGCCTGCGCGCCTTCGCGCACGGCGGCCGAAATCTCCTGCATGCGGGCATTGCCCTGGTCGGCGCGCAGCACCGAACCGGTCGCCCAGATGCCATAGAGGATCGCGAGCACGCCACAGCCGACGATCATCCACAATGTAGTCATGGTGGCCATAACCTCGAGTTTTGAATTTACGGAGCTGGCGGGAGGAACGCTCCCGCCGGTTCCTGGGAGCGTCGAGGATGGCCGCCTGTAGTGCGCTTCACCCCGACCGAAGCGGGCGGATATAGCCAAAAATGCGGCACGAGCGCAACGCGGAAAAGGTTCCGGAACCCAAGGTTTGCACGGGGGTTTTCGACCCTTCGCGGACGCGGGCCCCTGCCCGCCAAGCCAAAGCTTCGCCACCCGTATTCTTTATCGGCCCGGGTAGGTCGGCATCGCGATCCTCTCCCGGAGAGGGAAGCGGAGCGCCGGGAAACGCGGAGGGGTGCGAGCCCTCCTGAGCGGCCGGCGCGGCCGCCCGAGACGCTTGGAGGCGTCTCCTTCTCCCTTGCGAAAAGGGAGAAGGCGCCTCCCGGCGCTCCACGCGCGGCGATTTCAGTTCCCGGGTCCGCGCTTCCGGCTGCCGCTCCCTCGGTCCGCACCGCAACCGTACCTGTCAGGTCGCCGGTCTCTTGAGCCCTCGGCGCCAGTTCGACTCATCGCCTTGTCGCGCCTTTGGTCCGCGGACGTCTTGAAACGGCGGCTTTCTAGCAGGCTCCCTGCGCAGGGGTCATAGGGCCCAGCGCAGACAAGTTTACGCAGTCTGCGCAAGCTTGACTGCGTGCGGCGGGTCCCGAAACCTCCCGGGTGCAAGGTTACGAGCCTTGCCCGCGGGCGCCGCAGCCTCCCCCGCCCTCGTTTGCGTCTCGCGAGAACGCCCTCGGAGGGGAGGATGAGGGGAATATAGGACGGAATGGGAATTTGGTCAATAGGATTTTTTGGCCAGTGGCCCTAGGATGAGGGCCGAAGAGAGCCATCCGGCCAAGCGAGCGGCAGCGAGGGAGACCCGGAATCCAGTATTCCGTGTGCTCTCGATAGACTGCGGCGTACTGGGTCCCCTGAGTTCACAAACGAAGTGCAACACCTTGGTCAGGGGGTGTTGCCATGGGGCGGCGGTACGAACAGCTTTCGTTGGAAGACCGATGCGAGATTGCCCGCCTTCAAGCCAATGGCTGCTCGGTCCGGCAAATCGCGGCAGCTCTGGATCGCCCGCCATCGACGATCTCTCGGGAGCTGAAGCGTAACAGCGGCCGCCAGGTCGGCTACAAGCCGACCTATGCCCAGGAGCAGACCAAGGCGCGGCGTTGGAAGGGGTCGCGGCTGGAGCGCGAGCCCGCGCTGCGCCAAGCCGTGCTGGAGCGGCTGGCGCAAGGTTGGTCGCCGGAGCAGGTTGCGGGCCGGCTCGCCTTTGAGGCCGGCCGCCGCGTCATCAGCGACGAGAGCATCTACCGTTTCATCTACACCCAGATGGCGCGCCACAAGGACTATCGCTGGCGTCGCTATCTGCCGCGGGCCAAGAGCAAGCGCGGCTGCCGCGGCCGCAAAGGCGGCTCCTCGGCAAGCTTCATCGAAGCCCGTGTTCCCTTGTCCGAACGCCCTCCCGACGCCGCCGACCGCAAGACGCCCGGCCACTGGGAAGCCGACCTGATGCTGTTCTCCAAATACGGCCAGGCCATCCTCACCGTGCATGAGCGACAATCCCGCCTGCTCATCGCCATGCGGCCGGCCAACAAGATGGCCGAGCCGATCGCCCGTCATCTGGCCGCGCTCTTTGCCAAGCTGCCGCCGCGCCTGCGCCGCAGCGTCACCTTCGACAACGGCACCGAGTTCGCGCGCCATCGAAGGTTGCACCGGCTCGCCATCGAGACCTTCTTCTGCGACCCTTACGCGCCGTGGCAGAAGGGCGGCATCGAGAATGCCATCGGCCGCATGCGCCGCTTCATCCCCCGCAAGACCGACTTGGCCAGCCTGTCTGAAAACCGCTTCCAGGCTCTCGTTGCCGCCTACAACAACACCCCGCGAAAGTGCCTTGACTGGAGAACCCCAGCCGAGGCCTTCTCAAAGGTGTTGCACTTCGAGTGTGAATCCACCTCCCCGCTTGCGCGGGGACGACAAGAAGCTACCCCTCCGCCGTTGCCGTGCCCTGCGGCCACTGGCCAGCTTCGATCTTGGCGGCGGCGATTACGGCCTGCGTGCGGCTTTCGACGCCGAGTTTTTGCAGAATGGCCGAGACATGCGCCTTCACGGTCGCTTCCGACACGCCGAGTTGGAAGGCGATCTGCTTGTTGAGCAGCCCTTCCGACAGCATCATCAGCACGCGCACCTGCTGTGGCGTGAGCGTGGCCATGCGCGACATCAATTCGGCCGCCTCGGCATCGGAACCGGTCGACAAGTCGACATCGGGCGGCGTCCATACGCCGCCGCCGAGAATGCGCGAGATCGCCGCGCGCATATCTTCGACGCCGAGCGTTTTCGGGATGAATCCGGATGCACCGAATTCCATGCAGCGGCGGATGGTGGCCGGATCGTCATTGGCCGAAACCACGACCACCGGAACGCCCGGGTACTGCGCGCGCAGGTACATCAGGCCGGAGAAGCCCCGCGCGCCGGGCATCGTGAGATCGAGCAGGATGAGATCGACATCGGCGTTGCGCTCAAGGAAGGCGACCACGTCGTCGAACGTGCCGGCTTCGGCTATTTCGACCCGTTCCAGAAGTCCGGAAACGGCCTCGCGCAAGGCACCGCGAAATAAGGGATGATCGTCGGCAATCAACAGCCGGTACTGCAAAGCTTCACTCAACCGGAAAGCCTTTCATCGTCAGGCCGGCGCGGAAGGGCCGCCGCCGGTTCCGTACATCGAATACACCCGCCGTGGCTTGTTGGCGATGGTTGCTGCCACTTCATGGTGCACCGCACCAATACATCTGCGTCAAAAAGCAGCGACAGATTACTCAGTAATTATCCTGTTTGTTCAATGGTTTTGCACCGCACTTAATCCTAAAGTCTATAGCATTTTCCATCTTATGCGATGTTACGCTTTGTTCATTAAGCGGACTCGGCGGCAAGACCGAGCCGACACGGCAACTTGGGGGTGCCGTTTTTTTTCCAAGCCTCGGCCTCCCGCAAGGAGCTCCCGGCCGCTAACCGCGGCCCGGATCATTTCAGGGACGGAAAGGCAACGCCCATGTCAGACAAAACCGAAGCCCATTGGGATGCGACGCGCAATCTAATGCTCAAGCATCTCGGGGTGTGGCTGTTCTTCGGCTACATCATCCACTTCTTCGTCGTTCCGCTGAACGCCATCAAAATCCCGATCCTCGGCTTCCCGCTCGGCTTCTACATGGCCGCGCAGGGCTCGCTGATCGTGTTCGTGGTCATGCTGTTCATGTTCGCCAAGCAGCAGGACAAGATCGACCGCGACCACGGCTTCGCTGAAGAAGACTGAGGGGGACGCACATGACAACGCAAACAGCCGGCAGTTCGGATTTCATCAAAAATCTCGGACGGATGTACGGCACTTACACCGGCGGCTTCGTCGGCTTTATCATCTTTCTCGCGATCCTCGAACAAGTAGGCGTGCCCAACCGGATTCTCGGCTACTTGTTTGTGTTCTTCACCCTGGCGGTCTACGCCGTCATCGGCGTGATGACCCGGACGGCGCAAGTGTCCGAATACTACGTTGCCGGCAGGCGCGTGCCGGCGTTCTACAACGGCATGGCGACCGGCGCCGACTGGATGTCGGCAGCCTCCTTCGTCGGCATGGCCGGCTCGCTATTCCTGCTCGGCTATGACGGGCTGACCTGGGTGCTGGGCTGGACCGGCGGTTTCGTGCTGGTGTCGATCCTCATCGGCCCCTACCTGCGCAAGTTCGGCGCCTACACCGTTCCGGACTTCATGGCGTTCCGCTTCGGCGGCAACTTCGCTCGCTTGATTGCGGTGATCGTGCTGGTCTGCTGCTCGTTCACTTACGTAACGGCGCAGGTCTACGGCACCGGCATCATCGCTTCGCGGTTCTTGGGCATGAAGTT
>DASZSI010000054.1:0-5551 GCA_035548775.1 Hyphomonadaceae bacterium
GGGGTCGCGGCATGACGGCTAAAGAGAGCTTCTGGGATCGGCAGGCCGAGGGCTATGCCAAGCGGCCCATCCGGGATGAGGCTTCCTACCAGAAGAAGCTGGAGATCACGCGGACCTATTTCCGACCGGACATGTCGGTGATGGAATTTGGCTGCGGCACGGGATCAACGGCGATCCTGCATGCGCCCCATGTAAAGCACATCGATGCCTATGACGTGTCGGAGAAGATGATCGAGATCGCCAAGGCAAAAGCCGCGGCGGCCAATATCTCCAACATCACCTTCCGTGCTGCGGCGATCGGCGACATCAATCCGCCGGCGGGAAGCTATGACGCAGTGCTGGGGCTCAACATCCTTCATCTTCTCAAGGACCCGGCCGCTACGATCCGGCGGGTGAAGGACATGCTTCGCCCCGGCGGCTATTTCATTTCAAGCACACCGTGCTTTGGCGTGGGTCGGCTGTGGTTCCTGAGGCTGATGATCCCGCCTGCGCGTGTGCTGGGATATGCGCCGCTGTTGCGCTTCCTCACGCCGAACGGGTTGAGGAAGTCCATCACTGATGCGGGCTTCACGATCGACCAGGAATGGTCGCACGCCAAAGGCATCGTGCTGTTCGTTGTAGCGAAGAAGCCGGCCTAGGCGATCTCGATCGAGTAGCGCTCCACCACGGTGTTCGCGAGCAGCTTCTCGCACATCTCCTTCACACGCTTTTCAGCGTCGGATTTCGAGAGGCCGTCTTTCAGTTCGAGTTCGATGGTCTTGCCGCAGCGCACGCCGCCGACCTCGCCGAAGCCCAGCCGGCCGAGCGCATCGCCCACAGCCTTGCCCTGCGGATCGAGCACGCCGGCTTTCAGCGACACGTGGACGACGGCTTTCATGCGACTCGCTCCCTGGCGCGGTAGGGCCAACTAGGTCGGGGGATGGCCCGAGGTCAATGCCACATATCCCCACCCGGCCAGCCCAAGCACGATCAGAAGGCCAACCGGCACAGCCCAGTTGATGATCCGCAGCATTCGTATGCGGGCCTTGAACTCTTCCATGTCGTTGACGTTCGGAAAAGGTTTGTCCGGAACCGGCTTGCCTAGAAAAGCGCAGAGAGGGTCCCACCCCTGCTTCACCTCGTAGACCAGCAGACGGTTGGCCGGGATGACCTTTTGCACATCGGCATTGTGGCGCTCATAGACCGCCTTGGCCGCAGACTCGTCGCGCATCTTGCCCCCGAACATGCGCCGGTCCAGCAACGCTTCATGCATGGCGAAGATGTTGCGAATCCGGGGAAGCAACGCCTTCATCCATCCCGGCATCGCCTTCCCGATTGCGAAAATCGTCTGCGAAGCGCTGGTCCACCAGCTCTCGGTCGAGCGGATGGTGAGGATCACTTTCGCATCGGGATATTTGTCAGCCAGTTCCTTGTAGACGACGCAGGCCGGGAAATCGACGCACGCTGCAAAGCCGTCAAACACCTTGTCCCAGTCAGTCTGCTTGCCCTCGCCGATGTCGCGCCACATCACGGCCTGGCTATCGCTGCTTAGCACCTCCACCATGTGGTGGCACTTCACATAGCCCAGCATCTCCAGCGCAATCTTGAGCGACATCGTGCCGGTGCGGCCGAAGCCTGCGCCGATAACCTGCAACCCCATTCTTCCCTCCCCAGTCCCAAGGGGGCGAACGCCAGCCTACTTGCCGTTGAACGACAGGATCTCGGCGCCGGCCTTGTCCTTGATGATGCCCAGGCGGCGCGCAACTTCGGCATAGGCGTCCGTCACGCCGCCAAGGTCCCGGCGGAAGCGGTCCTTGTCGAGCTTTTCGTTGGTGGCCATGTCCCACAGCCGGCACGAGTCCGGGCTGATCTCGTCGGCCAGCACCGTGCGCACCATGTCGCCTTCGAACAGGCGGCCGTATTCCACTTTGAAGTCGACCAGCTTGATGCCGACGCCGGCGAACAGGCCGGTCAGGAAATCGTTGATCCGGAGCGTCATCGCGATGATGTCGTCGATCTCCTGGTTGGTCGCCCAGTTGAAAGCCGTGATGTGTTCTTCCGAGACCAGCGGATCGCCCAGCTCGTCCTTCTTGTAGCAGAATTCGATGATCGAGCGCGGGAGCTGCACGCCTTCCTCGATGCCGAGGCGCTTGGCGATGGAACCGGCGGCAATGTTCCGGCAGATGACCTCCAGCGGGATGATCTCGACCTCGCGGATCAGCTGTTCGCGCATGTTGATGCGCTTGAGGAAGTGCGTCGGCAGGCCGATCGCATTCAACTGCGTCATCACGAATTCGGAGATGCGGTTGTTGAGAACGCCCTTGCCGTCCAGCACGGCGCGCTTTTCGTTGTTGAAGGCGGTGGCGTCGTCCTTGAAATACTGGATCAGGGTGCCCGGCTCGGGCCCCTCGTACAGGATTTTCGCCTTGCCTTCGTAGATCTTGCGGCGCTTGGCCATCGATAGTCTCCCAGCCGGCGTGTCCGTTTTCCGGTCCGCCGTCCGACTCATGGTCCGGACCGGCCTTCCTATAGCATCCAATCCGGCCCGTCTCCCCGGTGGAGGCGTTCATTCGAACGCACCTTTCCGAAATCGACAAATCTCGATGCGATTCAAGGA
The DNA here is from genome assembly GCA_035548775.1 of Hyphomonadaceae bacterium. Classification (GTDB taxonomy): domain Bacteria; phylum Pseudomonadota; class Alphaproteobacteria; order Caulobacterales; family Hyphomonadaceae; genus UBA7672. Next base: position 2,597 of record DASZSI010000054.1, read on the forward strand.
CGCATCCCCATCCGATCCTGTCCAACCGGGGATGCAATTGGCCCGAGCCGAGGCTATATCACCCCTTGGACGGCCCGGTGAAACCTGCGGCCAGCTGAGGGAGACGGAAATTGAGCGAGTTCGACAAGCGGGAACGGGCCGCGGAAGGCAAGTTCGCCCTGGATCAGGAGCTACGCTTCAAGGCCAATGCCCGCCGAAACAAGCTGTTAGGCCTGTGGGCTGCCGAACTCCTGGGGAAAACCGGCGAAGCCGCCTCCACCTATGCCGCGACGGTCGTGAAGGCTGATTTCGAGGCGCCGGGCGACGAAGACGTTTTCCGGAAGGTTCGCGGCGATTTCGACAAGGCCGGCGTCCAGGTCACCGATCATCAGCTACACCGTCAGATGTCGGAACTGATGACCACCGCGATCGAGCAGATCAAAGCCGAGAAGCGGTAGAGCAGTCTTCAGGCGGATTGGATGAGTCATTCTCGGGCAAGGCCGAAGGCTGTGTCGCGAGAATCTCTGTTGGCCGCGCGACGGGATTGACGGAGAATCCCCGTCGGACACCAACCGACTCGCGCCGATGAAACTCCGTCTCTCCCTGATCGCCCTCGCCTGCACCGACGCCGCAATCGCGCAGCCGCCGACCAGCGTGCAGCCAGGTGATGGCCTCTCGGCGGAACAGATCACGCGCACCCTAGCTGATCCGAAATTCTGCGGGACGCCGGCGCCCGACGGCTATGTCTGTGCGCTGCTCTATTATGAGGACCAGAAGGCGCGCGACGCCTTGATCCCCAAGGCGCAGATCGCGAAGGCCTATACCCGCGCGATCGTCGCGGTGACGCCGGCGAAGAAACCTGGCGATCCTGCCGACCTTGCGGTTCTGTCGCCGGAAGGCTGCGTCGTGCATACCACGGCGAAGGCGGCACAGCAGGTTTCGGCTTCCGACGCCAGGAAGAAATCCCACCGCACCATCGTCCGCAGCATTGTGGGCTATCTCGACAATGAGCGCCGTCCCGTGGGCGACGCGCGCAAGATCGACCGCTCAAGTTTTCTCAAGCCGGCGACGCCCGAAGGCCGTTGTCGCTGAAGGCCAGCTCGCGTGTGTTCACCAAGGCGACGCGCCGTCCGCCAACAATTTGTTGGCAATCGGCGGCGATTTTTGAGCGACTGTCTCAAGCTGAGCCAGGGCGCGGAACGGCATGGTGAATACGGTTTGTGAAACAGCATCACGCGCGCGGCGACCTTTCTTAAAGGATCGCGGTCAGACTTTCATTTGAAGATCGGCCAGGGCCGGTCTGGCCCCCGACCGAAGCTTCTCGCGCCCTCGCCCGTTCCAGACCGGGTGAATCCTTCGTCCCAGGATGCCGTGAGGAAATTCGGTCCGAGCCGCGGCGTGTTCCCCTTCGCGCCTGCGACTCCACCATCACTGTCCGGGCCGGACCCTGCGGGGTCCGGCCCTTTTCTTTTTGGTTCCGGTAACCACCATGAAATGCAGATGAAACTGGCATGAAACCTACGGCAAGCCGCCGGAACCATCCCTACATTTGGCGAGTTGAGTCAGCGCAATCATTCCGCTCTAGCAGGAGGCCAATCCCCATGCGCTCCGCGATTATCGCAGCCGTTTCCGTCATAGCCCTTTCGCCCGCGTTGGCGCCGTCCGCATCCGCCCAGGTGCAGGCGTGCGAGCAACACAACAACCAGGTCGCCGGGACCGTCGTCGGCGCGATCGGCGGCGCAGCCCTCGGTTCGGCTCTGTCAGCGCACGGCCATAAAGACACCGGCACGATCGTGGGCGGCATTGCCGGCGCGATCATCGGCAACCAGGTCGGCAAATCGTCCACGACGGTCGATTGCGCGCATGCCTATGGCTATTACGACAATGGCGGGGCCTGGCACGCCAACCCGGTGAGCCGCGATGTGGCGCGCGGGTACTATGACCGCAATGGCCGATGGTATGACGGCACGCCCAACGGATACTATGACAACAACGGCGTATGGGTCGTCGCGACGGCCGACATGCGTCAGGGCTATTACGACGGCAATGGCCGTTGGGTGCCGCCTTACGTGAACGGCTATTACGATCCGGGCAATCGCTGGGTCGCGGTTGCCGCGCCCGCCCCCGCGCCGGTGTATGCCAACAACGACTACTGGCGCGATGCGCCGCGCGACGCCCGCAACCGCGCCGAATGGCTGCGTGACCGCGTCCGGCGCGCCGAAGACGATCGCCGTATCTCGCACCGCGAAGCGGACAACCTGCTTGACGACATTCGCAATGTTGAATCGCGCGAAGCGCGGATGCCGCATCGCAATGGCGGCCTGAATTATCGCGACGAGCAGATTATCCAGGCGCAGCTGGATGACATCAACCGCGACTTCCGGAACGACATGAGGGGATGAAGTCCGCCCTGAGTTGGGAGAAGAGCCGGACTTTGGAGTCCGGCTCTTTCCTTATGCCTTCCCGAACACGCGATCGAAGATCACGTCGACCGCCTTAAAGTGATAGTCGAGATCGAAGAAGCCGGAGAGTTCCTTCTTCGACAGCAGCTTGGCGACGTCCGGATCGGCTTCGAGGTTGCGCAGGAAGTCGCCTTCCTTGCGGTTGGCGTCTTTCCAGACCTTCATCGCGTTGCGCTGGACCAGACGATAGGCGTCCTCGCGGCTCGCGCCTTTCTCCACCAGCGCAAGCAGCACGCGTTGGGAGTTGTGCAGGCCGCCGAGCTTTTCGAGGTTGGCCTTCATGTTGTCGGGATAGATCAGCAGCTGGTCGATCACCCCGGCGAGGCGGTTGAGCGCGAAGTCGAGGTGGATCGTGGCGTCCGGGCCGATGCCGCGTTCGACAGATGAATGCGAGATGTCCCGCTCGTGCCACAGCGCGACGTTCTCCAGCGCGGGGATGACGGCGGAGCGCACAAGGCGCGCGAGACCGGTGAGGTTTTCCGTCAGCACGGGGTTGCGCTTGTGCGGCATGGCG
>DASZSI010000055.1:0-12426 GCA_035548775.1 Hyphomonadaceae bacterium
GGTTTCGAAGTAGACGGCCTTGGCGTTGCCCAGCGCCTTGTCGACGGCCGTCGTGCGCCAGTTCAGGTCGGGCGGCAGGACGTGCACCGTGCCGAACAGATAGATCGTGGTGTCTGCATCGCCGATGCGCCAGAGGCCGGGGCCCTTCGCGGCCGCCTGGGCCGGGGCGGGCGCGGGGGCCGGGTCGCCGGCCGACGGCTTATCCCCGCAAGCAGCGGCAAACGCCACGAGGGCCAAGGCGAGCAGGGTTCGCTTGATGGACATGCCGGCCTTCATGGCAGATCGCGCCGCCAGCGTCACCTTCCGAAATCAGGCTTCACGGCCCGCGACGGCGCCGTGCATTGACCCGGCGACGGCCCTCGATACCGTCCTTCAAAAAGCCCGGCCAACAAGCTGGGGGAGGGCGCGCATGTATAAGGTGGACCTGCGAGAATCCTATTTTCCGGCGCAGACGGACGACGTGATCCTCGAAACCACAGTCGGGGGCGTACTTCGCGAGCGGGCGGCCCGGACGCCGGACGCAGAGGCGCTGATCGAGGCAGACATGGCAGGCCAGCTCGGCCGGCGTTGGACCTATGGCCAGCTTCTGAAGGAGTCGGAGGCGCTCGCCCATGCCCTGCTCACCCGCTACCGGCCGGGCGAGCGCATCTGCGTCTGGGCGCCGAATATTCCCGAATGGGTGATCATCGAGTTCGCGGCGGCGTTCGCGGGTCTGACGCTCGTTACGGCAAACCCGGCCTATCGGCCCCGCGAGCTGAAATTCGTGCTGGAGCAGTCGCGCTCGGTCGGACTCTTTTTGACGAGGGAGTATCGCGGCAATCCGATGTGGGAGATCGCGGCGGAAGTCACGCCCGGCATTCCGACGATCCGCGAAGTGGTCGATCTCGAAGATCGTACGGCGGTCTACCGGGGCGAAGGCGCCAAGAACGACCTGCCGAACGTGAAGCCGGGCGATGCGGCGCAGGTGCAGTACACCTCGGGCACGACGGGCTTTCCGAAAGGCGCGGTGCTGCATCATCGCGGTCTCACCAACAATGCCCGTATGATCGCCAAGCGCCGCAAGGCCACGGAAGGCGAGGCGATCCTCAACCAGATGCCGATGTTCCACACCTCCGGCTGCGCCATCGCTACGCTCGGCGCCGTGCAGCTGGGATTGCGGCACATTATCGCGAAGATGTTCGATCCGAACCGGATGCTCGACATCATCGAGGCGGAAAAGGTGGAGGGCATCTCCGGCGTGCCCACCATGCTGATCGCGATGCTGGAGGCGCAGGCGGCGCGCCCGCGCGATCTTTCGTCGGTCCGCAATTGCGGATCGGGCGGATCGATGGTGCCGCCGGAACTTGTGCGCCGGGTGCGGGCCGCATTCGGCTGCGGCTTCGGCACGGTCTATGGCCAGACCGAAACCTCGCCCGTTCTCACCCAGACCCGCGATGACGATGCGCTCGAGGATATCTGCGAGACCGTGGGTCAGGCCCTGCCGCAGATCGAGATTTCCATCCGCAATCCGCACGACAACACCGTAATGCCGATCGGCGGGCAGGGCGAGATCTGTTCGCGCGGCTACTGCAACATGCTGGGATATAACGACAATCCGGAGGCCACTGCTCGGACGATCGACGCCGAAGGCTGGCTGCATACGGGCGACCTCGGCACGATGGATGCGCGCGGCTATGTGCGCATCACCGGCCGGGTGAAGGAGATGATCATCCGTGGCGGCGAGAACCTCTTCCCCGCCGAGATCGAGAACATCCTGTTGGAACATCCCGACGTCGCGGAGGTGGCCGTGGTCGGCGCGCCCGACGAACGCTGGGGCGAGATCGTCGTCTGCTTCCTGCGTCTCAACGCCGGCGCCAAACTTGATCGCGCGGCGCTGGTTGCGCATTGCCGCCAGCATGTCGCTCCGCAGAAAACGCCGGCCCGGTGGATCGAGGTGAAGGACTGGCCGCTCACCGGCTCCGGCAAGATCCAGAAATTCGTGCTGCGAGACCGGCTGGTGGCCGGGGAGTTCGGCGAGGCATAAGCCACGCTATTTCAGGACGATGACTCTCCATGGCCCCACGGTGATGGCGACCGGGCCAAGGGGGGCGAGCTCTGCCGCGAGCTTCGGCGAAAGCTGGAAATCGAGATAGGCCACATGCGTTGCGCCCCAGCGGGCTGCAAGCTGCTTGCGTTCTTCGGTGGAAACGCCGGGAGTGAAGAAACGATAATAGTCGATCTGACGCTGGTGGTCCGTCGGGCTCAGCACCATGGGGCGGCAGAACGCCACGACGTGCACGCCGAAAGACGGCAGCACCAATGAGGCGTCGGAGAACGCCATCACACGTGCGCCCGGCGGCAGGGCCTGCGCGATTGCATGAGTCTGCTCGGCCACGGGCTCGACGGGCGAAACAAGGTCAGCGCGCGCCCAGGGGCGGACAAACTGTTCGATCGAGAAGGCGAGGTGGGCGATGATCAGAATCAGAACCAGGGAGGCGCCGCCGCCCTGGACGATCCTGCGCGTCGGCACGGTGAGCCGCGCAACTGCCTGCCAGCGATCGAAGTTGAGGACGAGGTAGACGATCATCAACTGCAGAGCGAGCACGACATAGGCGAGGAAGCGGTGGGAGACCGGCATGTCGATGATGCCGCCCCCGACATAGGCGGCGAGAATCGCAACGAACGCCGCGACCAGGAAAATTGAGTTCCGATCACGCACCAGCCAGGGGATCGTGAACGCCCCCAGCAGCGCCGGCCACGTCTCCCTGATCACGAATTTCGAATGGAAGAAGAAGGGATAGTTGTTGAAGTTGTCGGCGCCTTTTACGCCGCGACCGGCGAGGTCGATGAGATTGAAATAGGGCCATAGCGCGGCGAGGAGAATGGCTGCGGCCAGCACGAGCAGCACGCTGGCCCGGCGCATCAGCGAGACCTTCGGCTCGAACACGGCGAGCCCCGCCGAGCCCGCGATCAGGAACCCTGCATTGAGGGGATGCGCGAGGAAGCTGAACGCGACGATGCCCGCGAACAGGATCGCGTTGGGGACGCGGAAGCTCCTGGCCTGCAGCAATCTGACCATTTGCGCCCACGCAAGAAATGTCAGCGCGAACACCAGCTCGGCGGGATAATAGTTGCTGTGCAGCTGGGAGCGGAGCGCATAAAAGCCCGTCCACAACAGCCCTGGAGGTCCCCAGAAGCAGGTGAGCACGACGAACAGGAGAACGGGCGCCCAGGGTTTGCGAAAATAAGTGCGGGCGAAGTCGAAGACGCCGCCCACAAACAGCAGCGAGACCAGCATGGCGCCGACCGCGAGCGCCTGGTCCGAACTGATGCCCGTAAGCCGGCAGAGATATCCGAGCACCAGTATCCAGGGCGTGAATTGCCGCGATGACGCCGCCTCGCCATAGATCGGATCGCTGAGATTGGTTCCGTGCCGGATAACCTCCTCGACGAAGGCGCGGTGCTCCCAATAGTCGGTGAAATAGAGAACCGTGGTCGGCCGGAAGACGAAGAAGGCGGCGAAGCAAAGTGCGAGGTAGATCGCGGCCGCAATCGCGAAAACCCAGGTCGGCTGGCCGGCGATGCGGACCGCAAGGGATCGGGCGCGTTCGATGGCGCTGGAAGGCGGCAAGACCATTTGAACGAGCGTTCCCCGCCGCCACTGCCCCGACTCGGCGGCCTGCGTCAGCCTCAGGAATCCGATAGCTTATGCACCGAACAAGCGTCAACGCTGCCAGGTTGTGCGATTGGCGCAAGCTTCGCCGCGAAGGCGGCGTCCATGATACAAATCAGTTTGGCGGGAAAGCCGATCGTTTTGGAAGTGCTGGAAAGGCTGGCGCACCCGACAGAATTCGAATCTGTGACCTCTGCCTTCGGAGGGCAGCGCTCTATCCAGCTGAGCTACGGGTGCGTACCGGCTTCAGGTCCGGCCTCCATGACGGAAACAGGGTGAAAAGGCAAGCTTTGAGGGCTGTCAGGCCTTGAGGCCCAGCTGCGCCTTGAGCCTTGCGATTTCCTCAAGCCAGGGGGTCGGGCTGGAATCGCTGGGCATGCGCCAATCGCCGCGGGGGGAGAGGGCGCCGCCAGATGTGACCTTCGGGCCGTTGGGGGCGACCGAGCGCTTGAACTGGGTCGTTTCGAAAAACCGCTTCGTGAACACTTCGAGCCATTTGACGATCGTCCTGAGATCGTAAGCGACGCGGTCTTTGTCCGCAGTGTGTGCAGGCCAGTCGCCGGAGTTTCTGTCGCCCCACGCGGCGTGCGCGAGGAAGGCGATTTTGGAGGGCGAGGCGCCCCAGCGGATCGTCTGGTTGAGGAAGAAGTCGTGCAGGTTGTAGGGGCCGATCGCCGCCTCGGTCGACTGGATTGCGCCTTTCTCGTCGGCCGGCACCAGCTCGGGCGAAATGGTGGTCGCGAGAATGTCACGCATCACTTTGGCTGCGCCTTTTGAGTAGATGCCGCTCTCGGCGCTCCAGCGGATAAGATGCTGGATCAGCGTCTTCGCCACCGAGGCGTTGACGTTATAGTGGCTCATGTGGTCGCCGACGCCATAGGTGCACCAGCCGAGTGCGAGCTCGGAAAGGTCGCCCGTGCCAACCACCATGCCGCCTTCCTGGTTGGCGAGACGGAAGAGGTAGTCGGTGCGCAGGCCCGCCTGCACGTTCTCGAACGTGATGTCGTAGACCTTTTTGCCTTCGGCGAAGGGATGCTTGAGGTCGGCCAGCATCTGCTTCGCCATCGGCTTGATGTCGATCTCGCGCGCGTCGATGCCGAGTTCCTTCATCAGCGCATGGGCGCTCGATTTCGTTGAGTCGGAAGTCGCAAAGCCCGGCATGGTGACGCCGATGATGTCCGTGCGCGGACGCTTCATCAGGTCGAAGGCGCGGCAGGCGACCAGCAGGGCTTGCGTGGAGTCGAGCCCGCCCGAGACGCCGATCACGGCCTTCTTCACGTGCGAGGCTTCCAGCCGGCGGCGCAAGCCCTGGACCTGGATGTTGTAGGCCTCGAAGCAATCCTGATCGAGCAGCGCTTCGTCGTCCGGCACAAAGGGGAAGCGGTCGATCTTACGGGACAGCGGCAGGGCGGCGTCGCGCTCGGGCGCGGCGGTGAAGCTGATGCGGCGGCGGCGCATGCGGCGCCAGTGATTGCGGGCTGTGTCGCGGAAAGTGCCGTTGCGGATGCGGTCCTGCACGATGCGGCCGACGTCGAGGTCGGCGGTCATCAAATGGGATTGGTCGGGGAAGCGCTCGGACTGGGCGATCGTCGAGCCGAGTTCATAGATGCTGAGCTGCCCGTCCCACGCCGTGTCGGTGGTGGATTCGCCATAGCCGGCGGCGGCGTAGATATAGCCGCACTCAGCCCGCGCCGACTGCGAGATGCAGAGCATGTCGCGCTCGGCCGCCTTGCCGATGGTGATGTTGGACGCGGAGAGGTTGGCGATCACCGTTGCGCCGGCCAGCGCCGCATAGGTCGAGGGCGGAATCGGCGCCCAGAGGTCTTCGCAAATCTCGACGCCGAGGACGAATTCCGGAATGTCGGTGGCTTCGAAGACAAGGTCGGTCCCGAAGGGCGCACGCATTCCGTCCAGTTCGATCTCGTCGACCATGGCGTCGCTCGCCATCGCGAACTGACGCTTTTCATAGTACTCGCGATAATTCGGCAGGTAGGTCTTCGGCACAACACCGAGGATGGTTCCGCGGTGGATCACCACGGCGCAGCCATGGATGGATGCACCCACCCGGATCGGCGCGCCGACCAGGATCACCGGCGTCAGGGATTTGGAGGCCTCGCGAATTTTCCCGATCGCCTCGCGCACGGACGTCAGCAGCGTCGACTGCATGTGCAGGTCATCGAGCGTGTAGCCGGAAATGCCGAGCTCCGGGAACACGGCCAGCACGGCGCCTTTCGAATCTGCCTGGCGCGCCAGCTCGATCGTCTCGCGCGCATTGGCGGCGGGGTCGGCAAGCTGCACACGCGGGCTCGCCGCGGCGACCCGCACAAATCCGTGCGCATAGAGGTTGTTGAATTCGGCCATTCGCCTGCGTGTCCTTGCGGCTCAGCTAGCATCCAAGCCACGCCCCCTCAATGCAGGGTCTGCGCCCCGAGGAGGACCTTTCTCAGATAATTATGCGCAATGCAGTTTGCCAGCCGGTTACCGGCGGCCAGTATATTCGCGTGGCGCTCTTCCTGCTTAACGGGGAAGCGTCTCGGGAGCGCTTGGTAAATGGACGTTGATGTCGTCGTCATCGGCGCAGGCGCTGTGGGCCTTGCGGTGGCGGCCGGGTTCGCCCGGTCCGGCCGTGAAACGCTTGTGCTCGAGGCGATGGACGGGATCGGCACAGGCACGTCCTCGCGCAATTCCGAGGTGATCCACGCCGGCATGTACTATCCGACCGGCAGCCTGCGCCACCGGATGTGCGTGGAGGGCAGGCGGAAGCTCTATGCCTTTCTGAATTCCCACAAGGTTCCCTATCAGAAGCGCGGCAAGCTGATCGTCGCGACCTCCGACACCGAGACCAAGAAGATCGAAGGCATCTTCGCGACCGGCCAGAAGAACGGCGTCGAGAACATGGAGCTGATCTCCGGCAAGCAGGCGATGGCGTGGGAGCCCAACCTCTATTGCACGGCCGCGATGTGGTCGCCGGAGACCGGCATCATCGACAGCCACGCCTACATGCTCGCGCTGCAGGGCGAGATCGAGGATCATGGCGGCATGCTGGCTTTCGAGACGCCGGTCGTGCGGGTCGAGCCAATCACAGGCGGCGGCTTCAATGTGACGACGGGTGGAGCTCATCCCGCGACCATCACCTGCCGGCGGCTGGTCAACTCGGCGGGCCTCGGCGCTCATGCCGTGACGCACGCTATCGAGGGCTATCCGGCGGACAGGATCCCAAAACTGGTGCTGGCGAAGGGCAACTATTTTGGCTGCGTCGGCAGACCCGCCTTCAGCCGCCTCATCTATCCCGCGCCGGTGGAGGGAGGTCTCGGCGTGCACGTGACGCTGGACCTTGCCGGCCGCATGCGCTTCGGGCCGGATGTCGAATGGCTCAAGACCAATGATCCTGGCCGGGTGGACTACGCCGTCGACCCGCGCCGCTCGGACTCCTTCTATGAAGCGGTTCGCCGCTACTGGCCTGGCCTGCCCGATGGCGCGATCACCGCGGATTATTCCGGCTGCCGCCCCAAGCTTTCAGGTCCCGGCGAGCCCGCCGCCGATTTCCACATCGCGGGTCCCGAAGTGCATGGCATTGAAGGTCTGGTGAACCTGCTGGGGATCGAATCGCCGGGGCTTACCTCGTCGTTGGCGATCGCCGACGAGGTCAGGCGCCGCCTGGCGAACTGATCTCGGCCGGGTTGATCTCGCGCCCGCGCAGCGCGTCCTCGAGGACGACCATGGAGCGCACCATCGAGATGGCGGCGTCGAACGCCTCGGCCGAGCGGAACTGGCTGAACACTTGGATGACACGGGCGCATTCCATCGGGCCGATCGATTCCGAGTTGGAGCCGGACAGTCCAGCGCAGTCGGCGATGTCGATGGCGCTGAAGAAGAAGCTGATCGGAGTGTCGAGCGCCTGGGCGACTTTGAGCAGGGAACTTGCCGGTATCCGGTCGGCGCCAGACTCATAGATCTTGAGGTTGGTGGCGGACACGCCCGACTTTGCCGCGAGCTGCTTAAGGGTTAGCCCGGATTTGTCGCGGCAAGCCGCGATCATCGCGCCGACAAGATAGTCGATCACTCGCGCAGATTCGGGCGTTGTCATGCTGTAAGCCCCAAACCCAGAGCGCTGAGCCTAGCTTGGTTGTGCGTCCGCGCAACGGCGGAGTTGCATCAATTGGCAGCAATCACGCCTTGCCCGGCCTTTGCGGCGCGCCGCTGACCCGCACGACCTCGGAGAAGGCGAGGAAGACATGATAAAGTGTCGATGCCGGAACGGTGCTGACCGTCGGCGCGCCCTTGTCATCGAATGCATCTATCCAAGTGCCGGATGGATGGTGAGCCAGGTAGCGGTCCAGCAGCAGGCCTGCCGCGGATCGCACGGGCGTTGCCGGATCGACGCCGTCGAGCTCCCAAAGCGCGATTGCCGCCTTGATCCGTTCGCAGTTGGGCCAGGTGCGTGACCCGCCATCGAGCACGGCGCCGTCGTCGCGAAGCTGGTTCACGGTTGCGCCGGCTGCGTCGACGCCGCGGCTTTCGGCAAACCTGAAGAGCGCGCGGATTTGCGAGGCGACATCAAGGCCCAGCGTCTTGCGAGCCGAATTGAGGATCCAGGCCCATTCGAACTGGTGGCCGGGCTCGACGATGCGGCCTTCATCGCCGGGCGCGCGCTTGAGGTCGTCAGTGAAGTACTCGGCCAGCGTCTGCGACGAAAGGTCGAAGAAGCGCGTGGAAAAGAGGTCGATTAATTCCCTGGCCAGTGTCGAAAAGCGCGCCTCTCCCGTCGCCTCGAAACAGGCGAGGCTGGCCTCGGTAAGGTGCATGTGCGGGTTCTGCTGGCGGAAACCCTTGGCGGGCAGTTCGTGGAGGAAGCCTTCTCGATGCGGCGCCCGCATTTTTAACTCGATGAAATCGAGCGTGCGGTGCATCCAGTCGCGCGCGCTCAGGTCCTTTGTCGCCCGATAGAACCAGGCGAAAGCGAAGAGGCAAAAGGCATGGTCATAAAGATCAGGTGTCGGATCGAGCGGTCCGCCCTCGCGCGTCAGCTTTCGGGCAAAGCCCTTGTCCGGACCGTTCCATGACTTGCCCGTCAGGAATTCGAAGCCGTGGCGCGCCAGCTTCTCGCCATCCTCGAAGCCCAGGATCTTGCCATGCGAAAAGGCGTAGATCTGGCGGGCCGTCACGCGCGTGCGCTTGAACGGCGCGGCGGCATCCTTGCCCTCCATCGTCATCTGCTCGACATAGCCGCCGTGCGCGCGGTCAAGTCCATTGGCGCCCCACCAGGGCAGGGCCGAGGTGAACATCCAGTGATGGATTTCGTCGCAATGCGGAAGCCGCAACGCAGTCTCCTACCGGCCGGTGTCCCTATCGGAACGTATAGCCCCGGTGGAGGAGATAGCTGGAGAAGGTGGGCGCGGCCACCCCGACCAGGTGCGCAATCTCCAAAGGATGGAAGGTCCAGTTGGCGGCCGGAAGGACGATGCGCGCCATCGCCGTGCTGACGATCCAGGCCAGCGCCATGCCGAGGAGATTGACCTGCGTGAAGCGCGCCAGGCGGCGCTTGAGAGGCGTGCCGGGATTGCCGAAGATCACGCGCTGGAACAGCACGAAGGCGACGACCATGCCGGCGATGTAGGCCAGCAGCACCGCCACCTCGAACGGCATCATGAAATTCAGCAGATAGCGGACCAAAAGATTGGTGGCGGCCGCCAGCGAGCCGGTTGCGACGAACGCCGCGAACCGGCCAAAGCCTTCAGGTTTCCGACTGTCGACAAGGCTGGTCATCGCGCCTTGCTAGCGCGCGAGCCTTAATAGCTGCGTAACGGACCGCCGGTCTCAGCTCGCCAGGATGGCGCGGAAATAGGCGATGGTTTCCTTGAGGCCGTCTTCCAGCTGCACCTTCGGCTCCCAGCCCAGGGTGTTGCGCGCGCGGGTGATGTCGGGCTGGCGCTGCTTGGGATCGTCGGCCGGCAGGGGCATGCGAACCAGCTTGGACTTGCCGCCGGTAAGCCGCAGCACCGCCTCAGCGAGCTGGATCATGGTGAACTCGCCGGGGTTGCCGATATTGATCGGGCCCGTCACATCATCGCCCGAGTCCATCAGGCGGATCATGCCTTCGATGAGATCGTCGACATAGCAGAACGAGCGCGTCTGCATCCCGTCACCATAGATGGTGATGTCCTCGCCCTTGAGCGCCTGCACGATGAAGTTCGACACCACGCGTCCGTCATGGGGGTGCATGCGCGGGCCATAGGTGTTGAAGATCCGCATCACCTTGATGCGCAGCCTGTGCTGGCGGTGATAGTCGAAGAACAGCGTCTCGGCGCAGCGCTTGCCCTCGTCATAGCAGGAGCGCGTGCCGATCGGATTGACATTGCCCCAATAGTCCTCGGTCTGCGGATGCACGCTGGGATCGCCATAGACTTCGGAGGTCGAAGCCTGGAGGATTTTGGCGCCAAGGCGTTTGGCCAAGCCTAGCATGTTGATCGCGCCGTGCACTGACGTCTTGGTGGTCTGCACCGGGTCGTGCTGGTAGTGGATCGGCGAGGCCGGGCAGGCGAGGTTCCAGATCTGGTCGACTTCGACGAACAGCGGCAGCGTCACGTCATGGCGCAGGAACTCGAACCGCGGATTGTCGTGCAGGTGGGCGACGTTGCGCTTCTGCCCGGTGAACAGGTTGTCGACGCACAGCACCTCCTGGCCGCGCCCCAGCAGCCGGTCGCACAGGTGCGACCCCAGGAACCCGGACCCGCCGGATACAAGCGCGCGATCCTTGAGCAGTGAACTGGTCGCCATCGCCGGCCAAACTCCCCGATTTGCCGCAATTCGAATCGAATCCGGCCCGAACTGATAGAGGGTAACATGGCTCGCTGCCAATGTTTCCCGCCCGACGATCCTGCCCGCGGAGGCGGTTAACGGCCAGCTGAGGTGCGGCGCGGATGTTGCAGGAAAAGCCGCGCCAACCTTTGCGAACAGGCAAGATGACTGAAGCGCCCAGCAAGACACGGGCCGCCACGGCCGATGACAAGCAGCCGTCGCATGCGCGGTTGCTCGTGCTCGACGGATTGCGCGGCGTAGCGGCGTTCGGCGTGATTAACGACCATGTCGCCTCGGCCACGATCCGGGCTCTGAGCCCGGGCCGGTATCTGGCGGTCGACTTCTTCTGGGTCCTCAGCGGGTTCGTGCTCGCCCTCGCCTATGATGACCGGCTGAAGCGCGGAGGACAGGGCGTCTCCTTCATGAGGCTTCGGCTTATCCGCTTCTACCCGCTCTATCTCCTCGGCCTGGTGATCGGCGGGACGACCATGCTCTATGGCGCCATCCATGGCTGGGGCCTGGTGACCTGGCCCACAGTCGCCATGGCCTCGGTATTCGCGTTGCTGTTCGTGCCGTGCCCTCCGCTCGCGCCGGGCTTCTTCCAGCATCTCTTTCCGCTCAACGGTCCCACCTACAGCCTGTTCTACGAACTGGTGGTCAACGCGGTCTACGGCTTCTTCGCGCCGCTGCTCAGCACGCGCGTGCTCGTCTGGCTGGTCGCGATCTTCGGCGTCCTGGTCGCAGCCATCGTGCCGCTGCACCTGCCGGGCGCCGGATGGCGCTGGCCCGATATCGATGCAGGCCTCGTTCGCCTGTTCTACTGCTTTTTCATGGGCGTCATCCTGTTCCGCCTGCGCGACAGGATCAGGATCCCGGCGCTTCCCCCTTGGGTGGCTGTCGTCGTCTACGTCGTGATCATAGGCATGCCCGTGCCCGACGCCTGGCGCTCCTGGTACAACGTCGCGGTCATCCTCTTCGCGATGCCCTTGCTGGTGGCGAGCGCGTCCAGGTCGAAGGTCAGTGGCGTGTCGGCTCGTATCTTCGCGCTCATGGGCCTCCTGTCCTATGGCGTCTATGTGCTGCATGTACCGCTTCTTGGCATCATCCAGCTCGGCCTCAGTCATTTCGGCGTGCAGCTACCCGGCGTCTGGATGGTGGCGGTCGTGTCGATCGCGGCTGGTGCGCTGGCCTGGATCGCAAACTATGCCTGGGACATTCCGGTCCGGCGATGGCTAACGGCGGCGTCCAACCGCAGGGACCGCCGCATCGCGGGCGAGCAGCCGGGCTGAATTGGCACATCGCTTGCTCCTGCGACGATAGCTCCGGCGGCAATTAACCAGTGTAGGCTACGGAATGTCAGAAGACGCCCAGATTTCCCGTCCTCGGCGGGTGTCGGTGATCGTGCCGACCTACAACCGGCCGCAGATGCTGCGGCAGGCGCTGGCCAGCATACGGGCGCTCGAAGGTCCGGATCTCACCTTCGAAATCCTCATCGGCGACAATGGCCATGCACCGGAAACCGCCACCGTCGCGGCCGAGTTCGGCGCCGTTCACCTGAAAACATCCGAAGGAGGATCGGGCGAGGCGCGCAACGTCGCCATGAAGGCGCTGACGTCCGAATATTTCACCTTCCTGGACGATGACGACGTTCTTCTGCCAGGCGCCGTGCGTCCGCATCTTGCGGTGCTGGATGCGAAGCCCGAACTTCTCGGCGTCATTGGCCAGGTCGTCTATGCCGACGAAAACCTGAACCCGACCACGCCTCCGTCACCGGCGGAATCCCCGGGCAAGGGTGATGCGCTTATCCGCGCCATGCTGGGCGACTGGTTCCCGCAAGTTGGAACGACGGTTGTCCGCCGGTCCGTGCTGGATCTGGTTGGTCTCTTCGATCCGCGTCATGGCGAGGATGTCGACTGGTTCCTCCGCCTTGCCCGCACCCGCAAGGTAGAGTTCATTGCAACACCCTGCATCCTGTT
>DASZSI010000056.1:0-2640 GCA_035548775.1 Hyphomonadaceae bacterium
ACCACGGGGATGCCCAGCTTGCGGGCTTCTTTCACCGCAATGGACTCCTTGTTGGTGTCGATCACGAACATCAGGTCCGGCAGGCCGCCCATGTTGCGGATGCCGCCCAGCACGCGCTGCAGCTTGGCCTGTTCGCGCTGGAGCTTCAGCAGCTCCTTCTTGGTGAGACCCGAAGCCTCGCCGGCCTCGATCGTCTCGTCGAGTTCGCGCAGACGCTTGATCGAACCGGACACGGTGGCCCAGTTGGTCAGCGTGCCGCCCAGCCAGCGGTCGTTCATGTAGTATTGAGCGCAACGGCCGGCCGCTTCGGCGACGGCCTCGGCCGCCTGCCGCTTGGTGCCGACGAACAGCACGCGGCCGCCCTTGGCCGCCGTGTCGCGCACTTTCACCAAGGCTTGGTGAAGCAGCGGAACCGTCTGCGAAAGATCGAGAATGTGGATGCCGGACCGCTCACCGAAGATGAACCCCTTCATTTTGGGGTTCCAGCGATGAACCTGGTGTCCGAAGTGCACGCCAGCTTCCAGAAGCTGACGCATGGAAAAGTCGGGTAGCGCCACGATAGTCTCCTTATCCGGTTGGCCGCCGCGGACAGAACGAGCTTGCGCCCGCACCGGAATGGGTCCGCGTGTCGGAATGGCGCGGGTTATACATGGCTTTCCACAGGCGGCAACCCCCGCCACTGCCGCCAAATATCCCTGGATTCAGGGGTTAGGCTGCCGCCGGCCGCACCTGGCTGACCCCCGGAACGGATTTGAAGGCCTGCATCGCCCCGAAGTCGACGGGATAGCGGCCATCCAGCGCGATGGTGACCACCCGGTCCCCCTCTACCGGAATCTCAAGCAGGATTTCGCCCCGGGCGCTCTGGGAAGGGCCTTTCTGAAGCCCTTTGATCACCTGGGCGATATGCTCCAGCGGCGCGTCGGAACTGATCCGCACCAGCAACGCCTCGTGCGATCCGATCGACGCCTGCGACAGCTTCTTCACGCCATCCATCGAAAAGCGGAGCTCTTCGTCCACCCGACGCACCCGCACGCGGCACATCACCCGCTCGCCCACCTCAAGGATGTCGCGTGAGTTCTGCAAAAGCTCGTCGTTCACGAACAGCTCGTACTCGCCCGAAGGATCTGACAGCGTGACGATCGCGAATTTGCCGCCCGCTTTTGCCGGCTTCTCGACCCGGCTGCGCACCACGCCGATCATGTCGAGGAACTGGCGCTCGGCACCGATCTGCTCGCGCTCGGCCGCCAGCGTAATGCGCGTGCGCATTTCGCCGGTCATCAGGTCGTCCAGCGGGTGGCCGCTCAGGAAGAAGCCGACGCTCGCCAGTTCGTTGTCCAGCCGCTCGGACTCGCCCCATGGCTTTGCATCCGGCAGCCGTACCTTCGGAACCGGCTCGGCGTCGAAAAGCCCGCCCTGGTTCGAGCTGCGCCGCTCCTCTGCTTCGGTCGCGACCGTGGACAGCATGGAAGCGGCCGCGAACGCCCTTGCCCGGTTCGGCTCGATCGAGTGAAACGCCCCTGCCTTGGCCAGCGCCTCGAAGCAGCGCCGGTTGACCAGGCGCGGATCGACCCTTTGGGCAAAGTCCTGCAGGTCGCGGAACTCTCCCTCCTCGCGCGCCCTTTCGACTGACGCCATGGCCGGCTTGCCGACGCCCTTGATGGCGCCAAGGGCGTAGCGAACCGCATCGCCTTCAACCGTGAAATCCGCACATGAGGCGTTCACATCCGGCGGCCGTACGACCACGCCCATCCGCCGCGCTTCCTGGAAGAACACCGCCAGCTTGTCGGTGTTGCCGGCGTCCAGACTCATCGACGCTGCAAGGAATTCCACCGGATGGTTCGCCTTCAGCCAGGCCGTCTGGTACGTCAGCAGCGCGTACGGCGCCGAGTGGGACTTGTTGAAGCCATAGTCCGCGAACTTCGCGCATGCTTCGAATGTCAGGTCCGCATCCGCTTCGCTGACGCCTTTGTCGATGGCGCCCTGCATGAAGCGCACGCGTTGCTTGTCCATTTCTGCGCGGATCTTCTTGCCCATCGCGCGGCGCAGCAGGTCGGCTTCGCCGAACGAGTATCCGGCCATGTCCCGCGCGATCTGCATCACCTGTTCCTGATACGTGATGATGCCGAAGGTCGGTTCCAGGATCGGCTTCAGCCACGGCGTCAGAGCGTCGTTGTAGTAGGTAGTCTCCTCCAGGCCCTTCTTGCGGTTGCAGTAGGTAGGGATGTTCGCCATCGGGCCGGGGCGGTAGAGCGCCACCAACACGATCAGGTCCTCGAAGCGGTCCGGGATCATGTCGACCAGCGCCCGACGCATGCCCTGGCTTTCAACCTGGAATACGCCGACGACCTCGCCGCGCTGGAGCATTTCGTAGGTCTTCTTGTCGTCTAGCGGCAGTTTCTGGATGTCGACCTCGACGCCCTTCTGCTTGATCAGCTCCACCGCACGCTGGATCACCGTCAGCGTCTTGAGGCCCAGGAAGTCGAACTTTACCAGGCCCGCAGCCTCGGCCCATTTCATGTTGAACTGGGTTGCCGGGATGTCTGAACGTGGATCGCGGTAGAGGCCCACCAGATCCACCAGGGGCCGGTCGCCGATCACGATGCCTGCCGCGTGTGTCGACGCGTTGCGATAGAGGCCTTC
>DASZSI010000057.1:0-2384 GCA_035548775.1 Hyphomonadaceae bacterium
GGATCTTGTCGTACTGCGCGATCTGCCTGCCGGCGGGATCGAACATATAGGTGCGGTTGGCCAGCCGCCCGTCATCGAGCTGGATGTGCAGAGTACCGCCATGCAGCCAGGTTTCGGTTTCCCGCGCCAGCGCCTTGAAGGCGGCAATGGCGGGGTGGTTCTCGGCGGGGGCGGACTTGGCGAGCAGCTTCTCGCGCCCCCACTCCATCATCGCCACGTTCTCGGGCAGCAGAATCAGATCAGCGCCCGAGGCTTTGGCCTGGCGCACCAGCTTGGATGCCGTCTCGATATTCGCGTGAAGGTCGTTGCCCGCGTTGACTTGGATGCAGGCAGCGCGAAACGTCGTCATACCGGCTCGAGAATCTGATCCAGTTCGCCCTTGCGCTCGAGAGCGTACAAATCGTCGCTGCCGCCGACGTGATGCCCGTTGATGAAAATCTGCGGCACCGTGCGCTTGCCGCCGGCGCGCTTGATCATCGCGTCGCGGATGGCCGGATCGGCGGCGACATCGATCTCCTTGTAGGAGACGCCTTTCTTGTCGAACAGCGACTTGGCGCGCACGCAATAGGGGCAGATCGGCGTGGTATAGATTTCGACTTCGGGCATGGGACAGCACTCCTCACCGCAACTCTAGGAATATAGGGTGTTTTCGGCAATTTCAAAGTCGGGGGTCAGGACCACCCGGGCCAGGGTCAGGACATCGACCTGACTGGCATGTCCGCGCTGTAGAATCCTCACGCACTCGTCAACCGTGGCCCCTGTGGTCAATACGTCGTCGACCAGTACAATCCGCTTCCCTTCGACGGCCTCGGGACGCTTCAGCCGGAACGCCCCTTTGACATTGCGGCGTCGCTGCCCGCGCCCCAGCCGCCCCTGGGAGGGTGTCGCCCGGATACGGACCAGAGCGTCGGGAACGCAGGTTTTACCGGCTTGTCTGGCAATGGCGACCGCCAGGATCGCGGCCTGATTGTAGCGCCGCCGCCACAAGCGCCAGGGATGCAACGGGACGGGGACGAACACCGGATCGCCGTCCATCAGATCGCCTCCGGCCCGGACCATCCAGCGGGCGAAATGGGGTGCCGCCCCGGTCCGGTCTCCGTGCTTGAAGCGCAGGATCAGGGCCCGGCTGGCATCGTCGTATCGGAATACGGCGCGGGCGCGCTGATACGCGGGCGGGTCAGCTATGCACGTGGCGCAAACGACGCCGCTCGCGGGATCGACCTCGAAAGGCTGGCCACAGCGGTCGCACTGGGGCGCGGCGATAAACGCCATCGTCTCCCAGCAGGACGAACAGAGTGCGCCGGTCTCGCTCACGATCACGCCGCAGCGGAGACAGCGGCCGGGCAGCAAAACATCGGCGGCCAGCGCAGCCGCTTTGGCCAGACCCTTGGCCCAAAGCGGCGCCGCTGCGTTCATCCGGCGCCGTTCGCCAGCCAGTGTTCGATGACGAAGCGGGCGACGACACCCTTCGGCGGCAGATGCAGTTTCATGCCGCGCACCTCCTCGCCGCGCGCGATGGCCTGGACCTCGGCGCGGGTGAACCACTGGGCATCTTCCAGTTCCGACTTGTCCACGGTCAGATCGTCGCTGATCGCCTCGGAGACGAAGCCCATCATCAAAGAACCCGGAAAGGGCCAGGGCTGGGAGGCGAGATAGGTCACCTTCCCGACCTTCACGCCGACCTCTTCGCCCACCTCGCGCCGCACGGCGGCCTCGATCGTTTCGGCTGGCGACACGAAACCGGCCAGCGGAGAATAGAACCCTTTCGGGAAGCGCGGCTGCCGGCCCAGGATGCAGCGATCGCCCTTGGTGACCAGGGACAGGACCACCGGATCGGTCCGCGGGAACTCCTGCCATTTGCAGGCGTCGTTGGTGCATTCGCGGCGATGCCCGCCGTCGCGCGCAGCCATCGGCGAGCCGCAACGTCCGCAGCGCCGCGTGCGATTGATCCAGTTGGCGAAATGGGCGGACATGACGACCAGTTGCCCTTCCGCCGGCGATAGCGCGGTCGCGACGTGGAAAACGCCTACGAAATCGCCATCGGGCTTCACCTCGCGCGGCCGGGTTTCGATCGTCTGCGGCGCTTCGGCGGGGATCATGGCGAACCGGTGCACGTTTCGGTATTCGCCCAAGAAGATGATCTCGGCGCCCTTCTCGGTCTCGTCCTGGACCTCCGCCCAGGGCAGCCAGGCCATCGTCAGCTGTTCGCCGGGCACCGTCTTCACCCGGCCGGTCTGGATGACCAGGAACCGCGACTCGGCGCTTCGCATCAGTTTGTCCAACGCCGACGCATCGAGTCGGATGTGTTCGTGGCGTTCGATCGTTTCGTCGGTGAAATTCAATTCGCTCATGCCGCCAAGCTAGCCGGGTTCGCGCCCCGATGC
>DASZSI010000058.1:0-7908 GCA_035548775.1 Hyphomonadaceae bacterium
AGGCCGCAAAGCCCGGTATGCCGCCGATGTGGCCGGAGGACGTGCCGAACACGATACGGCCGGACTTGTTGGGCCGCATGGCCTTGGCGGCGGCGCCGGCGAAGGCCAGCGACTCCGCAGCGATGCGCTGGAAGTAAGGCATCAGCGCCTCGATGGTGAGGTCCTCAATCGGCGTGCGCGGCGCAGGCATCGCCGGTGAAATCAATATGCCGTCGAGCTTGCCGCCGAAACGGGACGAAGCCTTGGCGACCAGCTCCGCAGGCGTGTCCCATCCGATCACGTCGACGCCATTGTCCACGCCATCCGCCTTGATCGCGGGATCGCAGGCGACGATGCGGGCGCCTGCCTTCGCCAGGTGCGCCGCGATCGCCGGGTTGGCGAAGCCCCGCAAGTCGGTGAGGAATAGGTTGCGTGTCACGATCTTCCGCCCAGCGCATGGATGCCGCCGCCAAGCATAGGCTTTGGGGCTGCGGCGTCAAAGCGACGGAGGCGCGGGACGATCCAGAATGGCGAGGAAATCAGGCGGCGTGGGATTTCGTCAGGGGCCGACCCTGCAGCAGCGCCACGTATTTGGCGGCCAGTTCGCGGCCGTCGATCGGCTTGGAAATGTAATCGCTCATGCCCATGCCGAGATAGCGTTCCTTGTCGCCCGACATGGCGTCGGCCGTGAGGGCGATCACCGGAATGTCCCGCCAGGACTGGTTGCTGGCGCGGATGCGCTTGATCGCTTCCTTGCCGTCCATGACGGGCATGTGCACGTCGAGCAGGACGATATCGAATTCCTGTTCGGAGAGGCGAGCGAGCGCCTCCTCTCCGTTCACCGCCTCCACAATGCTGGGCGACAGCTGAGTCATGAACAGCTTCACGACCTGGCGATTGACTGCATTGTCATCGACCAGCAGGACCCGAGCGCCCATGACATTGCGCAGGGCCGGGGCGGGCTTCGCCGCGCCGGCTTTTTCCTCGGCTTCTTCGACATTGGCCTCGGCGGCGCCGACTTTTGCGGCGAAGGTGAAGTGGAAGACGGAGCCCTCGCCGAGCCGGCTTTCGACCGTGACGTCGCCGCCCATGAGCCGCGCCAGCTGACGGGTGATCGCAAGTCCGAGACCCGTACCGCCAAAGCGCCGCGAGATCGACGCATCGGCCTGGGTGAAGGCGCCAAACAGACGCGCCATCGTTTCATTGTCCATCCCGATGCCGGTGTCCGACACGGAGATGCGCACCCGCCAACTGTCCTCGCCCGCAGGCTCAGCGCCGATCCGGACGCCGATCCGGCCATGCTCGGTGAACTTGATGGCGTTGGAAACGAGGTTGCCGACGCACTGGCGCACCCGCACGGGATCGTAGCACAGCCGCCTGGGCAAGCTGTCGGACACTTCAAGCGTGACGGCGAGGTCGCGCTCCTCCGCCCGGGTCTGGAACAGCTGGCGGACACGCTCGACCGTGAGCTTGAGATCGCCGGTGACACGGGTGATCTCGAGCTTGCCGGCCTCGATCTTGGAAATGTCGAGGACGTCGTTGAGAAGGGCCATCAGCGTCTGGCCGGATTCGGAAATGACGTTGACCCGCTCCTTTTGGGTGTCGGTCAAAGTGTCGGATGACAGGACCTGCGCCATTCCGAGGATGCCGTTCAGCGGCGTGCGGATCTCGTGGCTCATGGAAGCCAGGAAGTTGGATTTGGCGACGGTTGCCGCCTCGGCCTGGAGCTTGGCTTCGACCAGCGCGAGTTCCTGCTGTTTCTGCTGGTGGATGTCGAGCATTAGGCCAACTGCTCGGACGGCGCGGCCGTTGGCGTCGCGCTGGGCGCGGGTGAACAGCCGCACCCAGTGCCCCTTGCCGTCAGGCCGGTAGAGCCGGGTATCGATGCTTTCGACTTCGGGGGAAAGCAGGCAGCGCTCCCAGCTTGCCTGAACGCGCGGCTGTTCCTCGTCCATGTAGAGGCCGAAGACCATGTCCTTCATGCGATCGAGCGCGTCCTCACCGACCAGTTCCTTGAACTGATCCGACGACCAGCGCTGTCCGGTGAGCATGTCGATTTCGTAGACGCCGGCGCCGGCGGCTGACATCGCCATTTCCAGGCGGCCTGACATCACATCGGCGCGGTCTCGCGCCGTGGCGAGCTCGGTGACGTTCTGGCTGACGCCGAACATCTCGTACTTGCCGGACGGGAGTTTGCGGCCGGTGCGGTAGTGAACCCGAAGCGTCTTCCAGCCGGTGTTCACATCGCGGTAGCGCATCTCGCCTTCCGCCGAACCGCCGTTAAGGGTGAGGCGCTCGCGGATTTCGGCGTCCTTCGCCACATCGTCAGGATGCTGGATCTTGCGCAGCATGGCGAGCGGCACGGGCTGGCCGGCGCCTTCATGGCCAAGCGAAAGCTCGCTGGAGAAATGGTAGAGTTGGGCGTCAGGATCGTAGCGCCAGGTTCCAACCTCGGCGTCCATCATCAGCTGATCGCGCACCGAACGCGTTCCGGCCAGCGTGGTGAGCGCCAGCCATTCTGCCGTGACATCCTGCAGCATCACGACCTCGCGGCCGGAGATGCTGGGCGTGCGGTGGAGGCGGACCCAGCATTCCTTGTCGCCATCGCGCAGGCGGAAGCAATTGGCGCCGGTGGAGCGGGATTCGTCGATCGCAATGCCGCGCATCAGCGTCAGGATCTCGACGCCGACGAGGTGAGGCGCCGGGCGGTTCACCTTTTTCGCGAAGGCGGCGTTGACCTCCGTCACCCGATCCCGCGCATCGACCATCGCGCATGGCGTCGCCGCCAGAACGGCGGCGGCGACAGCCGGCGTCTCCAGGAGATTGGTCGACGACATGAACCTTGAGGCCCCAGGGTAAACGCAACTCCCGGGGATTTTTACGCCTGATTGGTTTAGTGACCGTTCCCAAGACAGGGTCTTGGGATTTCCGAAGAAGCCGGAAAATAGCGGCTGGTCGCCGCATCGGGGCTTAAAACCCTCGACTTTCGGCTCGCCGTCAATATATAACTTACTGGTCAGTTATATAAGAAGCGAGCACATGGCGACCAAACCTCCCCTACCCAAATGGCGCCGGCGGGCGGACGCGCGACCGGCGGAGATCGCTGCTGCGGCCTATAAAGTGTTCTCGGACAAGGGATACGCCGCAGCCAAGCTGGACGAGATCGCTGCGGCGGCAGGCGTCTCCAAGGGCGCTCTCTATCTCTACTTCGACACCAAGCAGGAGATCTTTGAAGCGGTCGTCGCCCAGGCTCTCGTCGCCAATATCGAGGCGATCGAGGCGATGGTGGACAGTTACGCCGGGAAGACTGCCGACCTGATACGGGTCATCGCCGGACGGGTGGCCGAGATCGCGTCTGTCTCGCCCGTGGGCAAATTGCTGAAACTGGTGATCGGTGAATCCGGGAATTTTCCCGAGCTCGCTCGCGTCTGGCACGACAAGCTGGTCGCACGCGCCATCGCGATGATGTCGAAGCTGATCCGGCGCGGGCAGGAAAACGGGGAATTCCGCGCCGGCGACCCGCGCAATCTTGCCCTGTCGCTGATTTCGCCGATGGTTGTGGCCGTCATCTTCCGCGAGACGTTCGAACCGGCCGGCGCGAAGGGTTTCGACATTCCCGCGCTGATGAACCAACACGTCGAAACGGTCCTTAACGGCCTTCTCCTTGCAGGCCCCCCACGCGGGAGAGGCCGATGAAACCCCAGCAGATTCTGATCGCCGTCCTGGTTGTGAGCGCGGCGGCGCTGGCGGGTTTCCTCGTCTTTGGCCGCGTAGATAAAGAGGCGGCCACGCTGTCGGGCTATGTCGAAGGCGAGCCGCTCTATCCGGCCTCGCCTGTCGCGGGACGGCTGGTGCAGATCAATGTCCAGCGCGGCGACCAAGTCAAAGCCGGCCAGACGCTATTCCAGGTCGATCCGACGCAGAGCGAGGCGGCTCTGAGCCAGGCGCAAGCCGAAACGTCCGCAGCCGCAGCACTTGCCGCCGACGCCAAGCGTGGCCAGCGGCCAGCCGAACTGGGTGTGATCGAAGCCCAGCTCGGGTCCGCGCAAGCCGTGCTCAACGAAGCCAACGCAAACCTCAATCGCGTCCGCCCGCTTGAGGCCGCCGGCGCGGCGTCGCGCGAACAACTCGACAGCGCGATCGCCGCCCAGAAGACGGCTGAGGCCAATGTCCGCGCGATCGAAAAGCAGCTGCAGGTCGCAAAGCTTGGCCAACGCGAGGATCAGGCGCGCGCGGCGCAGGATCGCGTCCGCCAGGCTGAAGCCGCCCAGGCCGCAGCCGCCGCGCGCCTGACCGATATTGCGCCGCCGGCGCCGGCCGCCGGCCGCATCGAGGATGTCTATTTCCAGCTTGGCGAATGGGTGCCGGCCAACCAGCCCGTGCTGGCGATGATCCCGCAAGGCCGCACGCGCCTGCGCTTCTTTGTGCCCGAAACTGAAGTCGCGGCCTATCAGATCGGAAGCGAAGTCGGCTTTGCGTGTGATGGCTGCGCCAAGGATCTCAAGGCAAAGATCTCATACGTTTCACCGCGCCCGGAATTCACACCGCCGGTGATCTACAGCCGTGAATCGCGCGACCGTCTTGTCTTCCTGGTCGAAGCGATGCCGGCGAGCGAGGCTGGCCTGACGCCCGGCCAGCCGGTCGATGTGCAGCCGCTGAAGGCGACCAAGTGACGGATCGCTCGGACCTCGCCATCGACGTGAAGGGCCTTAACAAGTCCTTCGGCGACAAGCACGTGGTGAAGGATTTCTCGATCCAGGTTCCGCGCGGACGCATCACCGGGTTTCTAGGGCCCAATGGCTCCGGCAAGACGACCACGCTGCGGATGCTGTGCGGGCTGCTGACGCCGGATTCGGGCGAAGGCAAATGCCTCGGCTACGACATCGTCAAGCAGTCCGACGAGATCAAACTCAATGTCGGCTACATGACGCAGAGGTTTTCGCTCTATGAGGACCTCACCATCGAAGAAAACCTGATGTTCATGGCGCGCGTCCACGGCCTCGACCGGCGGCATGAGCGGGTGAAGCAGGCGCTGGAACGACTGGGGCTTCTTGAGCGCCGCAGACAGTTGGCCGGCAAACTCTCGGGCGGATGGAAACAGCGGCTGGCGCTGGCGGCGGCGACGCTGCACGAACCCGCCCTGTTGCTGCTCGACGAACCGACGGCGGGGGTCGACCCCAAGGCGCGGCGCACCTTCTGGGATGAAATCCACGCCCTCTCCGCCGAAGGCCTCACCGTTCTGGTCTCCACCCACTACATGGACGAGGCGGAGCGCTGCCACGACATCGCGTACATCGCCTATGGCGAACTGATCGCGCGCGGCACGGCCGAGGATATCCTCAAGCAGGTCGGGCTCGTGACCTGGGAGGGATCGGGGCCCGGCGTCGACCGGCTGAGCGGCGAGATCGCCAAATTGCCCGGCGTCGAAACCGCGGCGCCCTTTGGCGCCACCCTGCATGTCAGCGGCACCGATGAAGGGGCGCTGGATGCCGCGCTGAAACCCTATCGGCATGAACCGTTTCACTGGTCGCGCACCGAACCCACGCTGGAGGACGCGTTCATCCACCTGATGGGCAAGTCGGAGGACAACTTCCGATGAGCGCGACGCCTGTCCCCGCGCCTGCTCCGCCTACGCCGCCGGCAATGCGGCAAGTGCACGGCCACTGGACCACGCGCGTCCTCGCCGTGCTGGCCAAGGAATTCGTGCAACTCACCCGAGACCGCCTGACCTACGCGATGATCCTGGTGGTGCCGGTGATGCAGCTTCTGCTGTTCGGGTACGCCATCAACAGCCAGCCGCGCCACTTGCCGATGGCGGTGCTGGTCCAGGACGACAGCACTTTCGCCCGCTCGGTCTTGGCTGCCTTCGTCAACACTTCCTATTTTGATATCACCCACACAGCGCGCTCGACCGAGGAGTTGGACCGTCTGGTTGAAAGCGGCGAGGTACAGTTCGCCCTCACCATTCCGGGCGACTTCTCACGCCGGGTCGCTCTGGGTGATGATGCGCAGGTCCTGCTAGAGGCGGACGCCACCGACCCAACTGCCACGGGGCCGGCGCTCGCCGCCGCTGCCGGGATCGCATCTCAGGGCCTTTCGCATGACCTCAAGGGCGCCTTGGCGGTTCGCGCCAGCAAGCCGACCCCTTTCGAAGTGGTGGTCCACAACCGCTATAACCCCGAAAGCATCACGGCCTACAATATCGTGCCGGGCCTCCTCGGGGTGATCCTGACGCTGACGCTTGTGCTGATGACGGCCCTCTCGATGACGCGGGAGATCGAACGTGGGACTATGGAAAGTCTTCTCGCCACTCCGGCCCAGCCCATCGAAGTGATGATCGGCAAGCTTGCGCCGTACGTCATTGTCGGTCTCGCCCAGACGGTCGTGATCCTGGTTGTTGGGCGCGTGCTGTTCTCCGTGCCGATGGCGGGTGGCTGGATCGCGCTAAGCATCGGCGTCCTGCTCTTCGTGATCGGCAGCCTGGCGATGGGGTTCTTCTTTTCGACCCTCGCGCGCACCCAGCTGCAGGCCATGCAGATGACGGTGTTCTATCTCCTGCCCTCGATCCTGCTCTCCGGTTTCATGTTCCCCTTCCGCGGCATGCCAGGATGGGCGCAAGCAATCGGCGAAGTGATTCCGGTGACGCACTTCCTGCGTATCGTCCGCGGCGCGCTGCTCAAGGGCGAGGGACTTGCCGCGCTGTGGCCTGAGTTGGGAGCGCTGGGCGTGTTCGTCCTCCTGATCACCGCCCTGGCGATGCTGAGGTATCGCCGGACCCTGGATTAGGTTCCCGACCTGGGCGGCTGGCATCGGAACGTGAAAATGCCGCGCCGCAGGTCTGGAGCCTCCGCAGCGCCGGGCAGTCATCTCTCCGCCCCCCGGGGCGGACGTCGCGAAGATCTTCGTCCCGCCGGATCGCCTCGCTGTTATCAGGGCCTTATAGACGGGGTAAGCCATGCCCACGAGGGCTCAACTGCTGATGGTTGACTGGACAAGAGCGGCCGCTGCGACAGGATTGCCCGCTCTGCGTGTTTGAGGTTTCGGTGTGGACGGGAAGCCGCTAGTCCTTGCACGGATGACGGCGCCTGCGAGGGGATAGCGCGGGGCCGGCTTGGGGCGACGAGATGTTGACCAGGGTTATTCAGTTTGTCATCGGAGCCGCGCTTGGCGCCGCTGGAGGCTACCTCCTGTGGACCAACCGTGCGTTGGCGCCGACGTTGTTTCCACCGACCGCGAGCGGCGTGCCGTGGCTGCTGGTGCTCGGCCTTCTTGTCTTCATGACTGGCGCGGTCTTCCTGGTCTATGCGGTTCACCCGCGTCCGGAACGACGCGCCCGGCTGGCGGCGGAAGCGGCGCGGCGAGAAGAAATGCTCGGCGCGGCGGACAGCTATTACAGCGAACGGTCGCGCGCGGCGGACCGTGACTGGAGGTCGGGCGACCTGCCGCCGACTGCCCCACCGCAGTCTGCGCCAGAACCCGAGCCAGTTCGCCGGGCGGCGCCCGCCGCAACTCCAGCGCCTGCGCCACAGCCTTCCGCTCCCGCCCGGTCCGCGACGACCTCGGAGCAGCAGGCGACACCCTTCCCGTCACAAGCGACGCTTGCGCCCATTCCCCCGGCGGCCGAGCCTCTTCCGCCACCTCCGGCGCCGCCTGCCCCGCCCGCGCAGCCTGCGCCGCAAAAGCCACCAACGCCGGATTTCGCCAGCCTGCAGTTGCAGCCGTCGCCTGCGCCAGCAACGCCTCAACCGCCGCCGCCCACGCCTTCGCCCCCAGCTTCGCCTGCGCCTCGTCCCGCCACGCCGATCCTCGCGGCGATGTCGACGCCGCCTATCGCCACGCCGCCTTCGCTATCAACCCCGCCGCCATCCACTCCAGTGCGATCGGCCCCGCCGTCCACACCGGCGCCGGCGGCGCCTGCGCCGTCCGCTC
>DASZSI010000059.1:0-17629 GCA_035548775.1 Hyphomonadaceae bacterium
CTTCATGTCGGTGGTCGGCATCTCGGCCCTGGTCGCCGGCGGCGTCGGCGTTTCGCAGGCGACCTCATCCTTCCTCGAATCCCGAATCGACTCGATCGCGGCTCTGAAAGCCCTCGGCGCGGACGCCGGCATGATCCGCGCCGCCTATGCGACCCAGCTCGGCGTGCTGGCCGGCGCCGGCGCGCTTGCGGGTGTGGCGTTGGGCGCAGCCTCGCCCTGGCTGTTGCGTATCATCGGCGGCGACCAGATTCCGCTGCCGCAGGTGCTTGGCCTTTATCCTCTGCCGCTGCTCAAGGCCTTTATCCTGACCTTGCTCGCAGCGATCATGTTCGCCGCCATCCCGCTCGGCCGCGCGCGCGCCACGCCGCCGGCGGCCTTGTTCCGGCGCGAGGGCGGGGAAGCGCTCGGCAAGTCCCCCGCCTTCGAACGATGGGTATCCGCCATCGCCGCCGTTGCGCTGGTTGCTGTCTCCACGACAGGCTCCGTCCGCCCGCTCGTCACCGTCGGCCTCTTGATCGGCGCGGGGCTCGCCTATCTCGTTTTTGCGGGCGCCGCCGTGCTGGTGAAGCGGGCCGCGCGCATCGGCGCCCGCAGCACGCGCGGCTACCTGCGGCTTGCCCTCTCCAATCTCGGCGGACCCGGCTCGCTCGCGCCCGTCGTCGCGCCAGCGCTTGGGTTAGGACTCGCCCTCATGTGTCTCATCACGGTCGTGCAGACCAACCTCTTGGGCCAGCTCAAGGATACGGCGCCCGCCAACGCGCCCTCGGTGATCTTCCGCCAGATTCCCCAGGACGCCGCGCCCGACTTCGACAAGTTGATCGCTGGCCACGGCGTCGACATCACCGACTCGAAGGCCTATCGCCGCGCGCCTTTCCTGCTGGGTCGTGTCATCTCAACAAAGGGCGCGCCCCTCGACGAGGACAAGGTCCCGCCCGACGCCAAATGGGTCACGCGCGGCGAGGCGGCGATGACCTTCCTGGCAGCCAAGCCGCCCGAGGCCGTCATCCGCTCGGGCCAGTGGTGGCCGGAAAACTACACCGGCCCGCTTTTGGTCTCCGTCGAGGAAAGCGCGGCCAAGGGACTGGGTCTTGTCGTCGGCGATTCGATCGGCTTCCGCATCTTCGGCCGCGAACTCCAGGGTAAGGTGGCTTCCATCCGCAAGGTCGACTGGAGTGGCTTCGGCGCCAACATGGCGTTCATCCTGTCGCCCGGCACGCTTGAGGCCGCCAAGCCGTTCCAGACCGCGATTGTCATGATCCCTCCGTCCGGCGAGGAAAGCCTGGTGCGCGATATCGCCACGCACTGGCCCGGCGTTATCTCATTCCAGCTGCGACGCACGCTCGAGACGGCAGCAGATCTCTTCGGCAAGATTTCGCTGGCTGTCACCGCTCTCGCAGCCGTGGTCACCATCGCAGGCGTGCTTGTTCTCTTCGGTTCGTTTGCTGCTGCAGCGCGAAGGCGCCGCCGCGAATCCGCACTTCTCAAAGTCTTCGGCGCCAGTCGCCTCGCGATCCTGACCCTTTATGCATTTGAGTTCGCGCTTGCGGCATTGATTGCTGCGGTCCTCGGCGCTGCGATTGGCGTAGCGGCGGCTCACCCGATTGTGATTCAGGTGTTCGAGGCGACCTGGCGCTTCGCTTGGGGACCCGTCCTCACCGTGGGATTTATTGCCGTTGCCTCGGCCGCAGCAGGCGGAATCGCGGTCGGTTGGGCGACTTTGTCCCACCGACCCGCACAAGTATTGCGCTCGGCCTGAAGGCTTGTATGTTCCCCCGAGCGTCAGCCCGACGCGATAAATCCTCGTGAAAGTCCACCGCGGATGTCCGCGGAGACGCAACGGAAAATCGTGACGAGGACGTTTCTGAGGTGTTGGGCGTACGGGGAGGAGTCATGAAGAAGCTCGTATCTATTCTCGCTTTGGCGGGTGCGCTGGGCGCATGCCAGGCCACTACCGCAGGCGGCGCACAGTCGGCTGGCGCTTCGCCTCAGGCGATGCCGGCTTCGGCTGGCGCTCCGAAAGCGGCTTACAAAGCTCCGCGCGGACCCGATGGCGTCCATCCGGATCTCAACGGCGTGTGGCAGGTTCTGAACACCGCCAACTACAACATCGAAGCTCACCCGGCCCAGGCCGCGATGCAGCTCCGTCCTGGCCCGTATGTTCCGGTGCCCGCGGCTGAAGTCGTCGCGCTCGGCGCCGTTGGTTCGGTGCCGGCCGGCATCGGCATCGTGCAGGGCGACGGCAAGATTCCCTACACCGCGGAAGCGCTGAAGACGCGCGATGAAAACCGCGCCGACTGGATCAACCGCGATCCGGAAATCAAGTGCTACCTGCCGGGCATCCCGCGCGCCAACTACATGGACAAGCCGTTCCAGATCTTCCACTCGGACAAGGCTGTGTTCTTCGCCTACGAATACGCGGGCGCGGTGCGCAACGTCTTCCTGAAAGACCCGGGCGAAGCTCCGGTCGATTCGTGGATGGGCCAGTCGTACGGCCACTGGGATGGCGACACCTTCGTCATCGAAGTCACCGGCTTGCTGGCTGATTCCTGGCTCGACCGTTCGGGCAACTTCCACGGCGGATCGACGAAGGTCGTCGAGAAGTTCACGCCGACGTCCGACTTCACGATGCGCTATGAAGCGACGATCAGCGACGACGAGGTCTACACCAAGCCGTGGTCGATCGCCTTCAACCTCTACAAGAAGGTCGGCGAAGACGCCCAGCTTCAGCAGTTCAAGTGCGTCGAGTTCGTCGAGGAGCTGATGTACGGCCACCTGCGCAAGAACCCGCTGCCGGGTCCGGCGTTGGAGCGTGCGAAGCGCGAAGCCGAAGAGCGCGCGAAAGAAGGAAACTAGGGCATCGGACCCGCCAGCCGCGGACTGTTAATTTTCCAGCGGCTGGCGACTCCGGGGCGCCCTTGGCGTTAAACTAGTTGTGAGACTCGGCAGGCGAGCCGGGCGGCTTGGTACAAACCAGGCAAAAATTCAGGGTGAATCCGGGTTTTCACCCTGTTTTCCGGCTCGCGGGCCACGGACAGAGAGCCGCAGTGCAATGCACCTGAGGCCCTTGAGACTGGGGAACCCGGAGGGTAAAAGGTACATAGTTTCAGAGGGCCAGGGCGGGCTGTGGCAACCTCCCGTCCAATGGATCGAAACGCAGGTTTCTGGCGCCAGCCAGACCAGGAGAGGAAGTAGATGAACACCAAAGCCCGTCTTGTGATTGCCGGGGTCGCCATGGCTGCACTTACGGCCGTCGGCGCCAGCACGGCTGCTTACGCCCACCACGCCTTCGCGGCGGAATTCGATGCCGAAGCTCCCGTGCTCCTGAAGGGCAAGGTGGTGACGGTCGAGTGGGTCAACCCGCACACCTGGATCCACATCAACGTTCCGGACACGGATGGCAAGGGCAAGCCGAAACCCGGCACGACCTTCAACTGGCAGATCGAAGGCGGCACGCCGAACACGCTCCTGCGTACCGGCATCACCCGCAACTCGCTGAAGATCGGCACCGAGATCGTGGTTCGCGGCTATCAGTCGAAAGATGCGCTCTGCGACATCAGCGCGAAAACCCACGTGAAGACCTGCAAGGCCAACGGCCGTGACGTGACCTTCCCGAACGGCTGCAAGCTGTTCGTCGGTTCGTCGGGCACGGGCGCGCCGAAAGACGGCGCCGATGCGTCGGAAGATAAATCCGCGCAGGCCGCCAACTGCACCTCGCCGGCCTAACCGGTCAGGACAGTTCGAAATACCGGAACCGCCGCTCGAAAGAGCGGCGGTTTTCGTTTGTCTCCCGCGCGAGGCCGGGACCGTCACACTTTCAATCCGCAGGCCGTCCCTTTAGGAGTGGACGCAGGAGGCAGGGATGATCCGTGGCATCTCACTTGGTCTGGCGTTGCTCGTCCTGCCCGCGCCGGCGCTTGCTCAGTCCTACCAGCCGCCGCGCGACCCCGCCGGGCATCCCGACCTCACCGGCCAGTGGTCCAACAAGTGGCTGACGCCGCTGGAGAAGGGCGCGCTTCCCACGCTCACGGTGACGCCGGAACAGGAGAAGGCGTTCGTCGACTCAGCGCGCAAATTTGCGCGCACCATCGCCAATGTGGCCAACGATCCCGAGGCCGGCGATCCCGACGCGACCCAGCTCACCCACGTCCGCGGCGAGATCCGCACCCGGATGATCATCGCGCCCGAGAACGGCATGCTGCCTTACACCCCCGAAGCGCAGAAGAAAGTCGCCGCCTACCAGGCCCAGTTCACCCAGCTGATGATGGGCAAGGCCGACAACCCGGAAGCCCGCCTGGTGTGGGAACGATGCCTGGGCGGCATGGGCCAGGCGCCGATGCTCTATTCGTGGTCGATCAACGGCAACCGCCGCCTGGTGCAGACCAAAGACGCGCTGGTGATCCATTCCGAAGCCGGCGGCGACACGCGCATCATCCGCATCGGAGGCACGCCGCTGCCCGGCAACATGCGCTCCTTCATGGGCGACTCTATCGGTCGCTGGGAAGGCGACACGCTGATGGTCGAAACCACCGGCTTCCGGCCCGACGATCAGTTCCGCGTCTTCGTGACCGCGCGCCCGATCATGGTGACGCCGGATTCAAAAGTCATCGAGCGCTTCACACGCGTCGGTCCGGACGAGATCGATTACCAGTTCACGGTCGAGGACCCCAAGGTCTATTCCCAGCCCTGGCTCGCCGAATACTCGATGGTGACGGCGAAGGAGGCGATGTACGAATTCGCCTGCCACGAAGGCAACTACGCGCTCCCCAACATCCTCTCCGGCCAGCGCGAGATCGAACGCCGCAAGGCAAACGCCGCTCCCGGCGCAAGGCCGGCGCGGTAGCGCGCAAAGCCCTTCGCCGCTGAGCTTGAACGGGGTTGACCATCCGGCCGCACCGACATCGTATGCCCTGCCGGTATCTGGGCATGGGAGGCGCTTTTGAAATTTACTTCCCGGTTGGCGCTGTTCGCCGCCTGCGCAGTTGAGCTCCCGGCATTTTGGATTCCCGCGTCGGCGCAACCCGCCAGCAACCCGCTCGACGCATGCAAGTCCGTGCAGACCTGCACGGCTGTTATCGGCAGCGGCCAGCTCTCCCAGGCCGACATTGGGCTGGCGCTGGCCATGCGATCCATGGTCCCGGATGCGCAAGCAGACCAGGCGATGGATGACGCCAATCGCGCCGTCACGATCTTGCGCGGGACGGACGGTCATTCGCTCGACCTTGGCAAGGCGCTTTATGCCCGCTCGTTTCGCGATGAAGCGCACCACGACCTGGACGGGCAGATCGCCGACTTGAACGAGGCCATGCAGCTCAATTCATCTCTGCCCATCGCGCGCACTCTTGCGCTTGCCTACCAGGATCAAGGTCAGGCCCTTTATCAGCGCGGCGATACCAGCCGCGCGATAGACGCCCTCAACAATTCGCTGAAATACTATCCAGACAATTCCGGCGCGTACGCTATGCGCGGCGATATTTATCTAAAAGGCGGTTCTCTGGAGCAGGCGGAGGCCGACTACAACAGTGCGCTGCGCATCTGGCCTGGCTTCGAACATGCGCGCCAGCAACTCGCCACTATCCCGCAAATACGACAGCAGCGCGCGCAACTGGCGGCCGCGGAGGAACAGCGTCGAAGGGCGCCTCCTCCTCCGGCGCGGGCCAACAACAATTCCAATGCGCTTACCAATCTCATTCTTGGCGGTATCGCTGCTGCGGCCGGCGCGGACACGAACACGGTTTCGAATGTCCTGTCCGGCAGTTACTCGGGATCGCCAACTCCAGCCCCGGCGCCGCAGCGTGCGCCTGTCTATCAGCCGCCCGCGCCGAGTTATCCGCAACCGGCCGCCCCGCAGGCGAACGCCGGCAACTTCAACAATCCCGCCAACGACGCCAGCGCTTGCCTGTCGCTTCAGCGAGGGCCGAACAACGGCGCCATTCTCTTCAATTCCTGCGGTTATCCGGTCGAGGCCGCATGGTGCGTGGTCGGCACGGAATGCGGCACAGGCGTGGGATACATGTGGACGATCAGCGCCAACAATTCCTATCCGATCCTGGGGGCGGGGCGTGGCGAGGTTCAGGTCCGCTACGCAGCCTGCCGCGGGGCTAACAGCATGGACACGGTTCGCGGCGCGCCGAACGACGGCAATATCCACTACAGTTGTCCTGACAATTTGCAGCACCACTAAGCTTGCTCCGCCGGTCGGCACGCCGGTGTTTCTCGCGGCCATTCCGTCCCAAGCTCAAAGCCCAAAACACAGCCCCGGAGATTTCTCTCCGGGGCTCCAAGTGTTTCAGCTGGTCGTAACAATCAGGGGCTGAAGCCGATCCAGCGGCCGCCGGCGGCGACCGTCACCCAGGTGAGGATCGAGAACAGGGCGATCATGCGGGCCGGCCCGCTTGCCGCCAGCGCGTTGTTCTTGCGCAGTTCCAGGAACAGCAGCGCAGCAACCACCAGGAAGCCCAGGATCACCGCGTAGCGCGCGATATCGAGGTAGATCTGGTCGAAGCTGTTGAAGCCCACGATCCAGTACATGATGTAGGTGCCGCCATAGAGCACGCCATAGGTCGCCGCCGCGATGATGCGGGTCTGGTTTGCGCCGAACACCAGCACGATGGCGAAGCACGCGGTCACTACATGGAACAGGCCGACATTCGTCACCTCGGTCGATCCGAACACGAACAGCGACAGAACCCACAGCAACAGGGCCACGACGGTGGCGATCAGCGCATTGCGGCTGACCTTTCCCTCATGCCGGGCGATCGAGCCCGTGACGCCGAACGAGAAGATCAGGGCCGCCGCCAGCGCCATCATCTTGGCGAAGAAGGCGTTGGACTGGAACAGCTTGGAAGCCGTCAGCGCCCCCATGATGAGGCCGGAGAAGATCGCCAGCACAACGCCGACAATCACCCAGGGACGCAGGCTCTTCCACATCGACTGCGGGGTGGCGTCGATCACGCCGGCGCCCATGAAACGCACATTTATCAGGATGGTGCAGCCGCCGATCAGCGCCATGCCCACCAGGTGCATCCCGCCGAAGAGGGCGAAGATGTCGAGCAGGGTGACGCCGAACAGAAGCTTGGTCTTGCCGAGAAGCGGAAGGGTTTCGATCCAGCTCTGAAGGCCGGGCAGGTATTGTTGGAAGTTCATGACTCAGCCTCCCTTGCCGGGCGCAGGTTTGGCCGGTTTCTCTGGTGTTGCGGGTTCTTTCGGTTTCTCCTCGGCCGGCTGTGCGCCATCGGCAGGCGGCGTTGCGGCTCCGTCGGCCGGCGCCGCATCCGCGGGCGCAGCATCGGCCGGCGCGGCGCCGTCCGCGGCAGGCGTGCCGCCATCGGCCGGTGTCTCGAGATAGCGCAGGGCCGATTTGCATTCCTCGAAGACGTAGACGAACGAGCCGGGCTGGACCTTGTCGCAGTGGAAATAGTCGTACGCGATCAGGCGGCCCAGGAAGATCATCATCAGCCAGGAAGCCATCGAGATGGCGCCGGAGACGCGCACCGCCGTCGGCGGCTTTTCCATCGCATCCCACTCGGCCTGGTTCTTCTGCACCATGTTGTGGAACCAGAAGATGTTCACGCTGGCGATGACCAGGAAGATCATTTTGAAGCGGAACCAGATGTCGTGGTAATACATCAGCGGATCGCGGCCGAAGAACGCGATCACCCCTGTCGCCACCATGCACGCGAACGAGACGATGGTGATCGGCAGGATGCGGTCGTTGAGCTTCGAGAAGGGCAGGTTGCGGAAGGCAACGCCCATCATGCGAAGGTCGACAATCCAGATCGTGCCCGCGAAGAACATCAGCGTCAGCACGTGCGTGCCCTCGGTGACGTTCCAGAGGTTCAGCGACTCATGCAGCATCTCGGACCAGGACTGGCCATCCGGGCCCGACTTGCCCAGCGAGTGCTGGAGCCAGTCGACTAGATCGTGAAACAAATCGTTTTCTCCCCGTCCGTCCGGTCTATGCCTTGCCGGCTAGGACCTTTGCCCGACCTTTAGCGGCCAGTGTTGGCTAGTCCAGCAGTCTCAGATTGATCTGGCGCAAATCCTCGTGGAGGTCTTCGCCGTCAAGGCGAATTTTTCCTACTTTGTTGGCTTGAGGAGGTTCGGCGGAATCGCCGGCAGGTGTCCGATCGGGCCCGGCGTGTCGCCGATCACATATCGGTTATGGCACTGTGTGCACGCCTCGTAGATGTCGCCGCCGGCGTCGAAGAACGCCTGCTTGTCCTTCTTCTCGGCCGCCGCCTTCGCCTTCATCGCCGCATCGTAGAGTGCATGCGCATCATCGACCCAGGCGCGCTTATCATCCTTCGGACGGTTGGGAAGCAGCAGCACGTTCGAAATCTCGGCCAGCGCCAGCGCGGCGCTTTCACCGTTGAGCCATTCCGCATCTGTGGTCGGGAACAGTTCGTGCTCGCCCTCGGCGTCGATTAGCCAGCCTTGCCGGTTCCACACGCCAAACGCGTTATAATCGACCGCGTGGCCCATCACTTCCTTGACCGGATTGGCCGTCTTGAAGTCGGCCATCGTGGCCGCGCCCATGTTGTTGGCGCCGCCACCGCCGGCCGCGGCCGAAGCCGCAGGCGTTGTCGATCCGCCAGAGCACGCCGCGAGGACAAGCGCGAGCGCAGCCGCCACAGAATACCGAACCATGTTTTCTCCCTTGGCTCTCTTCTCTACTGAGCCGTCCCCGATGGCCTAGCTTATGTTCTTTTTGTATACAATCCTAGGGCCATGACCACAGGGTAACCTGCCGCTTGGCTGGTTGCGAAGAGCCTGGGTGTCGCACATTCCGGTGTCCGGCGGACATCCGTTTGCTTGCCCGTCGCATGCTTTGCACAGGCCTTTTCAGCGCGCTCCAAAAGGCACTAGACAGGGTCAGGAAACCGCCCGTTTCCCGATGGAGCGCGGGCTAGAGGGAGAGGGACGTGAAACCAGTCACACTCATGAATTCGATGCGCGGGGCGGGCCTTGCGGTCGCCGTCGCGCTGGCGGCTGCTGCGTGCGCGACCATGGGCGGCGGCAAGGTAGCCGATCCGGCTGTGTCCTCGATCGAGAAGGGCGATGCAGCCGCTCTCGGCTTCGATCCCAACAAGCTCAACGACATCCGCGTCGCGCTCAATGCCGACATCCAGAGCGGCAAGCTGCCGGGCGCCTACCTGCTGATCGGCCGGCACGGCAAGGTCGTGTTCGACCAGGGCTTTGGCGTCCAGGGTCCGGGCCAGACCACGCCCACCTCCAGCGAGACGATCTTCCGCGTCTTCTCGATGACCAAGCCGATCGTCGCCGTCACCGCGATGACCCTGGTGCAGGAAGGCAAGCTCGATCTCGACGCGCCGGTCTCGAAATACCTGCCGGCCTTCGCCAACGTGAAGGTCTACCAGAAGGACGGCACGCAGGTTCCGGCCACCAAGCCGATCCTCGTGCGCCAGCTGATGAGCCACACCTCGGGCCTCATCTACTCGTTCGTGATGGGCAACCAGCCGATCGGCAAGCTCTGGGCCGCCGGCGGCGAGATGCGCACCGACCTCACCGCGAAGGATCTCTCCGAGCAGGTGTTCGCGAAACTCCCGCTGGTTGCTGAACCCGGCACGGCCTGGAACTACAGCCACGGCCTCGACGTCCTTGGCGGCGTCATCGAAGCCGTTACCGGCAAGTCGCTCGACGTCGTCGTGAAGGAGCGCGTCACCGGCCCGCTCGGCATGACCGACACCGACTTCTTCCAGCCCAAGGAAAAAGCCTCCCGCTTCGCCCAGTCGAAAGACACCGCGGCCGTCATCTCCGGCGTGTCGCTGTACTACGATTATACGGCGCGGACGCCCTACATGCAGGGCGGCGGCGGCATCTCGTCCACGGCGGAAGACTATCTCCGCTTCGTCATGATGCTGGCCAACCACGGCACATATCGCGGCGTGCAGATCCTGAAGCCGGAAACCGAAGCGCAGATGTTCGTCGACCAGACCACGCCGGAAATCCGCTCCAAGGGCCTGTTCTTCCCCGGCGCAGGCATGGGCTTCGGTCTCGGCATGTCGCTCGTCATCGACGACACCAAGCAGCGCCCCGGCAACGGCACCTTCTCGTGGAACGGCATCGCCGGCACCGAGTGGTGGTACGACCCGAAGAACGACGTGTTCATGGTCTGGATGATCCAGGACCGTAACCTGCTCGGCGAATACCAGAAGAAAAACCGCAACTGGATCTACGACGCCCTCACCAACCCGAAGGCGTAAGGTCAACGACAACGACAACCGGAAAGGGCGGCCCTCGGGCCGCCCTTTTTGTTGTAGCTCGCCGCGCCGCGCGTTACGCGGGCTGCAATGGATCAGCAGCTTGCCATCGTGATTCTCGGCGCCGTCGTCGCCGGCTTCGTGCAGGGGCTGTCGGGCTTTGCCTTCGCGCTGGCGGCGCTCTCCGTGTGGACCTGGGCGGTCGACCCGCACCTTGCCGCGCCGATGGCGGTGTTCGGCTCGCTGGTGGGGCAAGTGGTGGCCCTGCCGATCACCTGGAAAGGCACGCAAGCCGGCCGCGTGGCGCCCTTCATCCTCGGCGGCCTGGTCGGCGTGCCGCTCGGCATCTTTCTCCTGAACGGCCTGGATCCCGGCGGCTTCAAGTTCGGGCTCGGCGTCTTTCTCCTGCTCTATTGCCCGCTCGGCCTGTTCACCCCGGCGCACACGGCGATCCGCTGGGGCGGCAGGTGGGCCGATGCGTCCGTGGGCTGGATCGGCGGCGTGTTCGGCGGCCTCGGCGGGTTCGCCGGCTCCGTTCCAACGCTGTGGTGCACCCTGCGCGGCTGGGACAAGGACACCCAACGCGGCACGATGCAGGCCTTCAACATCTCGATGCACATCGCGACGCTGACTGGCTACGTGATCGAAGGCGACAAGATCAACGGCGAGACGCTGAAGATGTTCGCCGTCATCGCCCCCGCGCTCGCCGTGCCGGTGCTCCTCGGCGCGATGGCGTTCCGCAGGCTGGACCAGCGCGCGTTCAAGCGCGTGGTGCTGGTCCTGCTGTTTGTGTCGGGGCTGGTGCTGACGACATCCAATGCAGGCGTGTTCCTCGGGCATTCGTGAGCACGCCCTCGTGGTTCGACGGACGCACGCTTCGCGTGCTCCTCACCATGAGGGCTCGAGAGACAAGCACTAACGTAGAGAAGGCCTCATGGTGAGCAGCCGCCGATGGGCGGCGACCGTCGAACCACGAGGCCGGGCTTACAGGCTCACTCCGCCGGCGCCGGGTTGGAGACGGGCATATCCGCCTCTTCCTTGGCTAGCCTGCGTTCCACTTCCTTCGGCGAGCCGGTGCGGCGCGCGAGCAGGGAGTAGGCCGCCGGCACCAGGACCAACGTGACCCCCAGCGCGGAGGTAACGCCGAACAGGATCACCACGCCGATGGCCGACCGCGTCTCTGATCCGGCGCCATGGCTGAAAATCAGCGGGATCGAGCCTGCAACCGCCGTCAGCGTCGTCATCAGGATGGGCCGGAACCGGGTCAGCGCCGCTTCGCGCAAGGCCGCGCCGAACTCGACACCCTTGTCGCGCAGCTGGTTGGCGAACTCGACGATGAGAATGCCGTTCTTCGCCGCAAGACCCACCAGCATGATAAGGCCGATCTGGGTGTAGATGTTGAGCGTGTTGTGCGTCAGCCAGATGCCCAGCAACCCGCCGCCAATGGTCGCCGGCACGCACAGCATGATCACCAAGGGGTGGATCCAGCTTTCGAACTGCGCGGCCAGCACCAGGAACACCACCAGGATGCCGAAGCCGAACACGAACATGATCGACGAGCCGGCGCGCTTGTAGTCCAGCGACTGGCCCTTGTAGTCGAACGAGGCTTCTTCCGGCAGGACCTTGCGGGCCAACGCCTCCATCTTGTCCAGCGCCGTGCCCAGCGAAACGCCGGGGTTGAGGTTGGCGTTGATGGTGATCGCGCGCACGCGGTTATAGCGGTTGAGCTGGCGCGAGTCGGCCGACGGCGTCACCTTCACCAGGTTCGACAAGGGGATGATTTGGCCGGTGCGCGCGGAGCGGACATAAATGTTCGCCAGGTCCTGCGGCGTCGCCTGTTCGGACCGTTCGCCTTCGAACATGACATACCGCTCTTCGCCGTTCTGCACGAAGGTGCCGACGCGCTTCGAGCCCAGCATGGTCTGCAGCGTCGATCCGATCTCCTGCACCGTCACGCCAAGGTCGGAGGCGCGGGCGTAGTCGACGTCGATGTGATACTGCTGCTGGGTTTCCTTGTAGTC
This sequence comes from Hyphomonadaceae bacterium, assembly GCA_035548775.1. Lineage (GTDB taxonomy): Bacteria > Pseudomonadota > Alphaproteobacteria > Caulobacterales > Hyphomonadaceae > UBA7672. The sequence goes on from DASZSI010000059.1 coordinate 12,242, forward strand.
CCAGTCGATCTGGTTGATGCCCGGATTGTCCTTGTTGAGCGCGTCAACGAAGGTGTTCCGCCATTTCACCAGCTCGTCGTAGGACGGGCCCTTGATCACGAAGTTGATCGGCTTGCCGCTGCCGCGGCCGAACGCCGAGGTCATGTTGCCGAACGCCCGCACGCCCGGAATGTCCTGCAGCCGCGCGTTGATCTCGTTGAGGATGACGAAGCCGTTGCGGCGCTTGTCCCAGTCCGACAGGACGACCTGGATGGAGGCCGAGTTGAACGCGCTGCTCGACGGTCCGAAGCCGCCCGGCGCGCGCACCGAGATATACTGGATCTCTCCCCGGTCGATCAGCGGCAGAAGGCGCGCCTCGATCTCGTCGGTATAGGGCGTCATGTATTCGTAGGAGGCGCCTTCCGGTCCCTGGATCTGGATCTGGAACTGGCCGCGGTCTTCCTGCGGCGTGTACTCGCCCGGGATCGCGGTGAACAGCAGGTAGCTGCCGCCCAGGATCGCCAGGAACACGGCCGAGATCGCGATCGGGCGCTTGACCGTCGCATCGAACGCCCGGCCATAGATGTTCCGCATCTTCGAGAACACCTGGTCGACCGTGTGGGCGAAGCCGCCTTCCTTCTTGCCGTCCTTGTGTTCCTGGTGCGGCTTCAGCAGCTTCGAAGCCATCATCGGCGACAGCGTCAGCGCGACCAGCATCGAGAACGCGACCGCAGCCGCGATGGCGATGGCGAATTCCGAGAACAGCCGGCCCATCTGGCCCTGCATGAAGGTGATCGGCACGAACACCGCGATCAGCACCAGCGTGGTCGCCAGCACGGCGAAGCCCACCTGACGCGTCCCGCGATAGGCGGCCACCAGCGGCGTCTCGCCTTCTTCCTCGATCCGCCGGTGGATGTTCTCCAGCACGACGATCGCATCGTCCACCACCAGACCGATCGCCAGCACCAGCGCCAGCAGGGTCAGAAGGTTGATCGACAGTCCCATTGCGTAGAGCACAGTAAAGGTCGCGATCAGCGAGATCGGCACCGTCACCGCGGGGATAATTGTCGCCCGGAACGTGCCGAGGAATACGTAGATCACGCCCACCACCAGGGCCACCGCGATGCCCAGCGTCATGAACACCTCGTGGATCGAGGCGCCGACGAAAACCGACCCGTCGAAGTTGATGTCGAGGTTCATGTCCTTGGGCAGGCTGGCCGCCACCTCGGCCGCGCGGTCGCGGGCCACCTTGGCCACTTCCACCACGTTGGCGGTCGACTGTTTGACGATGCCGATGCCGACGGCTTCCTTGCCGTTGGCGCGGAAGGTGTTGCGGTCTTCCTCGGCGCCGAATTCCACCCGCGCCACATCGCCCAGGTGAACCGGCACGCCGTCCTGTCCCTTGGCGACCACCAGCGCCGCGAATTCCTGCGGCGTGGTGAACGGCCGGTCGATGCGCGCCGGCGTCACCAGGTCGCGCGAATTCAATTGGCCAGCCGGCGTCTCGACGTTCTCGGCCCGCACTGCGCGCTCGATGTCGCCCACGGTAAGCCCACGCGCCGCGATCGCCTTGCGGTCCAGCCACACGCGCATCGCCGGCGAACGCTGGCCGCCGATCTGCACGCGCGCCACGCCGTCGATCGACGAGAACCGGTCCGACAGGTAGCGGTCGACATAGTCGGTCAGCTCGATGGGCGAGCGCGTGTCGGACGACAGGCGCAGCCACAGCACCACCTCTTCCGAAGCGTCCGCCTTCTGCACATCCGGCGGGTCGGCGTCGACGGGCAAGGAGCGCAGAATGCCCGAAACCCGGTCGCGCACGTCGTTGGCCGCCGCGTCCATGTCGCGCGACACGTCGAACTCGATCGACACCGAGGACTGGCCGTCCTGCGAGGTCGAGTTGATGTATCGGATGCCTTCGACGCCCGCGATGCGGTCCTCGATCACCTCGGTGATGCGGGTCTCGACCACGTTGGCGGAGGCGCCGGCATAGGTCGTCCGGATCGAAACCACCGGCGGGTCGATGTTCGGATATTCGCGCAGGGGCAGGCGGGTCGCCGAAACGATCCCCACGGCCACCAGAAGTAGCCCGATAACCGATGCAAACACCGGCCGCTTGATCGAGACGTCTGAAAGAAGCATCGCGCTACCGCCCTGGTAGGAGGCTATTGCCGGAGACCAGCCCTGTCAGACGGGCCTTCGCCCGAGGCCACTTTTTCCGTCCCCTCTTGTCCCGACGGCCCCGCTGCCCCGCCGCCCGCGGACTTGATGCGCACCGGAGCATTGGGACGAAGTTTAAGGACGCCGTCCGTCACCACCATGTCGCCGGACTTGAGCCCGCTCACGACTTCCACAAAACCCTTTTCGCGCACGCCGATCTGTATCTCGGTCTTCACCGCCACGGCCGGCTGGCGCGTCTGGTCCACCACATACACGAAGGTCTTCGACCCTTCCGCGATGACGGAGATCTCCGGGATCGACAGCGAGTTCCGGGTCTTCGACAAAAGGTTGACGCTCATGAAGGTGCCGGCGCGCAACGCGCCATCCTTGTTCGGCAGCGTCGCGCGCACCTTCACGGCGCGCGTGACCGGATCGATCGCGTTGTCGATCGAGGTCACCTGGCCTTCGAAGTCGCGTCCCGGCAGGTCCGCCGTCGTGGCGTGGATCGAAAGGCCCGGGTGAACATCCTTCAGGAACAGCGAGGGCACGCCGAACTCGAGACGCATCAGGCTGTCGTCGATCAGCGTCGCCACCGGCTGGCCGGGCGAAACATAGGCGCCCATCGAAATCTGCCGGAAGCCCAACACGCCGGAGAACGGCGCCAGCAGGATGCGGTCGCGCAGGCGCGCCTGCACCTGCTGCACCGAGCCTTCGGCCGCGTCATAGGTCGCCTTGGCCTTCTCGAGGTCCAGCTGCGCGATGGCGTCGTTGGCCGCGAGCCGCTTGTTGCGCTCGTAGACATCCTTGGCGTTGTCGAGCGTCGCCTTCGCCGTTTCCAGCTGGGCGTTCTCCTCGTCATTGACGAGGGTCATCAGGACCTTGCCCTTGGCGACGCGCTGGCCGTCCTCGAAGAACACGCCGGTCACGCGGTCGGCCGCGTTGGCCGTCAGCACGACGCGCTCGCGTGGTTCAAGCGTGCCGATGCCCTCGATGCGCGACGCGAAGGGATGGGGCGCCGCCGCCGCTGCATCGACCTGCGTCACGCCGCCCCGACCGCCGGGACCGCCGCCTTGTCCGCCCGGACCCTTGCCGCCCGCGCCGGGACCGCCTTGACCGCCCGGACCATGCTGGCCGCCGGGAGCTCCGCTGCGCTTGCCGTCGGCGGAAGCAGCCTGCTCGCTCTTGGCGGACGCGGGCTGCTGGTTCGTCGCCATCACAGCCGCGCCGCCGATCGCCAGGACGGCGAGGGCTGCGGCCGCAATGACGTAGTTCCGCTTGGTAAGCGCCATCGGCTAACTCCAACACCCAGACTACACGCCTGCCTGTTTGACGGCCATCCCGAGGGCCCTCAAACGGCTGGTTCTATTACGCTCCTTGCCCCGCAAACCGTCTGCGGCCAGCCGACGCGGCATGGCTTCAGACCATCACGTTCCCGCGACACGCTTTGGGAACGCATCGTTAGCGAACGGCAAGGGCGCTTCCGTTCGCGGAACCATAGACACCGGGACTTGAAAAACGGTCAACGCAGCGGGGTCAAGCGCCGGAAAACACAGGTTCAATTCGCTGTGAGGCCGGAAAATGTGGCGATCGGGTCGCAAACGGTCCTCGCCTCGCACCGCAGGCCCGATTCCGGTTGACAGTCGAAGGCCCCGACGAAATGTCGCCTCGCCAGCTCAGGGCCCATGCTGGGGGAGACAGACATGCCCGCGATGCGCCTCGGTTTGCCGATCCGAACGCCCGCGCGGATGCTGTTGCTGGCTTCAACCGCTGTGGCCCTTGGGGCAGGGGCCGCCTCCGCTCAGGCCCCCCAGGCCCAGCCCGCCGCTTCCTCCGAGGAGGACAACGCCGCCCGCGACGTAGTGGTGATCGTCGGCTCCCAGATCGCCGGGGCCAAGCCGACCGACGCCTTGCCGGTCACTGTCATCGGCCGTTCGGACATCGAGGCCATTGCCCAGACCTCGGGCGACGAGCTTTTCCGCTCCATTCCCCAGCTGGGCGATGTCGGCTTCAACACCAGCCGCACCATCGGCAGCGTCAACGACGCCCGGGGCGACACCGCCTCGATCAACCTGCGCGCCCTTGGCACCGGCAACACGCTGGTCCTGCTCAACGGTCGCCGGATGGTGAACCACCCCGGCACGCAGTCGGAAAACCTCGTCCCCGTCGTCACCGTCAACACCAACGCCATCCCGGTCGCCGGGATCGAACGGGTCGAAGTCCTGCTCGACGGCGCCTCGGCCATCTATGGCGCGGACGCAGTGGCGGGCGTCGTCAACACCGTTCTCAAGAAGAATTTCGACGGCCTGGCCGCCGAGATCAATTACGGCGGCGAGGACGGCGTCTCGGCCACCGAATTCTCCGGCTCGCTGGAATTCGGCATCAACTCGCCGGACAAGCGCACCAACCTGTCGATCCTGGCGTCCTACTATTCCCGCGATCCGATCTACGCCTCGGAGCGGCCGTTCACTGCCAACGCCGACCTGCGGTCGCGGCTTCCTGCGGTCTGGGCGGCGGATCCCACCGCATCGGCCGCCTTCAACAACACCTCGCTCACCTCCGCCTGGGGCATTTTCGACCGCTTCAGCGCAGGCAACGTCACCGTCAACGGCACGGCGATCTCGAACGCCGCCGGCCAGTTCCACCTCCAACCGTCCAGCTTGCCGGGGTGCCTTGCCCAGCTGCAGGGCAATATCTGTTTTGCCTCGACATCCACGCGTCCGCAGGACCTGCGCTACAACGTCAACGACGTGACGACCACGCAGAACGGCGTCGACCGCTACAACCTCTTCGCCTTCCTCAACCACCAGATGGAGAACGGCGTCGAGTTCTTCGGCGAGGCCGGTTTCTACCTTGCCGACTCGCTCGGCTATCGCGAGGAGGCGCCGATGCTCGGCGCCGTGCCGATCGTCATACCCGCCAGCAACTTCTACAACCCGTTCGGTCCGGTCGGCTCGCCCAACCGTCTTGCCGTCACCAACGCGCCGGCGCAGGGCCTCGATCTCGTGCTCGGCTCACTCACCGGCACGTCCGCCTATCGCCCTATCGACGCCGGCCCGCGCCGAACGGAGGTCGAGAACCTCTCCTCCCGCTTCCTCGCCGGCCTGCGCGGCGACTGGGAAGGCTGGGAATGGGAATCGGCTCTGCTCTACACCAAGGCCAACACCGACGACGCGGAGAACCGTGTCTCCAACACGCTGTTCCAGCAGGCCCTCGCGCGCTCGACGCCTGACGCCTACAACCCTTTCAACG
>DASZSI010000060.1:0-16838 GCA_035548775.1 Hyphomonadaceae bacterium
ACGGCGCCATTGTGGTCGTCGCCGCCGGCAACTCGCGCGTCGACGCCAAATACTTTGCACCCGGCGGCTGTGAGAACGTGATCTCTGTGGCGGCGGGCGACGCAAGGGGCATCCTCGCGCCCTACTCCAACTTCGGGCCCAATGTGTCGATCATGGCTCCTGGAGGCGACATGACGCGCGACGACGACCATGATGGACGTCCCGACGGCATCCTCTCCACCAAATACTCGACCGACTGCTACGATCCGGCGAACCCGGGAACCCAGGTAGCCCAGTGCTACTATTCCTACGAGAACGGCACCTCGATGGCGGCGCCTCACGTCACGGCGGCGCTGGCCCTTCTCAAGGCGAAGTTCCCGAGCGCGCTGCCGTCTGACCTGAAAAGCAAGCTGATGGCCGCCTCGACCCCGCGGACTGCGTTGCAATGTTCCGGCAAATGCTCAAGTTATCCAGGAACAACGCCGATTCCGGGCTCGGACGGCATGTGTTTGCGGGAGTGCGGGGGCAAAATGCTCAATCTGGCGAACGCACCGCTGCAATAGGCGTTTAGGTTCCAGGAGACTGGGGCAAATGGGGGACTGTGCTGCTTGTCGGCGTACCCGGAGGGGTCGCCCTGATCTTGCGGCTCCGTCCGGAGGAGGAAGGGAGACATGGTCGTGAGCGACGCGGAACAAGCGCCTCCGGGCGCAACCCGCCTCCGGCAAGCTGCGCCGGCCGCAGCCGCCCTGGCGATCGTCGCCGCTGTTACCGGCGCCTCGCTGCTGGCGCAGCAACCCGGAAAGCAGCCCGAGCCCCTGTCAGCAGCGACGCAACTCCTGCCCGACCAACTGCCCGCCTCAACGGCCCCAGCGCAGCCCCCAGGCGGCAACGGCCTGGTGCAGCCGCAGTTCGACCAGGCTCAAGGATCCGGTGGAACCTTGCAGCAAGGCATCGAGATCGTCGTGAAGTTCAAGGACGACAGGAAGGTCAAGGACATCGTCGATGCGTTCTGGAAGGACCAGCCCGCGGCGCGCGCGAAGTTCGATGCATTCAAGCAGGGCCGGCCTGAGTTCGCCAATCTCAAGCTGGCCCGCGTGACATACTCCAACGAGCTGGTCCTGGCGCCGGAAGGCGCCCCCGTGCCGCCGGCGCAGCGCATGTCGGCCGCCCGCGACCTGGTCGCCAAGCTGAAAGGCGCGGCCGATATTTCCTACGCCGAACCGAACATGGTCGCGCAGCCTGGAGGACAATGATGAGAGTTTTGGTTCTGGCCAGCATGATCGTTCTCGTCGCCGCCTGCACCAAGGAAGGCGCCGGACCGACGGATCCCTCGCAGGCGAAAACATCGGCGCCTCCGGCTGCGGCGGCCAACGTGCAGGTCGCCTCCGCGCCGCAGCAGGCGGGCGGCGCGCCTCCCATCAGCGCCGACATCAACTGGGACGCAGCCCGCGCCGACAAGGCCAAGGCGCCGGCAAGTGCAGCCGCCACGATCCAGTCGGTCGGCAGCGGAGAGCCTTCGCCTGTTCCCATGTTGCTGCCGTCGGGCGTCGTCCAGATTCAGAGCGCCGACGACCGCCCGACGCCGCCTGTCGTCACCAAGGACGGGTATTTTGCGACCTATCACCTGCCGAAGTACGACGCGATCGTGAACGGCTCGGCCACCTCCTACTCCGGCGGCCAGAAAGCCACCGGCGACAAGGAGAAGATGAAGTTCACGACCGGTGAAGCCGGCGCATCGCTCGCCTTCTCCCGCTACGGCGCGGATTATCTCATCGAGTTCGAATGCCGCCAGGTCGATGGCGCCAACACCTGTGTCACCGAGCAGGAGGCGAAGGATTTCGCCGACAGCCTGTTCGTGGCGCAGACAAGATAGGGTCACCGGTCGAACCTAAGACGCCTGCTCAAGGGGCTGGCTCGGAGTAGTAGTGGGGAGAAGCAGATGAAGCTCACTTCCATGCGTACCACGGCGATCGCCTGCATTGGCGCGGTTTCGCTTGCGGCCTGCGATGCGGGCAATGTCATGCTTTGGCCCTGGGTCGACATCGCGGCCAAGGATGATGCGAAGGCGGCAGAAACCGATCCCAACGCCCCGCCGCCGCCTCCGCCCCTGGTGGCCGTCGATCCGCTCGATCCGAGCAAGGTGTCCGACGCGAATGCGGGAGCGGTGCCCAATCCCCATGCCAACACGGGCGCGCCCGACGCGGGCACGCCGTTCGAGGACAAGCCGGAGAACAAGGCGATCCCGGTCAGCGACACCACGCCGCCGGTGAGCGCGGAAACCGGCAAGCCGGTGCCGGCGCTGCCGCCTGCGACGGAAGGCCCGTCCGGTCCCAATGCCGAGCCTTCGGCGCCGACAACGCCTGCCGCTCCGCCTGCGACGACGCCGGCAAGTCCTGCCCCCTCACCCTCTACTCCTGCGACGCCGGCGGCGAAGGCAAGCTTCTACTATTTCCGGCCGGGCAATCTCGAACCCGGCAGTGGCCTGGGCGCCGGGGAGGCCGTCGAGAACGCCATCACCGTCCAGGACATGATGTTCCCGATCAAGGACGCCCCTGCCTACCCGCAAAGCCAGGTCTATCGCTATGGCGGCGGCGTGAAGGGCGGCGACCAGTGCGACAAGCGCAACTTCTCCGCCCCTTGGCGCGACAATTTCTGCGAGACGCGCTCGACGGGCGATACCACCTTCTGCAAGGCCAAGGCGCACCTTGGCCAGGATATCCGCGTCGGCACGCCTGAGGGCTGCGCCTCCGAGGTGAAAACGAAAGCCGCCGACCGGTCTCGCTACGAGATCGTGGCGGTGGAGGATGGCATCATCTCCAACGTCGGCAGCTATTCGATCTCGCTGCGCGCGGACTCGGGCGGCCGGATCTATCGCTACCTCCATCTCAACATGAAGAAGCTGAAGGTCGCGACCGGCCAGCACGTGAAAAAGGGCGACGTCGTCGGCTATGTGTCGAACGATTTCGGCGGCACGCCCACCACCCTGCACCTGCATTTCGAGATCAGGATGAACACGGCGGAGAATGGCTGGCAGTACGCCCCGCCCTACACGTCCCTGTTGGCGGCCTATCAGCGGCGCGAAAACAACAAGGGTGAAATGGTCGCGGACAATTTCGTGGTGGCCAGCGCGCCGAAATAGGCTTGGAGCAGCAATGAAGATCGCCCTCGCCGACAACCGCCGGGCGCGGCTGGTCGGCCATCTGCAGAAGCTGTTCAAGGCAGAGTTCGACGAGACGCTGAGTGATTATCGCGCCGGACAGGTGATCGACCTGATGCTGAAGACGCTGGGGCCTGCGGTCTACAATCAGGCCGTTCAGGACGTGCGGGCGCACATGCAGGCCAAGCTCGACGACCTCGAAGGCGAAGTATTCATCGACGGCGACATCTGACTTTCATCGCCCGCGCGAATGCCAAGCGATCTCCGAAGCCGCAGCGTAAGGGCTGCGGTCCTCTGCTTGACATGTGACAATCCTTCCTCCGACAAGGATGCGGGGACGATGAGAAGCGCCGGATCTGCCGGCGCCAAACGGCGGGGCGATGGGACTTCGAACCAAGCTCAACATGTTGCTAGTCCTGGTCGCCCTTCTGGGCGCGGCGGCGTTCGCGGCTGTGTCCGCGCCCTTCTTGCAGAAGCTGGCGAAGGATGAGGTGATCCAGTCCTCGCGGATCATGATGGAAGCCGCCGTCGGCGCCCGCACCTACACCTCGCAACAGGTGGCGCCGCTGGTCGAGACGGACATGGCGACCACCTTTCATCCGCAAGCTGTATCGGCCTACGCGGCTACAAAGTCTTTCGCGGCCCTGCACGCGAAATTCCCTGACTATTCCTATCGCGAGGTGGCGCTGAACCCGACCAATCTCGAAGACCGGCCCGCCGATTGGGAAGCCGACATCGTCCAGTACTTCCGCGCCAACCCGACGGCGGCGGAGGAAATCCATGAACGCTCGACCGTTCGAGGCCCGGTGCTGAACCTTGCCCTGCCGATTACGGTCAAGCAGCCCTGCCTCGTGTGCCATGACACGCCGCAGGCCGCGCCCGCATCGATGACGGCGGCCTATGGCGCGCAGAACGGCTTCGGCTGGAAACTCAATGAAATCGTTGGCGCGCAGATCCTGACCGTGCCGATGAGTGTCGCTTACGACCGCGCGATGCAGATCGGCCTGCTTTTCCTGGCGCTCTATGTCGGCGTATTCGTATTGCTCGCCATCGTGCTCAACCTCAGCCTTGGCGCAATGGTGATCGGCCCGGTGATGAAGATGGCGCGCGTCGCCGAGGATGTGAGTCTCGGAAAGATGGACGCGCCGGAGTATGTTCGGAAGGGCAAGGACCAGATCGCCGTTCTCAGCGCCTCGTTCAACCGCATGCGGCGGAGCCTCGAGGAAGCGTTGCGCATGCTTTCTGGCTCCCGCTGAAGTGATCCGCCTTGAGCACGCTGTTCCTCAGTTATTCGCGATCGGACCAGGATGTGGCGCTGCGTTACGCCAACGATCTCAAGGCATGGGGTATTTCGGTCTGGGTCGACCAACTCGATATCCATCCCAGCCAACGATGGGACCGCACGACCGAGGCCGCGCTTCGCGGCGCGCAGGGTCTTTTGCTCATCATGTCCGCGCGCTCGCTGGCGTCGGAGAATGTGGCTGACGAAATCGGACTCGCGCTGGAAGGAAAAAAACTCCTCATCCCGGTGATGATCGAGCCGTGCACCCCGCCCATGCGCATCTCTCGCCTGCAATTCATCGATGGGACGCGGGACTATGGCGCCGCCCTCGATCGTTGTAAGGCCGCTATTGCTGCTGCCGGTCTTGCGCCTTCGGACGCTGCATCATCAGCCCCGGCCGTTCCCACGCCGCGAGATTCGCCAGGCTCTGCGCCCACTGAACCGTCCTACGCGCCAGCCCTGATCGAAGACCTGAGCCAGCGCCTCACCGTCCTGATCGGTCCGATCGCCCCGCATCTGGTCGAACGGGAAAGACAGGCCGCCTCAAGCCCCGCAGACCTGGTCCGCCGCCTGGCTGAACGCATCCCGCAAGCCGGAGACCGCGAAGCTTTCCTGGCCCGGTTTCGAAACCTGAGCGTCTAGCGCGATCCGACTTCCCCCACGGCGCTTATCGTGCTTGGAAGCGCGCAGGACAGTTTGGAGATCGACATGGCGCAGCTTGCGCTGGTGCGGCACGGTCAGAGCCAGTGGAACCTCGAAGACCGCTTCACCGGCTGGTGGGATGTCGATCTCACTCCGGCGGGCGAGGAGGAAGCCCGCAATGCCGGCCGGCTGCTCAAGGCTTCCGGCGTCGAGTTCAACCGCTGCTATGCCAGCGTCCAGAAACGCGCCATCCGCACGCTCAACCTTGCCCTGGAACAGATGGACCGGGTCTGGCTTCCCGTCACCAAGGACTATCGTCTCAACGAGCGCCACTATGGCGGCCTCACCGGGCTCAACAAGAAGGAAACGGCGGCCAAGCACGGCGATGACCAGGTGAAGATCTGGCGGCGTTCGTTCGATATTCCTCCCCCCGATCTCGAGCCGGGCGGCGAGTTCGATCTGGCGAAGGACCCCCGCTACAAGGGCATCGACATCCCGAAGACGGAAAGCCTCAAGATCACGCTGACGCGCGTGCTGCCCTATTGGGAGAGCGAGATCGCGCCCAAGCTGAAGGCGGGCGAGAACATTCTCATTGCGGCGCACGGCAACAGCTTGCGCGCGATCGTGAAGCACCTGTTCCGTGTGCCGGACTCGGAGATCACCGAGGTTGAAATCCCGACCGGCGATCCCCTCCTGATCGATCTGGACCAGAATCTCAAAGTCCGTTCGGCTCGCTATCTCGATCCCGCGCGGGCGAAGCCGCTGCCGAAAACATGACGGCAAGCGCTCATCCTGTCGCCGGAGATGAGCGCTTCATGGCGCGGGCGCTGGAACTGGCGCGGGCGCAATTGGGAAGGGTGGCGCCCAATCCTTCCGTGGGCTGCGTTATTGTCAGCGAAGATGGTGCGGTCGTCGGCGAGGGCGCCACCGGACACGGCGGCCGGCCGCATGCCGAGGAAATCGCGCTCGCCCAAGCCGGCGACCTGGCTGATGACGCCACCGCCTATGTCAGCCTGGAACCGTGCAATGCGCGTTCGTCCGGCGCCCTCTCCTGCTCACAGCTCCTGATTGCGTCTGGCGTCTCGCGTGTGGTGATCGCGTGCGAGGACCCCCACGCGCTGGCTGCGCATGGAATATCCCGGTTGGGCGCGGCTGGCGTTCAAGTGATGCTGGGCGTGATGCGCAAGGAAGCCGAGGCGCTCAACTGCGGCTTCTTCAAGAAAGTCAGAACCGGCCGGCCCTGGCTGGCCATTGATGCCGATTCGTCGAGCTATGATTCCGAATTCGATCTTGCCCGGAATGAGACCTATGAGGCGGCTCTCGACCGACTGGCTGGCGCGGGACTCACCCGTCTTTACGTACGCCCCGGCACGCCGCTGGCCGCGCAGCTTTCCGCCCGCGGGCTTGTCGATGAAGATCGGACGTGACCTGCACAAATGAAAACGGGCCGACCGCATGGCCAGCCCGTTCCAGAGTTTTGCGAGTGAGGCGGCGATCCGTCGAAAGCCGCTCTCGCCAGCGTTAGAGGGTCTGGAGCTGCGTCGCAGCCATCTTGCCCGAACGCTTGTCCTTTTCGAGCTCGAAGCTGACGCGCTGGCCTTCGGTGAGGCCGGCGAGCCCCGCGCGCTGAACGGCCGAGATGTGCACGAACACATCGTTGCCGCCGGACTCAGGCTGAATGAAGCCGTAGCCCTTTTGCTCGTTGAACCACTTTACGGTGCCGGTAGCCATGTAGATCTAGTCTTTCGATAACGTGTCCACGAGACCGGGGGGACCCATGGAACTCTTGAAGAGCGCTTGCAGCCGCGCCCAGGGGGGCCGTCAAAATCGTTGAGGGTCGGAAGGCCAGATCCGGAGCTCGATCCATCGGGAGTACCCGTCAGGCGAGCAGTGGAGAGCAACCGAACCTGTTCAGAATTCGACGGCGGCAGCTATTGCACACCCCGGACGCCTTGAAAAGCCGCGCCCCAACGGGTGACATAGAGTTTAGGCTGTTCACAGGGCGCCCTGGAACTGCTCTTACGCTGGCCGCCTGTCATGCCTAACTGGGACCGATGACCTCGCCCATTGTTCTCGATCATCGCACGGTAGTTAGCGTTAGCGGCGCCAGCGCGGATGAATTCCTGCAGGGCCTTGTCACTGTCTCAACCCTGAACATGAACACCGGCGACCTGCGGTACGGGGCCCTGCTGACGCCACAGGGCAAGGTCATCGCGGACATGCTGATCCATCGTTCGCAGGAAGGATTCCTGCTCGATTGCGATGTCGAGATTGCACCGCAATTGCTGAAACGGCTCAACCTGTTCAAGCTTCGCGCGCCCGTTGCGATCGAACAACGTTCCGACATGCGCGTCGTTGCATTCGGCGGCGCACGCGATCCGCGATCAGCCTCGGCCCCGGCTCGCGGCATAGCTCCCGGCGCAACAAACCCAGCGGGCGATCCCGCGCGATATCACGCCGCGCGCATTGCGGCCGGCCTGCCGGAACAAGGCGCTGATTTCGCTCCGGAGGAGGTGTTTCCCGCCGACATCAACATGGACCTCAATGACGGCATCGATTTTCGAAAGGGATGTTTTGTCGGGCAGGAAGTCGTCTCACGCATGAAACGCCGCGGCATTACCCGCCGCCGCACCTTGAAGGTCGAGGTCGTGGACGGCGCCGCTCCCGCCCCTGTTCTCGCCAACGGCTTCGAGATCGGCGAGATTTCTTCGGTTGCCGGCAAGCAAGGCCTGGCGCGGGTCCGCATCGACAGGTTGGCGGAAGCCCTTGCCAGAAATGAGACAATGACCAGCGGCGGCAATCCCGTCCTGTTTGATGAGCCGTCCTGGCTGGCCGGAGAACTTGCCGCGCTGGCCGAGGCCAAAGAAGCGAAGTCATGAAAAAACTCGACGACATCCCGTGCGGTTGGGCGCCGGCGGGTGATGCGCTCTATCGCAGCTACCACGACACGGAATGGGGCGTGCCCGAGCGCGACAGCCGGGCGCTTTGGGAGAAGTTCCAGCTCGACGGATTTCAGGCCGGCCTTTCGTGGATCACCATCCTCAGGAAGCGCGAAGCAATGCGAGAGGAATTTGAGGGCTTCGATCCCGAACGGATCGCGCGATGGACCAAGAAGCGGATCGACCGCGCGCTGAAGAACCCCGGCATCGTGCGCAGCCCGATCAAGATCGCCGCCACGATCAACAATGCGCAGCTCTATCTCGACATGGCCGACCGGGGGGAGGACTTCTCCGACTATGTCTGGGGCTTTGTCGGCGGCAAGCCGATCGTCAACAAACTTGACCACTGGCGCAATGTGCAGGCCAAGACGCCGCTGTCCGAAGCGATCGCCAAGGAAATGAGCAAGCGTGGCTTCAAATTCTGCGGGCCGGTCATCGTCTACGCCGTCATGCAGGCCATGGGCATGGTCAACGACCACGAGGTGCGCTGTCCGCGGCACAAGGACATTCAGCGCCTCGAAAAAGCCAAATCGAAATGAAAGCTGGTGCGAGGCGCGGGGGCGCATCAGGGACGACATGCGCATTGCACTTCTTGCACTGGGACTGGTTTGCCTGTCCGGCTGCCAGACCATCTACGATTATTTCGCCGAGGAATCCTGCACGCCGGGCAATACCCCGGCCGAAGAGCGCCAATGCCAGGATCGCGTCGACCAGAACAGCCGCGATCATTCGCGATAGCCGAGCGGATACGTTTCGCGACAGACATTACGCCGATTTCGACGCCATGTGGCCGGATCTGGCGCTAACATCAAAGAGCGACGGCGGACACGACGACCGATATCGCGGTTTTGATCGTTTCCCGTCGCTGCAGGCTTGCCTGCAAGGCGGCTTCGTGCGTTTCGTGAGAATCGGAGATTTCGCCATGTCCCGTCTGCTGTTCGCCGCGCCCCTGATCCTTCTTGGCCTTGCCTCATCTGGTTGCGTTTCCAATCCGACGCAGGAGCTGTCGCTCGAGGCTGTCTGCAAGCAGCACTTCGAGAACGACCCGATCGGTTACAACACCTGCATGCAATCGGCGTCCAATCACGGCTCGGCGGCCGACGTAGACCCGCACCAGCTTCCGCTGCGCACCGGCCAGCCCAGCGACTAGTTTTCGAAGACCTAGGACTTGTTCGCCCGCGCGACAGCGTCACGGATCAGCTCGTGCGCGCGCTCAGGGCCATGCATGCCTTCGATCGTCACCCACTTGCCGGGCTCCAGGTCCTTGTAGTGCTGGAAGAAGTGCACGATGCGCTCGACCAGGATTTCCGGCAGGTCGTTGTAGTGGTGGATTTTCTCGTAGTAGCGCGTCAGCTTGGGGTGCGGCACGGCGATGATCTTTTCGTCCCCGCCTTTATCGTCCGTCATCATCAGGACGCCGACCGGCCGGACCCGCACGACGCAACCAGGCGTCAAGGCGCGGTTTCCCACGACCATGACGTCGATCGGATCGCCGTCGAGTGAAAGCGTGTGCGGAATGAAGCCGTAATTGCACGGATAGCGCATGGATGTGTAGAGGAACCGGTCGACAAACATCGCACCGGACTCCTTGTCCATTTCGTACTTGATCGGTTCGCCGCCCAGCGGAACCTCGACGATGACGTTGACGTCTTCAGGCGGGTTCTGGCCGGTGGGGATTTTCGAGATGTTCATCGCGGCGTCCTGACTTTATGGCGCGCTGCCATAGCGGCGCCCCGGCCCGGGCGCAAGCCAAGCTGAATCACGCCGCAGCGGTGGCGACAGCCATCAGCATCGCGCGCGGATCGATCGGCTTGGCCAGCACACCCACGGTTCCGGCATTCCTGTAGGTTTCAATCTGGTCGGGCATAACATTCGCGGTGCAGGCGATCACAGGCGTCTCCTTGTTGACGCCGCCCATCTGGCGCAGCCGCGCCAGCACATCGAGCCCGTCCATGTCGGGCATGACCATGTCCAGCAGGATCACATCGAACTTGCGCACCGCAAGCTGGGCGAGAGCCTCGGCGCCGGAGGCAGCTTCGGTTGTGCGATGGCCAGCCGCGCGCAGCATGGCGCCCAGAACATAGAGATTACGCGGATTGTCGTCGATGCAGAGGACTTCCCTCACCTGCATCTCGCCTTCGTCGTTTGCGGCGATCGGCGTCGCCTGTCGCTGCGCCGGCGCGTCGCTCAATGGCGCGTCGATACGCACAGTGAAACGAGAGCCAGATTCCGGCCGGGTCTCAAGCTCGATGTCTCCCCCCATGGCGACCGCCAGCCTACGCGCGACATGCAGACCCAACCCAAGGCCGCCATGGCGGCGTTTGGTGGAAACGTCGGCCTGCTCGAACGGCGAGAAGATCCGCTCCACCGCCTCCTTCGGCACGCCAGGACCGGTATCCTCGACCTCGATCGCGATCCGCTCGACGCCGCCCTTGCCTCTCTCCGGCCAGGCCTGGATGGTTATGCCGCCGCTAGAGGTGAACTTGATCGCGTTCGCCATCAGGTTGCCGATGATCTGAAGCAGCCGGGCGGGATCAACCTTTCGCGGCTGCACCAGCGCAGGATCGACCATCACCTGCAGCGACAGTCCCTTTGCCTTGATCTCGGCCGCCCAGATGACCGCTGCGTCCTCGATCAGGCGAAGCAGCGAGACAGGCTCGCGCTCGATCCTGACCTTGTCGGCGTTGAGACTGGAAAGATCGAGAAGGTCGTTGAGAAGGGCCAGCATCTGGCGGCCCGCATCTTCCAGAACGCCCAGCGTGCGACGCTGCACCGGGTCCAGCTTGGACTGGGACAGCAGCAAGGCGCAGCTCAGCACCGCATTCATCGGCGTGCGCAGCTCGTGGCTCATCACTCCCATGAAGTCGCTCTTGGCGCGGCTGGCCTTCTCTGCCTCCGCCAGCGCATCGGCCAGCTGGGAGTTCTTCAGATTGAGCCCGTGCTCGGCCTCGCGCTGCGCGGTGATGTCCTTCATCGTCACCACGGCGTATTCGACCTCGTCTGTCTCGGAATTCCGGAGCGGCACCGTGTTTATCGAAATCCAGCGGACCTCGCCGGAAGGCAGCTGCACGCCCATCGGCACGTTCTGCAGCGATTGGCCAGTGCGAAGCGTGACGGCGACGGGATAATCCTCGACCGGAAAACTCGAGCCGTCCGGCCTGAAGGTACGCCAGCGGGGGTCGGTGTAGGCCCGCCCCGCCATCTCGTCCGCGCTCAGCCCAAGGATGTCGAGGCAGGCCGGATTGGCGTCGACGACCTCACCGTTCGGCCGGTGCACGTTCACGCCTTCCTGGATGGCCTGGAAGATCAGCTCGAACAGGTGCTGGCGCTGGCGTTCTTCTTCAGTCTTCGCGGCTGCGCGCTTCGCCCGTATCGCTTCACGCCTCTGGGCGAGGAACGCCGTCACCAGCTCCGCCACCTTTTCGAGACGCTCGATCTCGCGCGGTCCAAACCGGTGAGGATCGGTATGTCCAACGGCAAGAACGCCAATGTGAAGGTCGGCCGAGGCCCCGACAGGCACGCCGATAAAGCTTCGAACATAGGGCTCGCCGAGGACGTAGCGTTTTTCGGCGAGCCGCCGATCGACCCGAGCGTCGGGCGAGGAAACCGTCATGCCCCGTTCCAGCGGCAGGGCGCACATGCACTCTTCCAGCGGCATGGTGTCGTTGCGCCCATAGCTGGTCGAAACCTGATAGGCGCGGGTCGCATCGTAGACGATGAAGGCGGCGAGGTTGGCGTTGCAGATGTCGGCCGCCAGCGCGATCAGCCGGTCGAGATTAGGGAACGGCCCGCCGTGCATCAGGTCAAGTTCAAACAGCGCGGCAAGCCGCTCGCCGTCCGCGACAGGACCTCGTCCGACGCTCATTTCCCCTGCCCAGGCTCAAGACTAACTGGCGCGACGCCGGCCAGTTTGCGCCGACGGTGATTCCGCGCAAGCCTCTTCAAATGCGGATGCGATCCGACTTGCGATCGCGAACGGGCGCTCGCGCGACGGCCAAAATGAGATTTGCCGTATCGATCGGCTTGCCGATGATTGCGACAACGTCGGGCACATCCGCCAGTTGGCGGCGCGCGATTCCCATGTTTGCCGTGCAAGCAATGATCGGTGTGCGCCGATTTACCTGGCCTTCGCGCATCTGGCTGGCGACCACGACGCCGCTGACTTCCGGCATGATGAGGTCCAGCACGACCACGTCGAACCGCCTGGTTTCAAGGCGCCGGATTGCTTCGGCGCCCGAGCCGCAGGTTTCCACATCGTGCCCGACGCTCGACAGAATGGTGGAGAGAATATCGAGGTGGCGGTCATTGTCGTCGACGACGAGGATGTTCCGGGCAGCTGCAACGCAGATCCATTCAGCGGCTGGACTGGCGATGGCGCCGCCTTGTGCGATGGACGAAACGCCCTCGGACGCAGCTACGGTTGCACCGGTGCGTCCATCAGGTCCCGAGGGGATCGGAGCGGAGCCCATGCCGCTTCTTCCCGCTAGAAAGTTTCCCTACGGATTCGCCCCGGACACGAATCGGTAGCACATATCTGCCATTAGCATAATTAACCAATTTCCCGCCCCGG
The DNA here is from genome assembly GCA_035548775.1 of Hyphomonadaceae bacterium. Lineage (GTDB taxonomy): Bacteria > Pseudomonadota > Alphaproteobacteria > Caulobacterales > Hyphomonadaceae > UBA7672. Next base: position 12,570 of record DASZSI010000060.1, read on the forward strand.
AACAGGGGGCAAGGCGACCCCGGCGGTCACTTTCGGGAGATGGCGTCAGACGCTCCGCCGTCAAATGACGAGGCGAATGATCTTCTGCGAGCCGATTTTTGCGCTTTCCGCCAACGCCTTAGCGTTTTCCGGCCTGACCCAGCAGACGCAGCCGCAGAGCATTGAGCCTGATAAAGCCTTCGGCGTCCTTCTGGTCATAGGCGCCGGCATCGTCTTCGAACGTCACGTGCGCGGCTGAGTAGAGCGAATTGGGCGAGGACCGGCCGGTGACGATCACATTGCCCTTGTAGAGCTTCAGGGTGACCTCGCCGGAGACATTCGATTGGCTCTTGTCGATCGCGGCCTGCAGCATCTCCCGCTCGGGTGCAAACCAGAAACCGTTGTAGATGAGCTCCGCGTAGCGCGGCATCAGCTCGTCCTTGAGGTGGCCGGCGCCGCGATCGAGCGTGATCGACTCGATGGCGCGGTGGGCCTGGAGCAGGATCGTGCCGCCGGGCGTCTCGTAGACGCCACGCGACTTCATGCCGACGAAGCGGTTCTCGACGAGGTCGAGGCGGCCGATGCCGTTGTCGCGGCCGAGATCATTGAGCTGAGCCAACAGCGTCGCAGGCGACAGCTTCTTGCCGTTGATCGAAACCGCATCGCCCTTCTCGAAACCAATCCTGATTTCAGTGACTTGATCCGGCGCTTCCATCGGCGAGATCGTGCGCATGAAGACGTAGGGCGGCGGCTCGACGGCGGGGTCTTCCAGCACCTTGCCTTCCGAGGACGAGTGCAAGAGGTTGGCGTCGACCGAGAACGGCGCTTCGCCGCGTTTGTCCTTGGCGACCGGAATCTGATGCTTTTCGGCGAACTCGATGAGGTCGGTGCGCGACTTGAACGCCCAGGTGCGCCACGGCGCGATCACCTTGATATTGGGGTTCAGCGCATAGGCCGACAGCTCGAAACGAACCTGGTCATTGCCCTTGCCTGTGGCGCCATGGGCGATGGCGTCGGCTCCGGTCTTTTTGGCAATCTCGACGAGATGCTTGGCGATCAGTGGCCGCGCGATCGAGGTGCCAAGCAGATAGAGTCCCTCGTACTGGGCGTTCGCCCGGAACATCGGGAATACGAAGTCTTTCACGAACTCTTCGCGCAGGTCCTCGATGAAAATATTCTCCGGCTTGATGCCGAGAGTTTCTGCCTTTTTGCGCGCCGGCCCCAACTCCTCGCCCTGACCCAGGTCGGCGGTGAATGTGACAACCTCGCAGCCATATTCGGTCTGCAGCCATTTCAGGATGATCGATGTGTCGAGCCCGCCCGAATAGGCAAGGACGACTTTCTTCGGCTTGAACGGGCTGGCCATGGGAATCTCCGCAACGAGGCGCGCTTATAGCCCCCGTGCCGCGCCCCGCAAGCATTCGGCGCTTGAAAGCGCAAGCAACGCCGCCTTAGATCACCCCAAGGTCGGGCCTGACGCCCAAAGCGGGGGATTTGATGACAGTTATTTTGGCCTTTCTCTCCCGTGCGCGCCTGTCGGCCGCAGCGTTCCTCGCATGCGTTGTAGTCATCGCCGCCGCGCCGGCCATGGCGCAGCCCGCAATGTGGGTCGTGAAGGACGCCGACTCGACGATTTACCTGATGGGCACGGTGCACGTTCTTCGGCCCGAGACGGTGTGGCATAACCCCAAGCTGGACGACGCCATCGCCTCGGCCGACCAGCTCTATCTCGAAATCCCAATCGCGTCGCAGGCGGAGATGATGCAGTCGATGCTGCCGCTGGTGACGCAATACGGCCTGTCGCCCAACAAGCCGCTATCCTCGCGTCTCACGCCGGATGAGTACAAGACGCTGCAGGAGGCCGCGAAGGACGCAGGCCTTCCCGAGGCGGGTCTCAACATTTTCCGCCCATGGTTTGCCGGCATGGGCATTTCGGCGGCCGGCCTCACAAAGTCAGGTTATGACCCCGAAAGCGGCGTCGATACGAAGCTGCAGAAAATCTTCAAGGAGCGCGGCATCGCGGCGAAGGGCCTCGAAACCATCGAATACCAGATCAAGATCTTCGCCAACATGTCGGAGGCGGACGAGATGGATTACCTCCGCTCCTGCCTCAAGGATTACAAGGAGACGGCGACCGAGCTCGACAAGATGGTGAGCCAGTGGGCGGCGGGCGATCTTCCTGCGATGGAGAAGATCTTTGTCACCGAGTTGAAGGACGAGAGTTCCGATCTGTACAAGACCCTTCTGGTCGACCGGAACAAGAACTGGGCTTCCGAAATCCAGGAGATGCTGAAAGGCAAGGGAGTGACTTTCATTGCCGTCGGCGCGGGCCACCTGATGGGCCCTGACAGCGTGCAGGTGCAGCTGAAAGCGTTGGGAATCGAGGCGAAGCGGTACTGATCCCTAGAGGATCGGCATCTCGACCTTGACGGTGTCGCCGGCCGGCGTGCGCGCATCGCCCACTAGCTGTAGCCGATTGTCGACCGAGACATCGATGACCACGCCGCTGACCCATTTGTCGGCGACGAAGGCATCAACCGTGTAAACCAGCCGGCCGTTGGCGATGCTGCCCGAGAACCCTCGCGCGCCGGCTACGGTGTGGAACATACCGTTCACGGCGCCGGTTTCCCGGTTCACGCTGTAGAATTCGAGATTTGATCCCGCCAGCGCAGTCGCCAGCGGCGATTTCGAAGACCGGTCGGGCAGAACCGGAATGGCGCCCCGGCCGCGGTCGGCCATTGCCGCCACGAGACCGGCTTGCTGTACGTTCGGATCGGAGTTGTGGAGCACACGCTCCAGCATGGCGCGGCGGGTGGGCTTGTCCTGCTTGGTGTCGGCCAGCGCCGTCCGCGCCGCAGCCGACCGCGCCTCCGGATCACCGGTCGAGATTTGCGAGCCGAGGTTGAGCAGCTCCTTCTGTGCGGAGCTTAGCGGCAGCACCGCGGTCTGCACAGACGCGACCGGCGGCACAAAGGATGCGATCACGCCACGCTGCTGGCCTTCGCCTTCCGGCGTTGCAAAGCGCGCGAGCAGAAGGAAGCCGAAGATCGCCGTGCCTAGTCCGAGCGTCCCAAGGAAGGTCCGCATATAGGCCACGTGCGGCTTGCGGATGAAGGTGAGATAGAAGGCGATCGCAGTCGCCAGCGCAAAGCCGATGAAGAAGTAGAGTGCGAAGTCTGCAACCGGTTTCACCAGGTCGCTGGCCCCGGCCGTGACGAAGGTCGCTGTGTTCCAGAACCCCATTCCGGTGCGCGCATCGCCCTTTGGCGCAGGCGTCTTGTCTTCCGGCGGCGTTATCGCGGCGGCAGGCGCGGCCGGAGCAGCCGTGGCCGCAGGTTTGGGTGTCGTCTGGTCTGTCATGATCGCCCCCGATCTTCGGGACGATTATTGAGCGGTTCAGCTCTAAGTCAATGTTACGCGCCTGATGCGTGGGGCAGCTAGACCATGCTCGGCCAGGCGGCGAATAGGGCAAGCCCGAGGCTCGCCGCCACGATGCCGATCGCCACCAGCCTGGGCCCGTGCAATCGGCTCCAGAGCAGCGCGCCAGTGACGCTCATGGCAATCAACCCGCCGGCGAAGGTGTCGATCAGCAGCACCCATGGCCAGTTCATGCCCACGCCCTTGTGCAGGTTCTTGATCACGCCAAAGAAATTCTGCTCGGACTTCGAGACTTTCACCGAGGTCGAACCAGGCGAATACTCGACATTGAGCGCCGCATTGGCGCCCGTGAAGGACTGTTTCCACACCAGCGCCTGCTGGATGTCGCGGCCCATCATGGTGGCGCGCTCGCCGCCTTGACCGCCGCCCTGGGCGGCATGGCCGCCGTCTCCCCCGCCCTGGCGCTCGCCTTGCGGCCGTCCACCGCCCTCGCCCCGCCCTCCGCGCGGACCGCCTTCAGCACGGGGCGCGCGCGGCTCGATTGTCGTGCCGAACTGGCTTTGCGCCCATTTGCCGAGATCGTCCGGCGACTTGATAAGCGTTGGATCAACGGAGATCGCCGCCTCGTTCACTTCGACCGGCGCGCCGGTGTCGATCTTCAGCGTGGCGCGGTGATTGAGCAGCACGCCGCTCGTGCCGATCAGCAGGAAGGCGAGCGCGCCCCAGAAACCAGTCCATGCGTGGATGCGCTTCAACCATTGGATCACTTCTGTCCGGTTGGCGAAGGCGGGGAGAAAAAGTAGCGTGCCGGCGTGCCGGCGCTTCTTCTGCGGCGGAGCCACGACCGAGCCGGGATTGGTTTGAGCGTCCATGACCTATACCTCAGCCCAGCGGCGCAGGAGATTGTGGTAG
>DASZSI010000061.1:0-15399 GCA_035548775.1 Hyphomonadaceae bacterium
GGAAAACGCGGCCGGCGGCTTCAACCGCCGGCCGCTTCGTTTTTGACTCGCTCTTCCTTCGCCTTCAGGCGTTCGGAGGCTTCGCCCAGCGCCCTCAAGAAAACCTTGCCGTCATCGACGTCGTGATCTTTCAGCTCCGAGACGAGCTTCTGGTTGGTGCGCTTCCAGATCCGGCTGGCTTCCGTCAACAGCGCCAAGCCTTCCGCCGTCAGGAACACCTGCTTGCCGCCCCGGCCGCGGCCGCCCTCCGCCTTGGCTAGGCCACGCCGCTCCAGCACCGTGAAATTGCGGGCAAGCGTGCTTTCCTCAAGCAGCATCGCTTCGCCGATCGCAGACAGGGTCGAACCGGGCATCGTGGCTACGGCAGCCAGCAAGCCATATTGCGCGACATTGAGATCGAGATGGGTCAATCGCGCGTTGAAGTAGTTCGACACGGCCCGCGCGGTGCGCCGCGAAGCGTAGGCAAGACAATCAAAATCAAGAAAATCTGATCGAGCCATTGAATTCTGTATATACGTTTTTGGCTTGCGCGTCTAATTATGTATGTGCAGGATTTCTCCACCAGCCGCGAAACAGCGGCATGTCGGAGAAAACCATGAAACCCTCCCTGATCGTTCTTCTCGCCGCCGGCGCCATGATCGCCGCAAGTCCCGCGCTGGCGAAAACCAGCCTCGCCAAGGGACAGCAGGTCTGCCAGGCGGCCGCCAAAGCCGAAACGCCGGCCCCGAAATCGGTGCGGATCGACAGCGACGAGACCCGCGTAACAGATGATGCGCTGAACTTTGTTCTCAAGGTGCAGAACGCCGACAATTCGGCGGCCACTGTCGCCTGCACGGTCGATCGCGCGACCGGCCAGGCCACGCTCAAGCCGGCTTCCTAGGCCCGGCCCCGCGCCCCGGAGGGCGTCCCCATACTCCCTCCGGAGCGCGGACTTTTCCTTTTCGGCGGCGTAGGCCTGCGTTTCGACGCAGCGACAACACGCATTCGAGGTTGACGGCTGCGGGCGCCGTGGCATTCCGGACTTGATATGTCGTCGGGAAACGCCATGAAACTTGTCCGCCTCGCTTCGTTGAGCCCGCTCGCGCTGGCCATGGCGTTCGCCGCCTGCGCGCAGACGCCCAAGACGCCCGCACAGCCGGCGGCCGACCGCATCGAGGCAACCACGTTCAGCTGGGGCCGGATGACGGATTCCTGGTCCATCCGACGCGGCGGAGACGGCAAGCACCTTTCGGTGCGCGATCCCTATGCCGACAAGCCGGACCAGAAGAGCGAGGCGTTTGCTGTTTCGTCCGAGGCGTTCGATGCGATCGCCATGAAGCTGGCGGCGGCACAGGCCTATGCCGGCGATGACTCCAAATGCAAGCTGATGGTGACGGACGGGCCCTATGGAACCATCAGCTGGTTCAAGGGCGACACGAAGGTCCACGAGTTCCGCTGGCAGGCGGGCTATGCCTGCCCAGGCAAGGATGCGGCGCTGGACGCCATGGATGCGGGCCGGCAGGCCGTGATGGCGCTGGCCGGTAAGCCTTAGCCGGACAGCTATTTCAGGTCGAAGATCATCAGCAGGGTGCGCTGGGTCGACGAGAAATTGTCGTCCGAAATGACGTAAAGCCGGATCCGGCCGTCCGGCATCGGCTTGGCGGCGATGCCCTCGAAATTGTCGATCGTGACGAGGAAATTGAAGTCGGCGAGGCGCCGCGCGCCGGTCTTGCGGTAGCGATAGTGCGAACGCTCGTCGATGTCGCTGACCACGCGGGCCGGCAGGTTCGATTGGTCGAGATAGCGCTCGAAGTCGGTCTCGTTGATGGCGATGGCGTTGCCCGACAGGGGATTGAAGGAGCGATGCAGGTCGAAGGTGCGGACCTTCGAGCCGTCCTTCGACACCAGGAGGTCGAGCCCCACGAACACCGGCGCGCCTTCGCCCAGCCGTAGATCGTATTGCGGCGGCGCCTCGATCGGCCGGGCCGACATCGGGCTTTCATCGCCAACTTTGGTTTCGATGCCGGAGAACATGTACCAGTCTGGCGTCACACCCAGCGCCTCGAGGCTGGAATTCTCGTCGACCGTGATCTTCGCATCAGCAAATGCCTGCGGGATCGGCCGGCCATAGCCGCCGAACACGATCGGCGCTCCGCGCGCCGACGCGCCACACCTGGCAAGATCGTAGGCGAGCACGCGATGGTCGCGCTCGAACGACACGAGGGCGACGCCGTCGTTGACGGCGAGACCTTCGGAGTCTGCCTCTCCCTTTTTCGTTAGATCCCCCCCGCGGGCGTCGTGAAGCTGGGAAATGCGGGCGCCGATCGGCGTCACACCGTCCTTGGCCATGTCGAGCCAGACGAAGCGGCCCACGTCGGAGACGGTGAGCAGGCTGCCGTCGTCCATGACGCGAATATCGGAGAGCCCGCCGAAGCGATCATCCGTGGAGGTGAGATGATAGCCGGCGACGTAGGTGAGCTGGCCTATGGTCTTGCGGGAGGGGTTGAGGCCCTGCAGCGGCACGGGATCGGCTTTGAGACTGATCTTTTCCGGTTCGGTCTTCTTCACCCCATCCGGGCAGGAGGTATCACGGAGCTGGGCGATGTAGGCCTCGATGGTGCGGCCCGAACCGGCGGCCGGGGCGAGCGGCGCAGGCGAGGAGGCCGTGGTATCGAGGTACGCCCTCTGCTGGGCGATCAGGTCAGCAGCGGCGTCGCGCGGAAGCGCAGGCGTGGTTTGAGCAACGGGCGCGGCTGGGGATGGAACCGCCACAGGATCGGCGGCGCAGGCGGCGGCGATTATTGCCGCGCCGATGAGCCAGATCCGCTTCAGGGGCATGGCGATGACGCCCTCACTTCAGCGGCTTGGGCAAATCGAACACCCAGAGCAGCGTGCTCGATTTTTCCGAGAAGTTGTTGTCCGAGACGATGAACAGGCGGGTGCGTCCGTCGGGCAGTTCCTTCGCCGTGATGCCTTCGAAATTTTCCGAGGCGACGGGAGGGTCGAGCTTGGCCAGAACACGCCAGCCGGTTTCGACGAAGCCATTGCGGGCGCGCTGGTCGAGTTCGCCGCCGCCGCTGCCCGAGTCCGGGCGCGGGAAGAGTTCGAGGTCGGTTTCGGTGATCGAGTTGCCTTCGCGTGGATCGCGCGAGCGGTGCAGCAGGAAGGCGCGGACACGCTTGCTGGCGTCGCCGCTGGATGGCGAAAGCACGTCGATGCCGGTCAGTTCGGGCTGTTCGACGCCGACGCGCAGGCTGAAGTCGGGATCACCCTCGATGGGGCGCGCCGACAGGGCGCTGAGCTGGCCGACCTTCGCGCCAACGCCTGTGAAGAGATACCAGTTGGGCGTCACCGCCAGCGCGCCGACGCCGGTGCGATCGGTGACGGCTAGGCCGGCGTCGCCGAACGCGTCGGCCAGCGGCAGGCCGTAGGGGCCGAACACGATGGGCGCGCCGCGGGCGGCGGGACCGCACTTGCCCAGATCATAGGCCAGCACACGATGGTTATGACCGAACGAGACCAGCGCCATGCCGCCATTGAGGGCGACCCCCTGGGCGTCGCCCTGCGTTGCGGTCAGCGGTTCACCCTTCATGTCGAGCAAGGGAGAGATCCGGGCGCGAACCGGCGTGATGCCATCGGCTGCGAGGTCGATCCAGACAAATGCGCCGCCGTCGGAGACGGCAACGAGATTGCCGTTGTCGAGCAGGTGGAGATCAGAGAGGCCGCCGAATCGGGGATTGTCGCTGGACAAGGCGAAGCCGGCCACGAAGGTCAGGTCTCCGACCCGTGCAGCGCCGGCATTGGAGGGAACCAGCGCCGAGGAGTGAACCGCGATGGTCACCGGCTCGGCGGATACGGAAGGCGTTCCCTGCGGGCAGGACGAGCTGGAGAGGATGCGAAGATAATCATCGAGCGTGCCGCGCGGAAACGCCCGGCGGAAGCCGTTTACGACGACGCGGTCTTCGCCGTCCACCGGCTCGACGGCAGGCGCGCTAGGGCCGGGCGCATCGAGCGCCGCTGACTGGCTGGCAGCCGTGGCGGCGGCGAGTTTGGACGATGCCGATGCCGGGGCTGTGACGGACGCGGGCCGGGCCGTGGGTGCCGAAGCTGGGCCTGAGCTGGCGCAGGCCGATGCAAGCGCGGCAAGACAGACCAGGCCGGGGGAAAGTTTCATCTGCATCGTGCTCACTTCACCTGGGCGCCGGAATGCCGGGGCTGGGAGGCCGGCGGGACAAGGTCGGACGCCAAGGTCGGCTGGGAAATGATCCGGAGATAAGCGGCCCAGCGCGCATCGGGATCGGCCCCCGCGCGATCGACATAGGCGCGCACGACATCCTCGCCGCTCTGGTAGTTGATGACGTAGGACCGGTAGGAGTCGACGAAGGTCAACGCCTGCTCGGCCACGTCGCGCGCGACCAGACGGTATTTCTCGTTGAGGCTGATCGCCTCGCTGCGGTTGATCTGGCCGTCTAGAAACATCTGCGCGATCGTCAGCTGGGCGCCTTCGAGATCGTCCTGCGCCGAGCGCATGGCGTCGTAGGCCGGAGCGGTTTTCGGGTCGAGGCCGGCGAGCGGATAGAGCACGTCCTGCTCGAATTTCAGCCGGTCAGCGCCCGGGAAGGCAAGCTCGACGCCGAAATCCGCCCCGCCCTCGTTCAAGGGGGCGGCCGGCGAATAGAGCGGCGCAATGGAGAATTCCGGCCAGCCGCGCTCGCGATAGGCCTTCTCGTTGAAGATGCCCTGCACGTGATGGCCGGGATAGCCTTCATGGCACCCAAGGATCAGCGCATTGCCGATCTGGACCGGCAGGTCGGTGTTGATCTGGATGAGGCTCTGGTTCTGGCCTTTGTAATAGTTGTACGCGCCCCAGGGCTTGTTCTTCACCAACTCCATCTTGAAGTTCTCGCCTTCGGGCAGCGGGATGTGCGCCAGCGTGCGCTTGCGGCATTCGGCGATGGCGGCGTCCATCACGGCGGTGACGCGGTCTTCGGGGATGGAATAGCGGCGGCGGAATTCCTCCACCCGGTCGGCCAGCGGGCCGTCGCCGGGCGCAAGGGCCGCGATGCGCTTGAGCGCCTCGTCGTAATATTTGAGCGGCTTGAGCTGGGGCTTGAGGGCGAAGAGCTTCTCCGCCTCCTCGACGAACGGCGCGCGGGCGCCGCCGATCATGTCGAGCCGGAAGCGGGCGCTGGAGACATCGGCCAGCAGGACCTTCGCGCGCTGGGCGGTTTCCGGATCGTCGGAGTGGAAGCGAGCGAGTTCGGACTTGAGACGATCGGCTTCGACCTTCAGCGTCTTCTGGTCGCGCGGGAGGCGGCGTGCTTCCTCGCGCCACGAGTCAGGGCCGAAATAAGCGTCGACATAGCCCGGCTCGTGCGCATCGATCTCGAGCGCCAGGCGGACATAGTCGTGGGCGATGTCGTTGAGAGGCTCGCCTACCGGCGGCGATCCGGCGCACGCGGACAGAAACGCAATACCCGACACCAGGAATATCCTCACTTCTTGGCTTCCCGCGTGGGGAATTTGCGGCCGCGGGCGGTCTCCTCGAAGGTCGTCTTCTTCACCAGCGAGGCCTTGCCGGGCTGGGACTTGGGTTGCTGCTTTGCGGCGCGCTTTTCCGGCCGCTTGGCGGGCAAGCCGTCAGGCACTCGCACGGCGGCTTTCGCAGCCTTGGCTTCTTCCTCGCCAAAGAGTTCGGCCAATTTATCCGTCATCGCCCCGCCGAGCTGTTCGGCGTCGACGATGGTGACGGCGCGGCGGTACCAGCGCGTGACGTCGTGGCCGATGCCGATGGCGATCAGTTCGACCGGCGACATCGGCCCTTCGATGTGGCTGATGACTTCGCGAAGGTGCTTCTCCAGCGGGTTGCCGACGTTGACGGACAGGGTCGAGTCATCGACCGGGGCGCCGTCGGAGATCACCATCAGGATCTTTCGCTGTTCGGCGCGCGCCATCAGGCGGTCGTGCGCCCACAACAGCGCCTCGCCGTCGATGTTCTCCTTGAGCAGGCCCTCGCGCATCATCAGGCCGAGGTTCCTGCGAACACGGCGCCAGGGCGCGTCGGCGGACTTGTAGATGATGTGGCGAAGATCGTTGAGGCGGCCCGGGCTCGGCGGCTTGCCGGCCTTGATCCAGTCTTCGCGCGACAAGCCACCCTTCCAGGCCTGCGTGGTGAAGCCGAGAATTTCGACCTTGACGCCGCAGCGCTCCAGCGTGCGGGCCAGGATGTCGGCGCAGAGGGCCGCGACCATGATCGGCCGGCCACGCATGGAGCCGGAGTTGTCGAGCAGCAGCGTCACGACCGTGTCGCGGAACTTGCTTTCGTCCTCCATCTTGAACGACAGGGGCGCGGTGGGATCGACGATGACCCGGGTGAGGCGCGAGGTGTCGAGCACGCCCTCCTCCAGGTCGAACATCCAGGAACGGTTCTGTTGCGCCATCAGGCGGCGCTGCAGCCGGTTTGCCAGACGCGAGACGGCGCCCTGCAGGCCCTGCAGCTGGGCATCGAGATAGGCGCGCAGGCGGGTGAGTTCTTCCGGGTCGCACAGCGTGTCGGCGTTGGCGACTTCGTCGTGGATGGTGGTGAAGGCCTTGTAGTCGGATTTGAAGTCGTCGGCCGAGCGCCAGTTGGGGCGGATGGGCGTGGCGGGCTCGTCCTCGTCCGCCTCGCTTGCTTCCATTTCGGCGTCGGCGTCGAGCGAGGATGTCGCCTCGATCTGGTCGCCGGGTTCGCCCTCGCCGGCTTCGCCGGAGTCTTCCTGCTGGTCTTCGCCCTCGCCTTCGCCCTCGCCGTCGCCTTCTTCCTCTTCCTCGCCCTGGTCTTCGGAGCCGTCTTCTTCGCCCTGGACATCGTCGCCCATGTCGAGGTCGCGCAGGATATCGCGCACGACTTCGGCGAAGGCTTCCTGGTCTTCCATGTTGGCCTGGGCGCGGGCGAGCGTGGCGGCGGCTTTCTTCTCCAGCTCGGCGCGCCAGACATCGGCGACGCCGGCGGCGACCGGCGGCAGCGGGCGGCCGGTCATCACTTCGCGAAGGACGAACTCCAACGCGTCATCGAGCGGCGCGCGGGACTTATCCATGGCGCGACCATAGCCGGCGCGCTCGCAGCGCTGGACCAGGGAGGCGTCGAGGTTTTCGGCAACGCCATCCATCGCGGCGGCGCCGATGGATTCGCAGCGCGCGCGCTCGGCCGCCTCGAACAGGCGGCGGGCGTCTTCGCGGCGTGGCATCAGCTTGGCGTGGGCCTTCGGATCATGGTGCGCCACGCGAAGGGCAAGGGCGTCGGCCTGCCCGCGGGCGCGGGCGGCGGCGGCGGGGGTGAGATCGCGCGGAGGCGTCGAAAGCGTGATCTGGCCATCCTGCAGCCGGCCGCCTTCGATCGAATATTCGACCGACAATTCATCCTGCCCCGCCAGCGCGCGGGTGGCGGCGCTGAGGGCGGATTTGAAGACATCCGTCCGGTCGATGGCCTTGGTCATGAGGGGAGCATTAGGACGGGCTTGCCGCGCTGGGAAGGGGCGGAAGGCCGAGGACATCTGCAATCCTCAGGGCCGCTTCTTCCGGGGTGACCACGCCTGTGTCGATGACAAGCTCGGCCATGGGCATTTTCGCCTGCGACGCCTCGAACTGCGGCCGCAGGTCGCGCAGAAGGGCAAGGTCGGTGAGCTTGCGGAATTCGCGGCGCGAGGCGGCGTTGATGCGCTGTTCCTGGATGTCGCGGGCGAGGGCCAACCGCACAAAGTGTGTGGTTCCGCCATGGCTGGCGATCAGGTCCCACACACGCTCCGGGAATCCGTCAGGTACAGTCGGTTCCGGGGCGAATGTGAAAATGAGGTCGCGGCCGCCGGTCGCGGCGGTTTCGAAACCGGCCATCCACATCGACTCGCGCAGGCGGATGAACTCAGGATCACCGAAGGGAAGTTTTTCCAACAGCGCATCGACCACGAGATGATTGTGGAACACCGGAATGCCGGTGAGCCGGCCCAAGGCGCGCGCAACCGTGAGTTTGCCGGAAGCAGCGGGCCCGAAGATGAACACAAGCTTCATGTTTCCGGTCCGCTTCGCTGCGGCCCGGCGCGGAACAGGCCAAACCGGGAGGCGTTCATTTCGAGACCTTTTCCGGAGACTTTATCATGGGCAAACTCAAAATCTTCTTCTGCGCTCTTGTAGCATCTGCCTCCCTCGCCGCCTGTGGAACCCTGGCGGGCGCGGCGGTGGGCGGCGCGGCCGGCGCGGCCATCGGCAACAACACCGGCGACGGCGACGCCAAGAAAGGCGCCGAGATTGGCGCGGTAGCTGGCGCGGTGGCCGGCACGGTGGCCGATCACCACTAGGACGAACGTTCCCGATCGAGGCCCAGAGGCCCAAATCCGGAACGCTCAGGTTGCGGCGGATGAAGCGGGTTGATCAAAGGCCGCTTCGTTCGCCGCGCCATTATGTGGGGAGGCCCGGCGCCTATTTCGACCTGTCGAACAGTTCGATGGTGCGATCGAAAGCGAGTTTGTCGGAAGCCGCATCGTAGTCGTGCGAGTTCTTGCGCGCAAAGCCGTGTCCAGCGTCGTAGATGTAGACCGGGATTTCGGGGTGGGCTTCCTGAATCTTGTCGACCGCGCCCTTGAGCGGGATGTGGGCATCCTTGGCGCCGAAGTGGCAGATGGTGGGGCATTTCGGATTCAGCTGGGCCATCTGGGCGATGTTGCCGCCATAGTAGCACGAGGCGGCCGAGAGGCCGTCGATCCGGGATGCTGCAAGCCAGCTCATCGTGCCGCCATAGCAATAGCCGGTGATACAGACCTTGCCCGCGCCTTTCAGCACGTCGAACACGCCGCCGACGTCATTCATGGCGTTGTCCGGACCGTTGCCCATGGCGAGCTGGACGCCGCGCTGCATGTTGGCGGCGACATCCCTGGGCTGGACGATGAAGCCGGGTTCGGCGCGGTCGTACATCGAAGGCGCGATGGCTTCGTAGCCGGCGGCGGCGAGGCGTTCCGCCATTTCCTTTATGTGATCCGAGAGGCCGAAGATTTCCTGGACGACGATGACGCCGCCCTTGCGCTGGCCCGACGTCCTCACGTGGTAGGCGTCGAAGGTGAAGCCATCGCGGCTTTTTACGCGGATCATCGTGCCTGCGGTCATGGGCAGTCTCCTTTGCGGCGGCAGATGATCTAGCACGCCGCGGCGTGCGATCATCCCTTGAACCAAAAGCTGAACAGGAATGTGAGAATGCCGGTCAGCAGCGCGAGGATGCCGAAAGCCATGATGCAGCCAGGGGCAAGCTGGTTGTTGAAGTTCGACTTGCGGAAACGCCAGACCACAAAGCCGCCAACGGCGGAAATCACCACGCCTGCGATAGCGAGCTTCCAGTCCATATCGCCTCTAGTCCCCGTGGCGAGACAATAGCCCCAGGCCGGGGCCGGGGCTAGGTCGCCCACGGCACGAAGACCCTTTCATCGCCGCGGTGTTTGCGGGATAGTTGGCGTCACGAAAAATCCTATGGGGGGAGATTTTCGATGGATCCGACACTTCAGATCATCACTGGCGCCATCACCGCGATGGGCGCGCTCGGGCTCGCGGCGTTCGCTCTCGTCGACGCCATGAAAGCGTGGCCCGGCGGCGGCATTTCGAACGTCGGCGTGAAACATATCCTGGAAGGGTGCCTGCCCTTCGCTTCGGCGCTTCGCAACGGCGCGGGAAAGCCGACCGAAACCATCGATGGTCCGCGCGGGCCGGTGATCTGGCAGGAATTGCTGAAGGCCCAATGGCGGAACGGGCGGGACAAGGATGCGCAAAAGGCCATCGTGCGATCGCTGGTGCGCCAGGGTCTTACGGAGGGCGGAGCTGACGACGTAGCCCGGTTCTGCAATGTCGATCCCGCCGACCTGGAGGCGTTGGTGGAAAAACTCAAGAAAGGCGGCGACCCGACGGCGGCGGAAGGCAACATGCTCGGGCGGATCGACGCCGTGATCGGTTTCCAGATCGATGCGGCCTTCGAACGCGCCGACCAGAAATATCGCAATGTTGCGCGCGTGACGGCCGGCTTCGTGGCAGTCCTCCTGGGGATCGCCGGGTCCTTCCTGGTCAATGCGGGATGCCCGGATACGCCGGCGCAGGCAGGCGCGCAGGCGGCGAAAGCTGTTTGCGCCTATGCTCCGCTCGACCCGACCTGGTGGCGGACTTTGTGGATGGGCATCGCGGCGGGTATTCTTGCCGTCCCGATCGCGCCGATTGCGAAGGACCTGACGTCCTCGCTGTCGGCGGCGGTGACCGCCGTCAAGGCCGTGCGCGGGAAGTAGCGATGACGCTGTTCGCCGACTTCCGCAGCAAGGACAAACGGGGCGTCGTGGTTCCGGTGAAATTCTGCGAGAGCACGGCGGCGGACCCGGATGCCCGCAAGCCGGTTGAAGCGCGGACCATGCGCCAGCAGGCTGCCGGCAAGCGGGTGCTGTTCATGTGCCACGGCTTCAACGTGAACCGGGAAGACGGCATAGCCTCGGCCGCCGCCATGGAAGCGGACCTGCAGAGCGCAGCGGCGCCTTTTCCGATAAGTCCAAGCACCACCTTGTTTGTCGGCGTGCTGTGGCCGGGCGACTGGTACACCGTGCTGAACTATCCGGTGGAGGCGTTCGATGCGCTGACCACGGGCGGCTATCTCGCCACGGCCATCCAGGAGACGTTCGACCTGGCGGCCAGCATCTCGTTCGTCTCGCACAGCCTTGGCGCCCGCGTGGTGCTTTCGGCGGCGGGAACAAAAGGCGTGCCGCGGGCAAGGCAGATCATTCTCACCGCCCCGGCGGCCGACAACGATACGCTGGCGAGAGAGCATGCGGCGGCCTATGACAATGCCGATGCGATCTATGTGCTGAGCTCCAAGCGCGACCGCACGCTGAAATATCTCTACCCGGCCGGCGATGCGATCAGCGATGTGCTGGGCGATGATGACAGCCCGTTCGGCGGAGCGCTGGGCTATCGCGGACCGAAACCCGCCGTGATCGAACACGTCACGCCGTTCGGGATTCCTGGCAAGCCTTACAACCAGAAGAACAAGCCGTCGCTCGCCAGCGACTATGACCACTGCGACTATTTTCCGTGGCCGAGCAAGCGCACGCCCAAGTCCGACACGGTCTCGCACTATGTGAGCGCGGCGTTTGCCGACCAGGGAACGCTGTGGCCCTGACTCAGGAAAGCTCCTTCACCAGCACGCGCATGCCGCGGCTGCGGCCGGGGCGCAGGCCGCCGGAGAAGACCTTGCCGCCGATGTCCTTGAAGCCCCAGCGGGCATAGGCCTCCCTTGCCCACTCGGCATGCTCCATCACGCTGAGCCAGACATAGTCGCAGCCTTCGATGCGGGCTTGCGCCTCCGCGGCGTCGAGCAGCTTCTTGCCGATGCCGCCACGGCGGGCGCCCGGCAGGAGATAGACGCGCGGAATCTCGGCGCCGCGCGGCCGGCCGCTGATCGGTTCGAACGCGCCGACGAACATGGTGAGGAAGCCGACGCCAACGCCCTCCTCTCGCGCGATCCAGACGCGAGCGTCGGGCCGGGCGAGAGTATTGGCCATCGCCTCGGCGCCGAAGGACTGGATCTGCCAGAAGAAGGCGACCGCATCGTCCCAGTCATCGTGATAGGCGGCCGCGTAGGCGGCCGGACCGATAACGCCGAGATCGGGAATGTCCGCCTCGATCGCGCGGGTGATGGTGAGATCGCTCATGCGCGCTGACTTTCCTGTCTCAGGCTGCGCACCGCAAATGAATGCGGCGATTCCGGACGACAGCGAAGGCGGGCGCCGCGAGAGGCGTCACGCCACCTTCACCATCGCTGCGCTTTCGGGCAGCTCCTTGGCGAAGGCGCGCTGGTAGAATTCTGCGATGGCCGGGCGCTCAAGCTCGTCGCACTTGTTCACGAACGTCATGCGGAAGGCGATGCCGATGTCGCCGAAGATCAGCGTGTTCTCGCCCCAGGTGATGACGGTCCGCGGGCTCATGACGGTCGAGATGTCGCCGGCGATGAAGGCGTTGCGGGTCATGTCTGCGACCCGGACCATTTTCGAGATCGTGGCCTTGTCGAGGTTCGGCACCTTGGCGGCGACGATGTCCACCTCGGCGTCGTGCGCGAGATAGTTGAGCGTGGTGACGATCGACCAGCGGTCAAGCTGGCCCTGGTTGAGCTGCTGCGTGCCGTGATAGAGGCCGGTGGTGTCGCCGAGGCCGACCGTGTTGGTGGTCGAGAACAGGCGGAAGAACGGGTTGGGCTTCATCACGCGGTTCTGGTCGAGCAGCGTCAGCTGGCCCGAGGCCTCGAGGATGCGCTGGATGACGAACATCACGTCGGGCCGGCCGGCGTCGTATTCATCGAACACGAGCGCGATGGGACGCTGGAGCGCCCAGGGAAGAATGCCTTCGCGGAATTCGGTGACCTGCTTGCCGTCCTTGAGGACGATGGCGTCCTTGCCGACGAGGTCGATGCGGCTGACGTGGCTGTCGAGGTTGATGCGGATCATCGGCCAGTTGAGGCGGGCCGCGACCTGCTCGATGTGGGTCGACTTGCCGGTGCCGTGATAGCCCTGGATCATCACGCGGCGGTTGTGCTTGAAGCCGGCGAGGATGGCCCGCGTGGTCTGCGGGTCGAAACGATAGGCCGGGTCGAAGTCGGGCACATAGCTCGAACGTTCCGCGAAGGCCGGCACTTTCCAGTCGAGGTCGATGCCGAAGGTCTTCTTGGCGTCCACTTCCTTGGTGGGCGCAAGCGTCAGCAAGGCTTCGGAGGGGTCAGTCACGGCCATGGGAGGAAATCTCTCTATCCTTGGCCTCGATATAGTCGCTCATCCCGCCCCATTGCAACGCAGCATCGCCGGAGGGGCGACCGGGCGCGTTGAGGGGTGATTTCGCCGGGATTTCGGAGGCGGGAAGATCGAGACACACCCTCTCCCTCAGGCCGGTGGGAAACCGCCTGGGATGCTTCCGCCTTCGCCCTTCAGGCTTCGGCGAGACGAGGCGCCCTCTTGAGTGGAGGGCTGGGGACGCGGGATGGCCCCGCTGGTGTGGCGCACCGTCCTGCGACGGCTACCGGTAGTGGAAGAAGGAAAGCGGCACCCCGCATCCCCGCGAGCGTTATTCGCCAGCCCAGAGCAGGGACCTCTTCGATCCCCTGACATGGTCGCCGGCGGCGGTAAGAGCCGGAGGCGTTCCCCTCCGGTCCTCTGCGCTGTCATTCACCCGGATCGGATGAACCCAGAAACGACTCCTGACACTTGGCCGTGTTAGGGCTTTCCCCAGGACTTACCCGCTCGCTCGCATCGCCCCCGCGCCGTTGAACATCGCGACTGCCCTCCTTGCGAAGGCGATGGAGGAAGTCTCTCACGGGGGCGGAGGTGGAGAGAAGATCGTGTGGAACCCGGCTGGGGTGCTGGGGCTAAGCCGTTGAGCTGACTGCAGATGAGCGGGGATGGGCTGCAGGATAATCGGCTGGGTCAGGTTTGCGAGCACGCCCTCGTGGTTCGACGGACGCCGCCTTCGGCGGCTGCTCACCATGAGGGCTGCGAGGCAGACGCAAGCGGTGAGAGAGCCTCATGGTGAGCAGCGCGGCGAGAGCCGCGCGTCCGTCGAACCATGGGGCGGGCTTGCCGAACAGAGTGATCCCCTCCCGCAAATCGAACCTCCCCCTTTCCAAGGGGAGGACTGCGGAAGCGGTTGTGCTAGGGTGAGTGCAGAAAACGGACGGAGGATTTCATGGCGCGGGTGATTGGCGTGGGCGGGGTGTTCTTCAAGGCGAAGGATTCGAAGGCCCTGACGCAATGGTATTCCGACGTGCTGGGCATGCCGATGACGGACTGGGGCGGCATCGTGCTGCGGCCGGAAGCAATGGCGGCGCATCCCGGGGCTGCGACCGTGTTCTCGCCGTTCAAGCAGGACACCACCTATTTCGAGCCGTCGACCAAGGATTTCATGATCAACCTGGCGGTCGACGATCTTGATGGCGTGCTGGCCAACTGCAAAAGGCACGGCGTCGAGGCCAAGGTCGTACCCGACGAATCCATGGGCAAGTTCGCCCACATCATGGACCCGGAAGGGAACAAGATCGAGCTGTGGCAGCCGAAGCCGATGGAGTGAGGCGCCGCACCAAGAGGGTAAGCCGATGAAGGCCTATCTGGTGCTCGATTTTTCGGTCACCGACCTTGCCGGGTTCATGCCCTATGTCAGGCGGATACCGGAGCACATCGCGCGGCATGGCGGGCGCTACATCGTGCAGGGCGCCGCGCCGACGACGATGGAAGGCGACTGGACGCCGGCGCGGATGGTCATCCTGGAATTTCCCTCGCGCGAGAATGCGCAAGGCTTCCTGAGCGATCCGACGATCCAGGACCTGTTCAAGGTTCGGCACACGACGACCGTCAGCAAGCTCGTGCTTGTGGATGGGTGTACGTGAAGGTGAGACCTAAGCCAGCCCGCTCGCCTTCAGCGCCTTGAAGGCGCGGATGACGATGTGGAGGCGGTGTTCCATCGAGCGGTCGCCGCCATTCGAGTCGGGGTGGTACTGCTTGATCAGCACGCCATAGCGTTCGCGGATCTGCGCCGACTCCGCCGTGGGCGGCAGACCCATCTCGTCGAGCGCGCGGAGCTGCAGCCGCGTGCGGTCGCGCGGGATGTCGGCGCGGGTGCGATCGGCCGACGGGCCGTTGTAGAGCCACTCCTTCGCGCCGCGCCAGGAACGCGGGTTGTTCATGCGCGCCGCCCTGCCAGCGGCGCCGACAGCGCCGCCGCCGAAACGCCAGGTGGGCTTGTGGCCGAAACCAGCCGAGGCCTGGAAGGCGGTGATCTCCGCTTCCGTCATGCCTTCGAAGAAATCATAGCTCTGATTGTACTCGGCGGCGTGGCGCTGGCAGAACCAGTGGCTATCTTCCTCGGACACTCGCTGGCCGGGGACATGAACCGTGCGGGAAGCATAGGGTTTAGGCGCCTTGCAGTCGGCCAGGTCGTCACAACCTTTAGCCTCGCAGCGGCGGATCGAATCGCCCGGCCGCTTCCGCTGTCGTCCGCCCGGAGGGTTGACGCGGATGTCGACGAACTTGACGCGGTAATCCCGCATGTAGTCTTCGGCGAACGACATGAATTCGATCTTGGGATGCAGACGTTAATGCCGCAAGAATTGACAACCCGCGCAGAGCGCATTCGCGCCGCACTTTCAGCTGCTTTTTCTCCTGAGGCGCTGGAGATAGTAGACGAGAGCGAGCTTCACCAGGGGCATGCCGGCCATCGCCCGGGCGGGGAAACACACTATGCGGTGAAAATCCGGGCAAGCGCCTTCGCGGGATTGTCACGCGTGGCGCGCCACCGGGCGGTCAACGACGCGCTGAAGGCGGAGTTCGAGACCGGGCTGCACGCGCTTTCGATCGACGCGGCTTGAAGGCGGCCGACTGAAAGCCGCCG
>DASZSI010000062.1:0-1760 GCA_035548775.1 Hyphomonadaceae bacterium
GCGGAGGTCTGCTCGAACAGGTCCGGCGGCAGGAAGGGCGCATCTACCGGCGTGGTGAGAAGGCTCGCTCCCGGACCTGAGGTGCGGAGAAGAAGTGCAAGCGCCGCGGCCAAACCAGCGGCGGGGCCCTGAATGGCCGGATCATCCTCGATCCACACCGCGCTTTCGACGCCGTCGAGCCAGACCGGCGGCGCCGGGGCCAGAACGGCGATGGCGTGGGCCTGTGGCGCCAAGCGTTGCGAGACGATCTGCCAGAGGGGCCGGTCGCCAAGCTCGATGAGACCCTTGTCGATCCCGCCCATGCGTCGGCCCTGCCCGCCGGCAAAGATCGCCCCAAGATCGGCTTTGGCCATCGTGTGTTCACCTCCCCCGAGAACAATGCCGATTGAACCAAATGCGTCCACCCTTGACCGGGCGGCCGAGGCAGCGATGACTGCGCGCGGGAGGGCCTATGCTCGTCACGTCCGATGACTATCGCCGCGCGGCGAAGAAACGCCTGCCGCGCCTCCTATTCGACTACATCGACGGCGGTTCCTATGCCGAGCGCACCCTGCGCGCGAATGTTTCAGACTTTGCCGATGTGCAGTTGCGTCAGCGCGTGTTGAATGATGTGTCGACGCTCAACACCAGCGTGGAGCTGTTCGGCCAGAAACTGTCGATGCCGCTGGTGCTGGCGCCCATCGGCATGGGCGGCATGTTCTCGAAACGCGGCGAAGTGCAGGCGGCGCGGGCGGCGAAGAAAGCTGGCGTGCCGCTATGCCTGTCGACGCTTTCGATCTGCGGCATCGAGGAGGTGACCAAGGCGGCGGTTGCGCCCTGGTTCCAGCTCTACGTTTTGAAGGATCGCGGCTATATGCGCGCGCTGATCGCGCGAGCAAAGCAGGCGGGCTGCCCCGTCCTGGTGTTCACCGTGGACCTGCCCGTGCCGGGCGCACGCTATCGCGACATGCGCTCAGGCTTGTTCGGCGGCGGACCAAGCGCCGGCTTCAAACTGGCGTGGGATGGCCTCACGCATCCGGGCTGGCTTTGGGATGTGTGGCTGGGCGGCCGGCCGAACTCCTTTTCGAACGTGGTCGAGGCCGTGGGCGCGAAGGTCAGCTTCCGAGATTTCTGGGTCTGGGTGCGCGAAAATTTTGATCCGACGTTGAACTGGAAGGACCTCGACTGGATCCGCGAAGCCTGGGGTGGGCCGATCGTGATCAAGGGCATTCTCGATCCCGAGGATGCCCGGCAGGCGTGCGGCCTTGGCATCGACGGTATCGTGGTGTCGAACCACGGCGGACGGCAGCTGGATGATGTGCTTTCCGGCATCCGCGCCTTGCCCCCGATCGTGGACGCCGTCGCGGGCCGAACCAGCATCCTTATGGACGGCGGCGTACGATCCGGCCTCGATGTGATGAAGGCGATGGCGTTGGGCGCGAAGGCCTGCCTGATCGGCCGTAACTGGGTGTTTGCCTCGGCCGCCCAGGGCGAACGCGGCGTTGCGAACATGCTCAACATCATGCGCGGCGAATTGCGGACGGCGATGGCGCTGACGGGCTGCACCGACGTGACCAAGGCGAGTCCGGAAATGGTCACGCGGCAGAGCTGAGAAACCAGTCCAGCGCCTGGCTCAAGATCGCAGGCGGCAGTTCGTGGTCGCCGTCGAATTCAACGAACTGAACCTTGAAGCCCGCGCCGCGCAAGGCTGGCGCCAGTGTGTCCTTCGGCACCGTGATTGGAATGATCCGGTCCTTGCGCCCGTGCGACATGAAGATACG
>DASZSI010000063.1:0-8410 GCA_035548775.1 Hyphomonadaceae bacterium
GTGGGGCATTGAAGCGCGGCGCGAGACCTACAAGATCGGACGCGGCGATCTCGCCAGCTACCAGGCCGGTCCGTTCGCCGGCTCGCCAGGCGCCAGCAACTTCCCAGGCTTCCAGCCCGACAACGAGGTTGACGTCGACCGCACCAATGTCGGCGCCTACATCGACCTCGAAACCGAGATCACCAAGAGCTTCCTGGTTTCGGGCGCGGTCCGGGCCGAGCACTATTCGGACTTCGGGGACAATCTCAGCGGAAAGGTCTCAGCGCGTTACGACTTCACGCCGAACCTCGCGATCCGCGCCGCCGTGTCGAACGGCTTCCGTGCCCCGTCGCTGCAGCAGTCCTACTTCACCTCGACTGCCACGGTCGTGAACGGCGGGCTGTTCCTCGAGACCGGCACGTTCCCGGCCACCAACCCCGTGTCGGTCGCCTACGGCGCCAAGCCGCTCGATGCCGAAAAGTCGAACAACTATTCGGTGGGCTTCGTGGGGACACTTGGCGAATTCACCGCCACAGTCGACGCCTACGAGATCGACATCAAGAACCAGATCCTGCTGTCGGGCAACCTGCCGGTCACCGCGCTGCCGCCCGCGCAACAGCCGGCAGGCATTAGCCAGGCCCGCTTCTTCCTCAACGGCGTCAACTCGAACGTATTCGGCGTTGACGTGGTGACAAGCTATCGGTTGAGGACGACGCCGATCGGCGACTTCGACTTCACGCTGGCCGGCACATACAACAACTATGACATCACGAAACTGCCGGCCAACAACCAGTTCTCGCCGACCGTGCAGATCTTCGACCGGCAGGCGCAGCTGCGGTTTGAAAAGAGCCAGCCGCGTTACAAGGTCAATTTCGGGACCGACTGGCACTATGACCAGTTCAGCGCGACGTTGCACGCCACCAACTACGGCGAAGTGCTGGTGCCGAACAACAACCCGGCGCTCGACTTCACCCTTGGGCCCAAGACGGTAGTGGACCTGGAAGGCCGGTATGAGCTCAGCGAGCATGTCACGCTAGCCCTGGGCGCTGAGAACCTGCTCGACGTCTACCCGACGAACACCCCGCAGGCGCAGGTGACGACAGGCCTTGGCTTCTCGTCCTTCTCACCCTTCGGTTTCAACGGTCGCTTCATCTACGGCCGCTTCAGCTTCAAGTGGTAGCCCACTCGCGATCTTGCTCGGCGCGGGCTAGTTTCATCTAGGTCGCGCCGAGGTTGCCTTTGAAGTCGGTCTTTCACCTCGCCTATCACGTCACGGATCTAGACGCCGCGCGGCGATTCTACGGCGGCGTGCTTGGGTGCGAAGAGGGACGTTCGACCGACGCCTGGGTCGATTTCGATTTCTTTGGTCACCAAATTTCCCTGCATCTTGGCAAGCCGTTTACGACCACCGACACCGGCCATGTCGGCGAGCATCTTGTCCCGATGCCTCACCTGGGTGTGGTGCTGGCGCTAGCTGACTGGCTGGCGCTGGCAAGAAAACTCGAAGCTGCGGGTATGGTCTTCGAGATCCCGCCCATGATCCGGTTTGAAGGCGAGCCGGGCGAACAGCGCACGATGTTCTTCCGCGACCCGTCCGGCAATCCGATCGAGATCAAGGGTTTTCGCGACTTCGCCGGTCTTTTCGCCCGCTAGACGGGCATGCGCGAAATCTTCTCGAGGCCAGCAATCATCGCGTCCACGCCGGGTCCCGCCGCCATGCGCCCCATGCGGCGCAGCGCCTGGATCGCCTCGACGTGAACCGTAATACCGGTCCATTGGTGACGATGGCGGTCGCCGGCGGCCATGAGTTCGCACAGGCTATGGGCGACACGATTCATGTGCTTGAGGCCGAATATGCCGGCGTCCGCCAAAACTTCCCGTGCAAGGCGGTAAACCTGGGCGGCATCGTTGGCTGAATGACTTTCGGTCGCCGCGGCTGCGACCAGGCAAAGCTGATCGAGCTTGCCGTCGAGAGCGGCGAGATGCTCGTCACGGACGGCTTCGATGTTGCTCGCGGCGCGCTGGATAGCCTGCGTCATGAGCAGGCCGTTGCGATCTTCAAGCGTTTTCGCGAGCTTGTTTTCCGGGATGAATTTGCGAACGCTGCTCACAGCGCGACCTTTCTAGGTTTGAACAACTCGTCGACTTCCAGCTGGCTCATGTTGGGCGCAGCAGCCGTTGGAACTTCGAATGACAGATCGTCGCTCCGGCGGCCGCTGGTGCCCGGGGGCGGACCGTCGTTCTTGAACCGCCGGTCGGGGCCCGCATAACCGGGCGACACGATGAACGGACGCTCCTCCCGCGCCGCCCAGGCGATACGCTGCAGCAGCAGTTCTGGCGACAGCGGCTTGGCGACCACGATATTAGCGCCGGCATCGCGCGCCGCGCGCACGTTCGCCAGCGTATGGTGGCCCATCGCCGCGATAATCGCGATGCAGCGGTTGGCGGAGGTCTCCTCGCGCCGGGCCCAGCGAATGAATTCGAAGCCGCTGTCGTCGACGAATAGCGGATCGATGAGCGCCAGTTCCAGGGAACGGTCGCGGAAGACGGCGCGCGCGTCCTTTGCGGTCTCGCACGCATGCACCGACCGCACGCCGAATCCGTTCAGCACCTGGCGCATGACATCCAGCGCCTGCGGGTTTGCGTCCAGCACCAGGACGCTTGTGCGCTTCAGGTTGATGCGCGCCGAAAGATCAATTGCCGCCCCCATGGTTTCCTCACCATAGCTCCGGCTCTGCGCTGGCCGCTTCGGCGGCCATGCCGTGTCCGCCGCCCAGGCGCTTACGCACGGCCTCAAGCCAGACTTCGCCCAGCGCCTGGTCGATATCGATCCGGCCGCACCGACAGGTGCTCGCCGAAACCAGGAACGCCTCAAGTACGCGCAGCTGCTGGCCGATACGGTCGAGCGCCTGAAGCTGTTCAACGCTTGCCGGGGCCACGCGGTTTTCCGCGAGGACTGCAACGTGGGTTTCGACCCGCGAGAGATCGTAAGCGGCCGCGCCAAGTTCCGCCGCAACGCGCTGGAACACGGTGGTGGCAGGTTCGCAGGTGGGGAAAGTCGCACACATCAGAAGAACTCCACGTCGTCCGCCGGGCGCGTCGGCTTGGCAGCGATGGAAAGTTCGCGCGCAAATACCTGCTGCTCGCTCTGGCCGAGGATGCGTTGCTGGGCCCGCCCGCTGACGGGCCAGTAGCGGATGCGCCGGGCCTGGTCGCCGCCAAGGCTTCCGCCCTGGTTGGCGATGCGTTCCTGCTTCAGGAAGTCGATCGCGAAAGATGCATTCTGCGCGCCGATGTCGGAGAGGTTCTTCATCATGCGGGCGCCGCCAAACAGCTTGGCTTCGAGGCGGTCGCGGCGGGCGCCTGCCTGGAGGAGTGCGTTGATCAAGAGCTCCATGGCGTGGACGCCCCGCTCGATGCCGTCATCATCGCCTTCCAGGGCGCCCGGCAGAAGAAAGTGATTCATCCCGCCCACGCCGGCGTGGGGATCGCGCATGCAGGCGGCGACGCACGAGCCGAGAATCGTGGTCAGCGCGACCTTTCCGTCGCCCGACACGGCATGCTCGCCCTGCACCAGATGGATCTGGCCCGATGTTCCCCCAAGCGATGTCACGACAGTGGCCCGAACACCTGTTCGATCTTGCCCTTCAGGTCGGCGACTGTGAAAGGCTTCACGAGATAGTTGTTGACGCCGAACTGCACGGCGCGCTGGACCAGCTCCTTGTCGGCGCGGCCGGTGAGCATGATGAACGCCGTGTTGGCGATCGGCGGATGCGCACGGATGGCGCGCAGGAGGCCGAGACCGTCCATCTTGGGCATGTTGTAGTCGGAGATGACCAGGTGCGCCGGCTTGTTGACCAGCGACTTGAGACCCTCCTCGCCGTCGCCGGCGTCGGAAATGTCGGAAAAGCCGAGCTGTTGCAGCGTCGACCGGGCGAGCCCCCTCATGGTCAGTTGGTCGTCGACGACGAGGACGCGGATTGCGGAAGCGGCTGGCATTAGACGGTCTCCCTCGATCCGGCGGTGCACGCTTCGAGCACGAGCCGGGACAAATCATTGAGCGGGGCCTGACGTTCGACCGCGCCGATCTCGAAAGCAGCCTTCGGCATCCCGTAGACCACGCAGCTGGCTTCATCCTGGCCGAAGGTCCGGGCGCCGGCGGCGCGCATGGCTGCAAGGCCCTTTGCGCCATCCTTGCCCATGCCGGTCAGGATCAACCCGGCCGCTCGCGCGCCGACGGTTGCAGCCACGGAATGGAACAGAACGTCCACAGAAGGCCGGTGGCCATTGACCAGCTCGGTCTCGCGCAGCCTACAGAAAGGCTGGGCGCCGCCGCCGATCTCCATGTGTCGCGCCCCGCCCGGAGCGATCAACACGTGGCCCGGCTTCAGCGGTTCGCCGTCTTCGGCTTCGCTGACCTGCGGCGCGCACATGCGATCCAGCCGGGCCGCGAAGCTCTTGGTAAAAGTCGCGGGCATATGCTGGGTCACCACAACGGGCGGACAGTTTTCCGGCATCCCGGACAGGACGGTAATAAGCGCTTCGACGCCGCCGGTTGATGCGCCGATAGCGATGATCTTTCCGTTTGACCTGAAGTTGGCAGGCCTCGCCGTCGGAACGGGCTTGGCGGGAGCGGCGCGAACGCGGCTGCGCGCCGCGGCTTTCACTTTTTCGGCGAGGTCATCGAACGCCTGCGCCATTTCGGCCGATGCCGGCTTGCCGACGCAGTCGAAGGCACCGAGCTCCAGCGCCTGGAGCGTCGTCTCCGCACCTTCCTGGGTCAGCGTCGAGACCATAACGACCGGCATGGGCCGCAGGCGCATCAGCCGCTCGAGGAACTCGATGCCGTTCATGCGCGGCATCTCGACATCGAGGGTCAGTACGTCCGGATCAAGCTGCTTGATCATTTCACGGGCCTGCATCGGGTCCCCGGCGCCGCCCACGACTTCGATCTCGGGATCGCGGCGCAAGCGCGAGGACAGAAGCGCCCGCATGGTCACGGAATCATCGACAACCAGGACACGCACGGGTTTCATCGCTGGCTCCCGGTCAGGCGGTAGACAGTCTGGCCATCGCTTTCGAACGCAGGATCGCCCACGCGCTCGGAATGACCGACATAGAGACGGCCGGAGCGCGCCATCTGGCCCCGGAAGCGAGTCCACAGCTTTGCTTGCGTCGCCTCGTCGAAATAGATCACCACGTTGCGGCAGAATATGGCGTCGAACGGCTTTCGCATCGGCCAATCAGCGATCAGATTGAGCGGCTTGAACGCCACCAGCGACCGGGCCTCGGGACCCATGCGCCAAGTGCGAGCGGACTCAGGATCCTTGCTGAGCCAACGGTTGCGATAGGCGGCCGGGATCTCCTCCACTGCATTGCTGGCATAGGCGCCGGCGCGCGCAGTCGAGAGGACGCCATTGTCGATATCGGTCGCGAGAATACGGATGTCGCGATCGGCCGCATCGGGCCACACGGACAGGATGCACAGCGCGATGGAATACGCTTCCTGCCCGGTCGAGCAGGCAGATGACCAGATGCGCAACGGCTGGCCGGCCCGAACAGCGTCCGCGCGAGGCGCCAGAACTGTCTCGATCAGGTGGTCGAAGTGGTGCGACTCCCGGAAGAAGCGCGTGACGTTGGTCGTGAGCGCCATCAGAAGCCGGCCGCGTTCCTCGGTCTCCTCCGGATTGCGGACCAGGGCGACGTAATCGCGGAAGCTCTGCAGGCCAAGCGCGCGCAGGCGCTTGGCCAGGCGCGAATAGACTAGCGCGGCTTTCGACTCGTGCAGGTGAATGCCCGAAGCGGCGTAAAGCACCTCCGCAAGCTCGCGGAAGTCCGCCGCCGTAAGCGGGAACTCGCCGTCGACCAGCGACTGCGGCTGCTTGAGTGCGACTGCGGCGCTCACGCGGCCTCCGCTTCCTGCTCGGGCAGGATCTTGTCGAGGGTGATCCACGAGATCATGCGGCCTTCGATGGCGATGATGCTCTTGATGAACATGCGCACGGCATCGCACGAGATGTCCGGC
The DNA here is from genome assembly GCA_035548775.1 of Hyphomonadaceae bacterium. GTDB lineage: Bacteria > Pseudomonadota > Alphaproteobacteria > Caulobacterales > Hyphomonadaceae > UBA7672. Next base: position 6,005 of record DASZSI010000063.1, read on the forward strand.
GTGGGCTGGATCATGTCGCTGGTGGCGGTCAGAACCTCGGAGACGGCATCGACCAGCAGGCCGACCAGGCGCGGCCCGATCCGCACGACGATGATGACGTTGCGCACGGAGGCCTGGGTGTCGCCTAGACCGAGTCGCGCCGCCAGATCGACGATCGGAAGAACCGCCCCGCGCAGGTTGATCACGCCGCGCACATAGCTCGGCGCTTGAGGGAGAGGCGTCGCCTCGGTCCAGCCGCGAATCTCGCGCACGGCCATGATATCGACGCAGAACTCCTGCGCGCCGATGCGAAACGTAATGAATTCCTGACCAACTGAGTCCTGCATGTCCCTGCTCGCTTCTGCTAGCTTGCCTTGGCCAAAGCCTGTCCGTGGCGCGAAGCATCCTGCTCCGCTTCAATCCGGCGTTCGCCGACGATCGCGTCGACATCGAGAATGAGAGCCACGCGGCCATCCCCGAGGATGGTGGCGGCGGCGATGGATTCGACGCGCTGGAAGTTCTGCTCCAGGCTCTTGATCACGACCTGGCGCTGGCCCTGGATGCCGTCGACCAGCAGGGCGGCGCAGCCGCCGACTTCGCTTTCGACCAGAAGGGCGACGCCCGAGGCCGGCTCGATCGGCTCGCTGCGCCAACCGAGCGCCACGCCGACATCGATCAGGGGCACGAAGGCGCCGCGCACCGCGAGCACCATGCCGCCGCCGAGATTGTGCACGTCGCTCTGCTTCGGCTTCAACGTTTCCACGATCGCCGCCAGCGGCGCGATCAACGTCTGTTCGCCAACCGACACGACCATGCCGTCGAGCACGGCCAGGGTGAGCGGCAGCGACAGCGTGAAGGTGGATCCTTGTCCGGCGCGCGAGGAGATCGAAATGCGCCCGCCGAGCGACTGGATCGAACGTTTGACCACGTCGAGGCCAACGCCGCGGCCCGACAGGTCGGACACTTCCTTGGCCGTCGAAAAGCCTGGCAGGAAAATCAGGTTGTCGACTTCATCGTCCGTGAGCTGCGCGTCGGCCGAAATCAGGCCGCGCTGGACTGCGAGCTCTTTTACGCGCGTGCGGTTGATGCCCTTGCCGTCGTCCGACACCTCGATCACGATCCGACCGGAACGATGCAGCGCGGCAAGCCGCACCGTACCCTCGGCGGGCTTGCCGGAGGCGATGCGCTGTTCGGGGGTTTCCAGCCCGTGGTCGATCGCATTGCGCAGCATGTGCGTGATCGGGTCGCTGAGGCGTTCAATCACGGTCTTGTCGACTTCCGTGCCCTCGCCTTCGGTGATGAGCTTCACCTGCTTCGATGTCGCGGCTGCCGTCTCGCGCACCAGGCGCGGCATGCGCTGGAACACGGATTTCACCGGCTGGGCGCGGATCGCCATGACGCTGTCCTGGATCTCGCGAGTCAGCTGTTCTAGCGATTCCAGAGCCAGCTGCACGTTCGAGGCGCGCGTCAGGTCCATCTCACCGACCCGCTGGGCCAGCATCGCCTGGTTGATCACCAGTTCGCCGACCAGGTCGATAAGCCGGTCGACGCGTTCAAGGTCAACGCGGATGGTGGGCTGAGCGGAGGGCGCCGGCGCCGCCTTGGCGGCCGCCTTCTCGCGCGCATGTGGATCCGCCGGTCCGTCCGCGGGATGATCCCGCGGTTCGGACTCGGCGGTTGCCGCCGCCGGGGCTGGCGGAGTGGGGATGTCCGGCAGCGGCAAAATGGGAAGCGGCGCGGGCGCCGCAATAGCTTCGGGCGAGATGCGCAGTTCGCAATCATCGCTTACAAAATCGAACACTTCACGGATGGCCGCCTCGCCGGCGTCCGTCGCCAGCGTCACGGTCCAGGCAAGCCAACCGGTTTCCGGATCGAGCTCATCCAGCGCAGGAAGCGCCGCATCATCCAGAGCAATCTCGCACGGGCCCAGCCGCTCGAGCTCGCGGATCAGCAAGGCGGCGTCGTTGCCCTTGGCGTAGGTCGCGGCGCTCGGCTTGAACCAGACAGTCCAGCGCGCCGGCCCCGGAGGCGAGAGGTTGACCGGCGCGAACTTGACCGGGGTGAAGCCGAACTCGTCGGCGGCCGGCTTGGCGGCGTCTGGTGCAGACGGCGCGGGGACAGGGTGACCTTCGCTCGCGCCCCAGAAGGCCTCGAGGTCTTCGCTCGCCTCGGCAGTTCGGCGAGGGTCGATCGCGGCGTCGGTCTTCGCCGCCTGCACCAGATCTGCAAGGACGTCGGTGGCGCGCAGCAGCACTTTCAGCACCGGCTCGTCGGCCCTGAGCTGGCCGGAGCGCACCTTGTCCAAAGTTGTCTCGAACGTATGGGCGAAGCGCACCAGCGCTTCCAGCGCGAACGCGCCGGCACCGCCCTTCACGGAGTGAACCGCGCGGAAGACGGCGTTCACGGTTTCGTCGTCGCCTTCGCCGG
>DASZSI010000064.1:0-3032 GCA_035548775.1 Hyphomonadaceae bacterium
GACCGAGGGACCATCGAGCCATTTCTCGCTCTTCATCAGCTCCAACGCCTCCTTGCCTCGATCATTGGCGTTCAGCGCCCTTACCAGCCCGCGTATGACGGCCGTGTCGTGCGGCGCTAGGTCATGGGCGCGCTGGGCGGCTTCCAGCTGGCAGTCGGCATGCGCATTGTACTCGCACGTGTAGGCGTAGTTGTTCCACTCGGTCGCCGACAGGGGATCGAGCGTCGTGCTTCGACGGCGCGCGTCTTCCGCCTTCTGCATATAGCCGACGGCGCGATAGAAATTGCCGGCAAAGCCGCCGCGCTGCTCGGTCTCGTGCGCTGCATCGCTCGCCAGCTTCCAGTGGCCCAGCCACCCCTGCGCGATCATCCGCACGGCATAGGGCTCGGCCAGCGTGCCATCGAGCGCGATCGCCTTCGCCGCCGCGTCGAAAGCGGGCGCAAGCGACTCTTCGGTAAAGGCGCCCGATGCGGACGTGTCGAGTGTGTCGGAGGCAAGGTTGGCCTCCGCCCGTGCGAGCGCCGCCCAGGCCGCCGCGAAGCGCGGATCGCGGTCGACGGCGCTGCGATAGAGATCGCGCACTTTCCTCCAGTCGGATTGCGCTACGCCAAGCTGCTTCTCGCGCCCCTGCAGGTAGAGGTTATAGGCCTCTGCATCGACCTGGCGCGACAGCGGCGCTGTAACCCGCGCGTCGGCCGCCTGCGCCACACGGATGGCGATGTCGCGCTCCAGTTGGAACACCTCGCCGGCGGGGCGCTCGAAAGTCTGCCGCCACAGGCTCTTGCCCCCGGGCGCCTCGACCAGCTCCGCGTTGACCCGCACCTTGTCCGGCAACCGCCGCACCGAACCGGTCAGCACCAGCGTCGCGCCCAGCTCCTTCGCGGCATTGGCGGGCGTCGCGCGCTCGCCGGTCAGGGCAAAGCTCGAGGCGCGCCCGCTCACCTCCATGCCCTGTATGCGACCCGCTTCCGATATCAGCTCGTCGGCGACGCCTTCGGAAAAATAAGGCTCGGTATCGCTGATGTTCTCCAGCCGCAGGACTGCGAGGCGCGGCGTGGCGTGAACGCCCGTGGGTCTCGGCCGGGCCCAATAGTGAACCACCACGGTGGTCGCGGCGATCGCGGCGAGGCTGCCCAGCACCAGGAACATGTGCCGCCGCACCCGCCGCCGTATCAGGCCGGCAATGCTGGCCGGCGTGATCTTGGTGTTCGCCCGCTGCGAGCGGTCCGCCGTCGCCGAAATCGCCAGGGCATGACGCACATCTGCGAGAAATACCTGCCACTTCTTGTCCTTGGGATCGCCATCCCAATGCGCGAGGTCAGCCGTCTGCGTCAGCTCGAACATGACAGGCCGTTCGCAGTCCTCGATCATGCACGGCAGAAGCACACCGCTGCGCTGGCCCTGCGTGGCTTCCGCCCGCACCCAGCGCGACTGGACCGATTTTCTCGACCACAGCACGACGACCACCTCCGCCGCCCGCAGCGCCGCCTCGGTCACCTCGTCATAGGCCTCGCCCGAACGCAGCGCCGTGTCCCACCAGACATCCAGCCCCGCCAGATGAAAGGCGTCCGCGTACTGCCGCGCGACCGCCTGGTCCTCGCGGCTGTAGGAAAGGAAGATGTCCGGCACGAACGGCCCCGTGGAAGCCGGTACATTAGCAAGCAGTCCACCCCGGCGTCGATGCAGAATACACCTGCCAAGGGGCCCGCCGCTTCGCCATATTATGGCGCAGCAACCGATGGACGCGACCAATCCCGCTCGTCCCGACGAAAGTCGGGACCCAGGGATCAAGCTGCTTCTTGCATTGCCTTGAGGCTCCAACCCGAATTCGGGACAAGATTGGGGGGACCGCCCTGGATCCCGGCGTTCGCCGGGATGAGCGGGACAAGGTGCAACCCCCAATTGCTTCCGCCGCGTCGGCTGACCTAGTCTCGCCCGTCACTCACACCGTTGGGGAATTTCATGCTTCGCCTCTATCACGCGCCGCGTTCGCGCTCGTCCCGCATCGTCTGGCTGGTCGAGGAGCTCGGGGCGGATTGCGAGATCGTCTACACCAACATCGCGCGCCTCGACGGCTCGGGCGACGAGGATCCCGACAACCCGCACCCGGACAAGAAGGTCCCGGCCCTGGTCCACGACGGCACCCTGATCACGGAATCCTCCGCCATCGTCCTTTACCTCACCGACCTTTTCCCTGAGGCGGGACTAGGACCCCGGGCGGGCGATCCCAGGCGCGGCGAATATCTCACCTGGCTCTTCTACTATTCCGGCGTGATCGAACCGGTGGTGACGCTGGAATTCGCCGGCCTCGGCGAGAACCCCGCGCTGATCCGCACGTTCCGGGGCCGGGCCGAAACCGATCGCCGGATCATGGAGGCGCTGAAGCACGGGCCCTACATGCTGGGCGACAAGTTCTCGGGCGCCGACATCCTGATCGCCTCGATGGGCGCCTGGGCCCGCCAGATGCTGCCGACAGGCAAGCTGGTCGATGAGTATCTCGCCCGCTGCAACTCGCGGCCCGCTCTCAAGGCATCGTTCGCAAAGGATTCGCCGAAATGATCGGCCGGCTGGCGCCCCTTATGCAGCCTGCGTCGCAGGGGGTGCGGCAAGGCCAGCCGGAATGTCCGGGTTAACCGTCCGCCCGTTCCGCGCCTCGCATCCCCACCATCCTCATGTTGGTTACCCGACATGACAGCTGATCGCAGTTGAACCGGGCGCGTGGATAGGCGAAGCTTCGCCCGCACCCGGAGCCGAGTCACGTCCATGGGCGACGTCGTCAATCTCAACGAACGCCGCAAGCGCAAGGCGCGCGAGCAGAAGGAAGCCGACTCGGCCGCCAAGCGCATCCTGTTCGGCCGCACCAAGGGCGAGAAGCAGCGCGAGTCCAAGGAACGCTCCGCCGACATCCGCAAGCTCGACGGCGCCCGCCGCGAAAAACCCGCGCGGGATGCCGACAAGGCCAAGGACTGATCTGGGATCGCCGGGGGCGCCCGCCCGGCCAACAAGCCCGCCCTCGTGGTTCGACAGGCGCG
>DASZSI010000065.1:0-8404 GCA_035548775.1 Hyphomonadaceae bacterium
GCGCGCCACCGGCCGGGCCGTGCCGGTAATCACCTCGCCGCGCCGCCCCGGCGATGCGGTCGCGCTCTACGCCGACCCCGCCAAGGTCCGCGCCGCCCTCGGCTGGGTCCCCAGACATTCCAGCATCGACACCATCGTCTCTTCCGCCTGGGCCTTCCACCAGAAATCCTGGAAACTCCCACAGGCCGCGGAGTAGGCCAGGCCGGCGCCCAAAACAAAAAGCCCGCGGACTTCTCCGCGGGCTTTGTCTTTTCTCTACAGCCGGAATTTATTTCCGCTTCAGAACGGCTTCCAGCACGTCGCGAGCCTTTGCGCCCAGGTCCGGATGGTTCAGCGCCATCGCGGCGAAGGCTTCGAGATAGAGCAACTTGTCGCCGCAGTCGTAATCCTTGCCGTCGTATTTGAAGGCGTGGAAGGTCTGGTCGCTCATCAGGCGCTGCATCGCGTCGGTGAGCTGGATTTCGCCGCCGGCGCCGGGCGTCTGGGTCGCGAGCAGCTGGAAGACTTCCGGCTGGAGGATGTAGCGGCCGGTGATCTTGAGGCGCGATGGCGCTTTCTCGACCGGCGGCTTCTCGACCATGCCCTTCATCTTGACGAGGGGCCCGCGGTCTCCGGCGGTCACCGGGTCGATCACCCCATACTGGTTGACGCGGTCCTGTGGGACTTCGTCGACCGCGACGATGTTGCCGCCGACTTCGTTGTAGGCGTCGACCATCTGTTTCAGGCAGGAGCCGCCATTGCCTTTCACGATCACGTCGGGAAGCAGGACCGCAAATGGCTCATCTCCCACGATATCGCGCGCGCACAATACGGCGTGGCCCAGGCCCAGCGCCGCCTGCTGGCGCGTGAAGCTCGATGCGCCCGGCGGCAGGGAAGCCGCCCGCACCTCGGCCAGGATCGCGTCCTTCTTCTTGGCCTCCAGCGTCGTTTCAAGCTCGAAGGCCTTGTCGAAATAATCCTCGATCGCCTGCTTGCCGCGGCCGGTCACGAACACGAAGTGCTCAATGCCAGCCTCGCGCGCTTCGTCCACCACGTATTGCAGGGCGGGGCGGTCGAACACCGTCAGCATTTCCTTCGGTACCGCCTTGGTGGCCGGCAGGACGCGCGTCCCAAATCCGGCGACCGGCAGGACGGCCTTGCGCACGGGTTTGTTGGCAGGCTTCATGGTAAATTCCTCGGACATAGGCATTGGCGGCGGCGTGGCTCAATAAGCGACACGGCCCTGATACGGGTTACGATTCTGGCGATCCGGCTGCAACCACCCTGCCAGTCGCGTGCTGCATTTCGATGACGGGCAATGTCGCTACTCGACGGTAACCGACTTGGCGAGGTTGCGCGGCTGATCGACGTCCGTGCCCTTCTCAACCGCTACATGATAAGCCAGCAGCTGCAGCGGGATGATCGCCACGATGGGCTGGATGATCCGTTCGGCCGCGGGAATCTCGATCGTCCAGGCCGGCGACTTGCCAGCCTGCTTGATGCCTGCCGCGTCCGACACCAGCAGCACCTTGCCGTGCCGCGCCGCGACTTCCTGCAGGTTCGAGATCGACTTCTCGAGCAGGGCGTCGTGCGGCGCCACCATGATCACCGGCGTCTTTTCGTCGATCAAGGCAATCGGCCCGTGCTTCAACTCACCCGAGGCGTAGCCCTCGGCATGGATGTAGGAGATTTCCTTCAGCTTCAGCGCGCCTTCGAGGGCGATGGGATAATGCTGGCCACGGCCGAGATAGAGAATGTCGCGCGCCTTGGCGATGTCGACCGCCAGCTCCTTGATCCGGTCTTCGGTCTTCAGCGCCTCGCCGATCAGGCGTGGCAATTCCAGCATCGCCGCGACAAGCTTTTTCTCGTCTTCGCGCGGGAAGCGGTTCCTGGCCCTGCCAGCGGCGACCGCGGTCGCCAGCAGCGCACACAGCTGGGCCGTGAACGCCTTGGTGGATGCCACGCCGATCTCGACGCCGGCCAGCGTCGGCAGAATGGCGTCGCATTCGCGCGCGATCGAGGAGGTGGGAACGTTGACCACGGCCGCCGTCATGACGCCCTGCGCCTTGCAGTATTCCATCGCGGCCTTGGTGTCGGCAGTCTCGCCTGACTGCGTCACCACGATCGCGAGCGTATTTTTGCCCAGCACCGGATCGCGATAGCGGAACTCGGAGGCGACATCGACATCGGTCACGATGCCGGCGATCTGCTCGAACCAGTACTTTGCGACGAAGCCCGCATAGTAGGCGGTGCCGCATGCCACTATCTGCACACGGTCGATCTTCGTGAAGTCGATCTGCTTCTTGTTGGGGCGCGAGGGCAGGACGCACTTCAGCTCATAGGCGTCGACATAGGCCGAGATCGTGCGGCCCGTGAAATCAGGCTGCTCGTAGATTTCCTTCTGCATGAAGTGGCGGTAGTTGCCCTTCTCCGCCGCGGCGCCTGCCGCCGGCACATGCGTCTCAGGGCGCGAGACTTTTTTGCCGGCGCGGTCGAAGATCTCGTAGCTGGTCCGCGTTAGCGCGCACCAGTCACCTTCCTCGAGGTAGATCACGCGCTGGGTGAAGGGACCGACGGCGAGCGCATCGGACCCCAGGAACATCTCATTGTCGCCGACGCCGATCACCAGGGGCGAGCCCTGCCGGCCGCCGAGGATCAAATTGTCCTCGCCCTCGATCACCGCCGCGATCGCAAACGCGCCGCGCAACTGGCCGAGCATGCGCTTGAACGCCGCCTTGGGATCGAGACCCTGGGAGAGGCCCTCATCGACCAGGTGGGCGATGGTTTCGCTATCGGTTTCCGTCTCGAACTTGCGGCCGCGCTTTTCCATCTCCTCGCGCAGCTCGCGGAAGTTCTCAATGATGCCGTTGTGGACGATCGCCACCCTGCCGGAGGCGTGGGGGTGGGCGTTGGTCTCGTTGGCGGCCCCATGGGTCGCCCAGCGGGTGTGGCCTATGCCGACGCCGGACCTCAACGAAATTTCACGGACCTTCTCGTCGAGGTTGGATAGTTTTCCGGGCGCGCGGACGCGCTTCATCCGGCCCCCCTCGAGCAGGGCGACGCCCGCCGAGTCGTAGCCGCGATATTCCAGGCGCTTCAGGGCCTCGACCAGGCGCGGGGCGGCCGGCTGGTCGCTCAGAATGCCGATGATGCCGCACATGGCTCGAACTCTCCGATACGCTCGCCAGGAAGGCTGGGGATTACCGCCCCGAAAGACTCGCTGGCTCTACCTTCCGGCTGCCTAAAGAGTATTGCAAATAATGGTCAGGCTTGGTCATGAACATCACGACTTCAGGGCCGATTATGGAGTTTGTAATCAGGCCATGGCGGATATCCCCGGCCCGGGACGCGAGGCGTTCGATGTCCGCCTTGATCTCCCCGGGGCTTGCAGCGAGGACCCATGACGGCGCGTAGGATTTTCGGCACGGACGGCATCCGGGGCGCCGCCAACTCCTGGCCGGTGACGCCCGAGATGGCGATGCGCCTCGGCATGGCGGCCGCCACCTATTTCCGCAGGTCCGACCCGCGCCGGCACTTAGTTGTCATCGGCAAGGACACGCGCCTATCCGGTTACATGCTGGAGCCCGCGCTCACCGCCGGGTTCACCGCCAAGGGCATGGACGTGATCCTTTTCGGGCCCCTGCCGACGCCCGGCGTTTCCATGCTGACACGGTCCTTGCGTGCGGACCTCGGCGTCATGATCTCCGCTTCGCACAACGCGTATCAGGACAACGGCATCAAGCTGTTCGGGCCGGACGGCCAGAAGCTTTCGGACGAAGCCGAGATCGCGATCGAGGGCCTGATGGCCCGGCCGCTGGACGAAGACCTTGCCGCCTCAGCCGATCTCGGACGGGCCAAGCGGGTGGACGACGCCCAGGCGCGCTATATCGAGATCGTCAAGGCAACCTTCCCCCGCAAGCTGCGTCTCTCCGGCCTTCGCATCGTGATCGATTGCGCCAACGGCGCGGCCTACAAGGTCGCGCCCGAAGTGCTGTTCGAACTTGGCGCGGAGGTCTTCCCGATCGGCGTCGAACCCAACGGCTTCAACATCAACCGCGAGGTCGGTTCGACCGATACCCGTTCGCTGGTCGAGAACGTCCATCGCTACCGCGCCGACATCGGCATCGCGCTCGATGGCGATGCGGACCGGGTTGTGCTGTGCGACGACAATGGGCGCATCGTCGACGGCGATCAGTTCCTCGGTCTCATCGCGCAGACCTGGAAGGCGCAGGGGCGTCTTTCGAAGAACGCCGTGGTTGCGACCGTCATGTCGAACCTTGGCCTCGAGAACCACCTCAAGGGCATCGGCGTGAAGCTGGAACGCACACAGGTCGGCGACCGCTATGTCGTCGCCCGGATGCAGGAGAAGGGCCTCAATGTCGGCGGCGAACAGTCCGGCCACATCGTGCTGTCCGATTTCTCGACCACAGGCGACGGCCTCATTGCGGCGCTGCAGGCGTTGGCGGTGATGAAGGAGTCCGACAAGAAGCTGTCGGAAGTGGCGCATGTCTTTGATCCCGCGCCACAGAAGCTGGTCAACCGTCCCTACAAGGGCGGCGATCCGCTTTCGCGCAAGAACGTGCAAGACGCCATCGCGGCCGCCGAGAAGGCGCTGGGCGCCAAAGGTCGCCTGTTGGTGCGCAAGTCCGGCACCGAGCCGATCGTCCGCGTCATGGCGCAAGCCGAGAACGAGGCTCTGGTGAAGGAAGCCGTTGACGGCGTCCTCGCCGCGCTCGACCGCGAATAGCCTCAAGCCAATCCGCTCGAGGCCGCCGCGCCGTATTTGAGCCGGTAGCCGAGCGCGATGGCGGCAGACCCCAGCCCCGCGACAGCTCCCATGGCCATGGCCCAGCGCGGCCCGAACGCATCCGCGATCCAGCCCACAGTCGGGCCTCCGATCAGCGTGCCGCCGAAGGTGACGCCCAGCAGGATCGCCATCACCCGGCCACGCAACGCCTTGTCGGTCGATAGCTGTGTCAGCCCGATTGCGGAGGTCGTGAAGGTCTGCGCCGCCGCGCCGATCACGACCAGCACGAGACCGAAGGCGAGATAGTTCGGCATCACCGCCGCCAGGGCGCAGCCGCATCCGAACACCAGTGCGCTGCCGCCCAAGAGGTCAAGCCTCGGCTTTTCGCGCCGCGCCGACATCAGGGCGCCGATCACCGATCCGATCGCCATGGTGGAGGTGAGCAGCCCAAACTCCTTCGCCTCGATGTGGAAGGCCTTCACCGACATGGTCGAGATGCAGATCGGAAAATTGAAGCCCAGCGCGCCGAGCAGGAACAGCATCAATAGGATAGCCTTGAGGTCGGCGCGGCTCTGCACATAGCGGAAACCTTGCGTGAAACTGCCGCGCGTCCGCTCCGGCCGGTCATGCCGGTGGAGCAATGAGGTCTTGAGGAAGCCGAGCGAGGTAAGAACGGCGAGGAAGGACGCCGCGTTGATAATGAACACCCAGCCTGATCCCACCGCCGCCAGGATGAACCCCGCCGCCGCCGGTCCCAGCATCCTGCCGGCATTGAAGGATGCGGAGTTGAGCGCAACGGCGTTGGACAGGTCCGCATCCCCGACCAGCTCCGCCACGAATGTCTGGCGCGCGGGCGCGTCGAAAGCCGTGACGCATCCCAGCGTCAGGGCGAAGGCATAGACCTGCCACAGCTGGACCAGCCCGGTGATGATCAGGAGCCCAAGCCCCAGCGCGAGCAGGCCAAGACTTGCCTGCGTGGTCGCCAGCAGCCGGCGCCGGTCGATATGGTCCGCCGCCCAGCCCGTCACCGGAAGCAGGAAAAGCTGCGGGCCGAATTGCAGGGCCGTCACAATGCCCACGGCCGTCGCGTTGTTGTGGGTAAGGACGGTCAGCACCAGCCAGTCCTGCGCCACGCGCTGCATCCACGTGCCGACATTCGACACCAGCGCGCCCGCGGCCCAGAGCCGGTAGTTGTAGGTCCGCAGCGAGCGGAATGGATGCGCCGTGCCGGCCAAGCTTCAGCCCCGCGCGTTCAGGAGGTCGATCACCTGTTGCGAGGTTCCAGTCTCGCCGAGGCGCGGAAAGATGCGGGTGATGGAGTTGGTGTGCGCCTCGGCCGACATGTCGGTCATGGCGTCGATCGCCAGCGTGATGTTGAGGCCCAACTCGTGCGCCTGCCGCGCCGTTGATTCCGCGCCGATGCTGGTGGCGACGCCGCACACCACGACCTGCGTGACGTTCTTTGACTTCAGCCAAGCCGCCAGGTCCGTGTTGGAAAACGCGCCCCAGGTCCGCTTGGTGACAAGATGATCGTCCGGCTGCTTGTCGAGTTCCGGGATCAGCTCGAACCATTCCGGTGGGACATTATCCAGCTTGCGCGACTGTTCCGCCCGTCCGGGCGCCACACCTGCCGCATTGACCAGCACGACCGGCAACTTGTGCTTGCGGAACGCCTTGGTGAGCGCGACCGCATTCTTCACCACCTCGGTCATGGGCGTTGCAACCGTCGGCAGGGCAGTGACGCCCTTCTGCAGGTCCACGACAATGAGCGCCGTTACCGGGTCGAGCGTGGTGAGAGGCATGGGTTTTCGTCCTTATGGGGGAGGTCAGTCGACGAGGCGTTTCAACAGGTCCACGGCGTCGGAGAGCTTTTCCTGCTCCTGCGCGGTGAGTCGAGTTTCGATGGTTCGCATCAGCCAGTCCTGGCGCGCGGCGCGGCCGGCCTTGATTGTTTTCCGACAGGCCGGCGTCAGTGATATGATGGTCTGGCGGCCGTCTTCCGGGTCCGGTGATCCGGCGACAAGGCCCAGCGTCTCCAGCGCCGCAACAGTCTGGCCCATGGATTGCGGCCGCATCCCTTCGGCGCGGGCGAGCGCGGAGACGGTCATCGGCCCGTCGCGATCGAGCGTGACGACCGCAGACTGTTGCGAGCCCGTGAGGTCGCCAGTGTCCGCCTGTTCGCGCAGGCGGCGTCGCAGTTGACGCACCAGCGTGCGGATTTCGACCGCCAGCGCATACGCACGGGTGGAGCGAACGTCGTCCTTCAGGTCTGCCATGAAGGCGACCTAGCATATATGAAGGTAACCTGTAAAGGTAGCCTTCCTATCTTCGGGAAGGCGGCATCGCTCGAAGCTGCTCAGGAAAAACGCCGGCGCGGCATCCGCCGGGTCCGATAGAGAAGCGCCAGCCGGTCGACTAGCTTGTCGACGATCGCGCTACGCGCTTTCGCGTTTTCGTCTGCCTGCACGCGCGCCGCCTCGCCGGGCTTTTCGTTGCGGGAAAGGGCGATGGCGCCGGCCAGGAATGCGAGGACATAGGGGCCGAGGGTGTGAGCTGTGGAACGTGCTTGGGTCATGGCCGTTGTCCTTCTCCTTGGGGCCATCACGCGCCTGTGCGCCTGAACCGAAGCTGAATCCCGGTAAACCGCCTTGAGAACCCCGAAGTTTCCGGTTCGGAACAAGGCTAAGCCCGCGTTGCAATGTCCTCTGGCCTTCCTGGTTGCGCGGGTCCATATGGGCCGCACCAACAGGAGTCTCCCATGGCGGATGGCCTGAACCTCGCTCCCAATCGCATCGTCGAAGTGCCGGCCCCGCGCGGAAAAGTGCGGATCGGCCAGGAGCTTCCGGTCGCCTTCATCGCCGGCCCGTGCCAGCTCGAAAGCCGCGCACACGCGATGGAGATGTCGACCGCGATTCGCGAGATCGCCGACAGGCTCGGCGCGCAGGTGATCTACAAGACCTCGTTCGACAAGGCGAACCGGTCGAGCATCAACACCGCCCGCGGCCTCGGTCTCGAAGACTCGCTCGATATCTTCAACGAAATCCGCGAAACCTCCGGGCTTCCTGTTCTTACGGATGTGCACCTGCCGGACCAGTGCGCCGAAGCGGCCAGGGCGGTGGACGTGCTCCAGATTCCCGCCTTCCTGTCGCGCCAGACCGACCTCCTCGTCGCCGCCGCCAAGACCGGCAAGCCGGTCAATGTGAAGAAGGGCCAGTTCCTCGCCCCGTGGGACATGAAAAACGTGGTGCAGAAGCTGGTGCAGTCCGGCTGCCGTGACGTTCTCCTGTGCGAGCGCGGCGTCTCCTTCGGCTACAACACGCTGGTCTCTGACATGCGCGCGATTCCCGAACTTGCGGCCACCGGTGCGCCGGTGGTGTTTGACGCCACCCACTCCGTGCAACAGCCCGGCGGGCAGGGCACGACCTCGGGCGGCCAGCGCCAGTTCGTGCCGATCCTTGCCCGCGCCGCAGCAGCAGTGGGCGTCGCCGCCGTCTTCATCGAGACGCACGAGAACCCGGACAAGGCGCCCAGCGACGGCCCCAACATGGTCCCGCTCAACCAGCTCGAAGAGCTGATGCGCCAGATCATGGCCGTCGATAACCTCGCGAAGAGCTTCGCCTAGCCTTTACAGGCGCCCCCGCCCACGCGATCTTCGTCCGGGGTCATACGCTTCTGCGC
>DASZSI010000066.1:0-7856 GCA_035548775.1 Hyphomonadaceae bacterium
TCCACCAACCGCCGCTTCCTAGAGACCACGCGCTCACTTGTCGGGCAGTACAATGCGTTCTGTCCGCGCGCGGGCGTGTGCGTGAACGGCTATGGCTCGCTGGGCGAGAACATCGGCGACCTTTCAGGCTTGCAGATCGCGTATGAAGCCTACCGCGCGACGCTGGACGGAGCGGAGGCGCCGGTGATCGACGGCCTCACGGGAGATCAGCGGTTCTTCCTGTCTTTTGCGCGCACATTCCGCGCGAAACTGCGCGGCGAGATGATGGACATGCAGATCCGCAGCGATCACCCGCCGAACAACTACCGGGTCAACGGCGCGGTCAGGAACATGGATGCCTGGTACGACGCCTTCGACATCAAGCCCGGAGACCGGCTTTACCTGGCGCCGGAAGATCGCGTTCACGTCTGGTAGGACCGGCGAAGCTTGCCTGGCTTACTTGATGAAGCCCATGTCGCTGATCTTGATGAACGCCGGCCCGAGAATGACGAGGAATAGAACGGGCAGGAAGAACACGATCATCGGCACGGTCAGCTTGGCCGGCAGGGCGGCGGCCTTTTTCTCGGCTTCGGTGATCCGCATCTCGCGGTTTTCCTTGGCCATCACGCGCAGCGCAGACCCCAGCGGCGTGCCGTATTTTTCCGCCTGCACCAGCGCCATCGCAACACCCTTGACGCCGGGATGGTTGGTCCGTTCGGCGAGGTTGTAATAGGCCTGCCGCCGGTCCTGCAGATAGGAGAGTTCGGCGGTGGTCAGCGCCAATTCCTCGGCCAGCTCGGCGGAGGCGGTGCCGATCTCCTCGCCCACGCGGGCGAAAGCCTGTTCGATCGACATGCCGGCCTCGACGCAGATCAGCATCATGTCCAGCGAGTCGGGGAAGGCGCGCATGATCGACGTGCGGCGCTTGGTGATCAGGTTTTCGAGGTAGAGGTTGGGGCCGTAGAAGCCGGCGGCGAAGGCGAACACGACCACGCCGATCTTCATCTGAATCTGCAGCTTATGGTCGTTGATGAACCACAGGTAGATGAACGCTCCGATGCCGAAGATGATCGGCAGCGCGAAACGGCAGAAGTAGAAGATCGAGACCGGGCGCGGACCGCGCAGGCCGGCTTGCACCAGTTTCTTGATGACGCCCGGATCCTCGAGCATCTTCTGCAGGTCGAGACGGTCGACGAATTTCTTCATCATCGACGTGTCGTTGCGGCGCAGGGATTTCTTGGCGTCCCCGCCCTCCAGCGCCGCGCGGCTCTTGCGGCGCAGTTCCTCGCGGCGGTTGGCGACGGCCTTGAGGCGGCTTTCGAGCTTGTTGTTGCCGAACGCCGGAGCAAGGATCGTGAGAACGGTGATGAATGTGAGGATCGCCGCAAACCCCGCTGCGAGGTTTGCCGGATCGGTCAGCGTGGCGG
This sequence comes from Hyphomonadaceae bacterium, assembly GCA_035548775.1. Taxonomy (GTDB): domain Bacteria; phylum Pseudomonadota; class Alphaproteobacteria; order Caulobacterales; family Hyphomonadaceae; genus UBA7672. The sequence goes on from DASZSI010000066.1 coordinate 1,407, forward strand.
CAAGTTCGTTCATCGCCGAATTCCAGCCGCTAGAAGTTGAAGTTGATCATCGAGCGCATGATGTAGATGCCTGCGCCCATCAGACCCGCTGCGATCAAGAGGATGAGGTGACCCATGTCGCTAGTGAACAGCGTCATGATGTAGGCCGGCGTCGTCATGTAGACGAGCACCATCACGATGATCGGCAGCGAGCCGATGATCATGGCCGAGGCTTTCGCTTCGGACGACAGCGCCTTGATCTTCTCGCGCAGCAGCTTCCGGGAACGAAGCACGTTCGACAGGTTGCCCAGCGCCTCGGAGAGGTTGCCGCCCGCCTTGGACTGGATCGCCAGCACGATGTTGAAGAAGTTCACTTCCTGGATCGGCGTGCGCTGATACATCCGGTTCAGCGCCTGGTCGATCGTCTGGCCCATCGCCACGGCGTCGACGACGATCTGGAACTCGCCGGCGAGCGGCTGCGGGCTTTCGCGCGCGATCATCCGCAGGCATTCGTGCAAGGGAAGGCCGGATTTCACGCCGCGGACGATGACGTCGATCGCGTCGGCGAACTGGTTCACGAATTTCTTCTGGCGCATGCCGATCGCCATGCCCAGCACCCAGCGCGGCAAGCCGAATCCGGCCGCGAAGGCGATGCCGGCGGCGGCCAGCAGCATGAGTTCCGAGTTCATGCCGGCGGCGAAGAACAGCGCGACAAACGTGCCCGCGCCGGCGACAGCCGACGCGATCCAGAAATGCGTGACGGGGAAGTTGAAGCCGGCCTGCTTGATCCGGTCCTCGATCGACTTGCCGACGCTTTTCCGCTTGCGGGTGGCTTCCTCGCGGTCGCGAAGCGCCTTCGATGTGGCGTCCTGCATCTGCTTGCGGCGCACGGCGTTGGTGTCATTGCCCTTGCGGGCGCCGCCGTCGCTGATGGCCTTGAGCCGCTTGCCCTGCTTGCCGCGATCGGCGCCGGCGAAGGCAAAGCCAAGCGCGGTGATGGCGATGAAGGCGAGGCCGGCCGCGCCATAGGTGAGGATTTCAGGGCTCATTGGCGATTACCCTCCTCCAGCGCGTCAAGCGCGCGGCCCAGGTCGGCGTCCATGTTGAAATAGCGAGCGCGCTCCCAGAAGCGCGGACGGCCGATGCCGGTGCCGCGGTGCGAGCCGATGATCTTGCCGTCCTTGTCCTCGCCGTCGATCTCGAAGCGCATGATGTCCTGAGTGACGATCACATCGCCTTCAAGACCCATGACCTCGGTGATCGACACGATCTTGCGCGAGCCGTCGCGCAGGCGCGAGGCCTGGATCACGACGTCGATCGATCCGACGATCATCTCACGGATCGTGCGCTGGGGCAGCGTGAAGCCGCCCATGGTGATCATGGATTCGACGCGCGACAGGCCTTCGCGCGGGCTGTTGGCGTGCAGCGTGCCCATCGAGCCGTCGTGGCCCGTGTTCATCGCCTGTAGAAGGTCGAATGCCTCGGGTCCGCGCACCTCGCCCACGATGATCCGGTCGGGACGCATACGCAGGCAGTTCTTCACCAGGTCGGTCATCGTGACCCTGCCCTGGCCTTCGAGGTTGGGCGGGCGAGTTTCAAGACGCACAACGTGCGGCTGTTGCAGCTGGAGTTCGGCGGCGTCTTCGCAAGTGATGACCCGCTCGCCCGGCGCGATGAAGGCGGTGAGCGTGTTGAGCAGCGTGGTCTTGCCGGAGCCAGTACCGCCGGAGATCAGCACGTTACACCGGCAGGCGCCGATGATGCGCAGGATTTCAGCGCCCGGAGCGGAGATCGACGAGAACCGCACGAGATCGTCGATCTTCAGCTTGTCCTTCTTGAATTTCCGGATGGTAAGCGCGGGGCCATCGATCGCCAGGGGCGGCGCAATGACGTTGACGCGGGAACCGTCAGCGAGGCGCGCGTCGCAGATTGGCGAGCTTTCGTCGACGCGGCGGCCGACCTGGCTCACGATCCTTTGGCAGATGTTCATCAGCTGCGCGTTGTCGCGGAAGCGGATGTTGGTGCGCTGGATCTTGCCGGCCACCTCGATGTAGGTCGTGCCGGCGCCGTTGACCATGATGTCGGCGATGTCGTCGCGCGCCAGCAGGGGCTCAAGCGGGCCGTAGCCAAGGACGTCGTTGCAGATGTCCTCGAGCAGGGTTTCCTGCTCGGCGACTGACATGACGACGTTCTTGATCGAAACGATCTCGATCACGATGTCGCGGATTTCCTCGCGCGCGGATTCCTGGTCGAGCTGGGCGAGCTGCGACAGGTCGATCGTGTCGATCAGCGCGTTGAAGACCTCGGTCTTGGTCCGGTAGTATTCGTCCGACCGGTTGTCGACGACGACGGCCTTTTCCTTGGGCGGGGGCGGAGGGGCGGCCTTCGCGGTCGGCTTGGGCGGCGGCGGGGCCGGCGCCTTGGGCGCGCCGGCGGCCTTCGGCGGCGGAGGTGGCGGATCGTCTCTCAGGGCTGCGGCAGGCGAAGCTGCAGGGGCCTTGGGCGGAGGCGGCGGGGGCGTAGTGGCGCGCGCGGTCGACGCCGTTTCCGGCGGCGGCGGAGCCGATGGTCCGCCGGCAGAGCGCTTTCCGAACATCCCCGACATGTCTTCCTATCTGCCTATTTGCCCAGCAGTTTCTTCATCAGCGACGGCTTCTCGGCCTGAATTTCCTTGCCGGTCAGCAGCGCGGCGAGCTGGTCGAGCCCCTGCGCCACTTTCGATTCGGGGGCCACGTCGAAGATCATCTGGCCGTTGTTGGCGGCGGTGCCGAACAGCTGCGCATCGAAAGGCAGCACGAGCGACGGATCGACGCCGATCGCCTGGCCGAAATCCTTCGCGGGGATTTCCGGTCGCTTCGGCAACCCAACCATGTTGAGCACCAGCTTCGGCGGATTGTCGTTCGGGCGGGCGGCCTTGAGGAAGTCGATCAGGTTCTTGCCGTTGCGCAGCGAGGCGAGATCCGGGCCGGCCACGATGACCAGCTCGTCAGCCGAGATGACGGTGGACTTGAACCAGTCCGACCAGATGTGCGGCAGGTCGAGCACGACGAACGGCACGGAGCCGCGGACCTGTTCGAGGACGCGGACGTAGGTTTCCGGATCGAGGTTGAAGGTGCGATCGAGCGTCGCCGGCGCGGTGAACAGCGACAGGCGTTCGGTCGCCTTCGAGATGAGGCGGCCCATGACGGCGTCATCGAAACGGTCGGGCGACATCAGGGCGTCAGCGATGGTGGCCGCGGCATCCTGGTTGAAGTCAAGGCCCGTGGTGCCGAAGTTGAGGTCGAGATCGACCAGCGTCGCATTGACCTTGCAGCGCTCGGAAAGCGCCCAGGCGAGGTTGTGGGCGATCGAGGAAGCGCCCACCCCGCCCTTCACCCCGGTGACGGCCAGCGTCTTGCCGGTGAACGGAGCTTCCGGATCGGTGAACAGCCCGGAGATCGAGCGGATCATGTGAACCGGGTCGAACGGAGCGACGAGATATTCGCTCACGCCGCGGCGCATCAGTTCGCGATAGAGCCGGATGTCGTTAGTTTGACCCAACACGACGACCTTGATGTTCTCGTCGCAGTGCTCGGCCAGCGAATCGAGCTCGGCCAGCAGCTTCATCGGGTCGCCCGAGCCTTCGATCATGAGAAGGTTGGGCGTGGTCTCGTTGACGTAGTAGGCGATGGCGGCGGGAACCCCGCCCTCGAACACTTCCATCGTCACGTTCTTCATGCGGCGATCCTTGGTGATCGTCCGCATCAAGCCCAGCGAAGAGGTGCGCGTGCAGAATGCGTGGATGGTGATCCGCGGGATGGCGCGATCGCCGCCCGTGGGGCCGCTGGCGAAGGAATAGTCATAGCCTAGACCCTGACCCGCCGCTTCGGACTCGTCCGCTTCGGTTTCGGTCGCGAGCTGGGGCGGAAGTTCCGGAATCGGCGAGGGGTCCTTGTCCGCTTCTTCCTTGGTCTTGAACCAGTTCTTGTGAGCGTGATCGTCCGAGGCAGGCGCGTGAGCGGCTTCCGTGAGCGCCAGCGGGGGCGGCGGAGGCGCATCGGCCTGGCCAAGCGATTGCGGGAACGGCGCATCGAACGGTTCAGCGTCGTCGGCGAAATCATCGCCGCCGAAGGACTGATCTTCCGCCGAGGCTTCGTCAGCGAACACCGCCGGAGCGGGCTCGGCAGCAGCCGGACGCGGCGGAGGCGTCATGAAGCCATCGTCGTCGAGGGCGAAATCCGCCTCGGCGGGCGCCGCAGGCTGATCCTTGCCACGCAACGCGGCCGCGAAGCTGGCGCCCAGCGGGGCGTCCATGTCGAGGTCGAGATCGTGAGCGAGCTGGTCGAGCTCGCCATCGTCCTGGAACCGGTCTTTGGATCCACTCATGTCCCGCCTCAAATCTTCCTATTTACCCACGGCCTTGCTGATGGCGCCGGAAGCGTCATCAGACCTGGTCGCAGAGGTCGCCTCGCCGTTGCGGTATTTGGACAGAACCACCGTGCGCCGGCCGAGATCCGCCGGGTCCATCTTCCGCGTCGAGACAAGGTCGTTGGGATTGGCGATCATCGCCGCAAGGTTCACCGCAACCGCGCAGCCGAATGACGGAAGAGCGGCGTTGGTGCCGGTCCACGCGAAATCCCAGTGAGAAATGTCCGGGCAGTTCGGCACGACGGCTTCATAGGTGCGATAGCTGATCACCAGCGGAGCCGAACGGGCGCCCGAGGCGTCGTACGGGCCTTCGGTGATGCTCGTGGCTTCCACGCCTTCAGCCAGCATGACGGCGCGGGCGTCAGACGCGGCGCGCATGGCCGAGACGTCGTCCGGTCCATTGCTCGGCCGAGAGATGATCATCGCGCCGTGGCCTTCGGACTGATAGGCGTTGGCGAAATACTTCACCGCGTCACGCTCGCCCTGCCCCAGTTTTTCGCCGGAGACTAGCGTGTCGATCTTGAGCTCGGCGGTGACTTCGCGCGCCTCGATTTGCGTGTTCATGCGGTTCTGGCGGGCGATTTCCTCGGCCGACTGGGCGCAACCGCCCAGCGCGACCAGGGCGGCGCCGGCGAACATGATGTGGAAACGGGATGTCATCCTGCGTGTCCCTCAGTCAATGATGAAGCCGCTGGCGCCTTTCGGCGGCGGAGACTTCGAAGCGGTGGAGCCCGGCGCGGCGTAGACGTCGTTGAGCTTGCCGAACAGGATGGTGCGGGTGTCGCGCGAGGTGACGAAGCCGCGATCCGGATCGCGCAGATTCTGCGGATCAGTCGGGTCAACCAGGTAGGGCGTGACGATCACGACCAGCTCGGTTTCGTCATTCTGGAAATCGCGGCTGCGGAACAGCGCGCCGAGAACCGGGATGTCCTTCGCGCCGGGCACGCCATCGAGCGTCTGGCGGGTCTGCTCCTGGATCAGGCCGGCGATCACGAGGCTGCCGCCGGAAGGAACCTCGACCGTGGTTTCCGCGCGGCGGACTTTCAGGGCGGGGATGGTGATGCTCTGCCCCGTCACAGCCTGGCCGGTGTTCGGGTCAGTCCCGGCGACAGAGTTCGACTGGAAACCGCCTTGCTGACTGAGTTCCGAGACCTCGACCGACAGCTGCAGCGAGATGCGGCCCTCGGACAGAACGACCGGCGTATAGCCGAGGCCCACGCCGAACGGCTTGAACTCGATGCCGATCTTGCCCTGGTCCTGCGCGACCGGAACCGGGAATTCGCCGCCGACCAGGAACTTGCCGGCCTCGCCGGAGATCGCCGACAGGTTCGGTTCCGCCAGCGTGCGCACGACACCAACGCGTTCAAGGGCGTTGAGCTTGGCGCCGACCGAGCTTTGTTGCGCGCCATCGACGATGTTCTGATAGCCGAGGTTGGCGGCAAGACCGCCGAGCGCGGAACCAGCGATCGGGAAGGCGTTGGAAACGCCGATCGCGGACGAATTCGCCCAGGACGGCTTGGTGATTGCGCCAGTCAGTTCCTTGGCGCCGGTCAGCGGGTTCAGCGCCGTCTCGAACATGCGCGGCGTCAGCTCGCCCCAGTTGAGCGCGCCGGAAAGGTTGATGCCCATCTGCTTGATGACGGAGCGCTGCATCTCGACGAAGCGGACTTTGAGCGCGACCTGGTCCTTGCCGGCGACGGTCATCATGTTGATGACGCTGTTGTCGTCCTTGGCGTAGGTCCTCGCCAGCTGGACGACGCGATCAGACGCGGAAAGGTTCGGCACCGAACCGGACAGCAGGATGCGGCCATTGAGGCCCTGGATCTCGACTTTCGAGTTCGGGACCATTTTCTTGACGAGGTTGCGCAGCTGATCCATGCCGGCCACGCCGTCCGTCACCGACACTTCGAGCACTTTCAGCTTCCGGCCCGAGCGGTCGAGGAAGACGATGTTGCTTTCGCCCGGCGCAACGCCCATCACCGCGACATTGCGTTTATCGCGGGCGACGACGTTGGCGATCTTGTCGTTGCCGACGATCACATCGTCGACGTCGGTGTCGAACTG
>DASZSI010000067.1:0-3958 GCA_035548775.1 Hyphomonadaceae bacterium
TTGGTGTCGCGCAATTGCTGAAGCACGCCGAGCGAGAACGACGCTGCCCGGGCCCCGCCGCCGGAAAGCGCCAGCGCGATGGTGTCGGCATCGACGCCCAATTCGCTCGGCTCGACAACAGGCGCAGAGATCAGCGGCCCATTGATGGGCGTGACATCGGGCGTGCCTGCGCATGCGCCCGCCAGCATCGCCATCGCAAGAGCACTGCCTCTCATCCCGATCCCCATCACAAATTGCATCGCAAGCTCGACCGGGAGAGACGCGCTGTCTAGCCCAGCGTCTTCCTCGCCTTTTCCACCAGGCGTAACGTCGAGGGATCGCGCTTGCCCGCATCGGCGCCCCCGATGGCTTTCTCAAGCTCCTCGGCAAGGACCTTGCCGCGCTCGACGCCCCACTGGTCGAACGGGTTGATGCCCCACAGCACGCCGGCGGAGAAGGTGCGGTGTTCATACATGGCGATCAGCGCGCCAACGCTGTCGGGAGTTAATTTGTCGAGCAGCACAGTTGTCGAGCCGCGGCAGCCGTCCATGTTCATGGCGCGGGCCTGTTCCTTGGCTTTGGTCCCCGTGACGCCTTGCTTCGCCAATTGCGTCTCGGCCTCGGCTGCGGATCGGCCGGCAAGCAACCCCTCCGCTTGCGCAAACGCGTTAGCGAGCAGAGCGCGCCCCCGTTCCTTGTCGCCCGCCCCCGCATCCAAGGCCGCAACGAATTCGATGGCGCTTTGGCGCATGCCCTGGTGCAGCAGCTGGTGGAAGGAGTGCTGGCCCAGCGTGCCGACCGAACCCCACACCACCGGCGCTGTCGGGCCGATCAATCCGCCGGGCGAATCCGCGGCCGACTTGCCGTTCGATTCCATCTCAAGCTGCTGCAGGAAGTCCGGCAACCGGCGCAGGCGGTGCGCGTAGGCGAGCACGGTGCGGCTGGTGATGCCGAGCGCGGTGTGCAGGAAAACGTCCATCATGGCGAGCCGCGCCGGCGTGTTCTTCGCCAGAGGCGTCGTGCGGAAATGCTCGTCCATCTCGGCGCCGCCCTTGAGGAAGCGGCCCCACACATCGGCGCCCAGCGCGATCTGCAGCGACAGACCGACCGACGACCACACGGAATAACGACCGCCGACTGCTTCATCCATCGGGAAGATACGATCCTCGGCGGCGCCCCAGGCCTTCGCCTTGTCTGGCGCTGACGACACGGCGGCGAGATGGTTGTTGGCTTCGGCCTCGCCAAGATGCTTGACTAGCCACTGTCGGCCGAGCTTCGCGTTAGATGCCGTCTCTGGCGTCTTGAACGACTTGGATACGACCAGCACCAGCGTTGTCTTTGGATCGATGCCGGTGGTCGCTTCCTCGAAGTCTTCCGGATCGACGTTGGCAGCGAAGCGGATCTCCGGGCCGTTGGAATTATAGTCACGCAGCGCATCCCAGATGAGGCGCGGACCAAGGTCCGATCCGCCGATGCCGATATGCAGGATTGTTTTCACCGTGAACCCAAGACCGCCTGAAGCGGCCATTTTTGCGAAGGCTGCGGCCTTTGCGGCCTCGCGGTTCATGGCGTCGACTGCAGGGATGCCCTTGCCGCCGCCACGCAAGGCCCAATGCAGGGCCGGACGATTTTCAGATGCGTTCACGATCTCGCCGGCAAACAGCGCCTTGATCTTCGCTTCCAGGCCCCGTTCTGCCGCCAGGACCTGCAGCGCCTTCATGGCGCCGGCATCGATCGGCTGCTTGGCAACGTCCACCTCGATGTGCGGCGCTTTCCAAATGAAACTATCGAGGTCGGTCCGCTGGGCCAGCGTCTTCAGGTCGACGGCCGAAATCCGCGCTGCTTCGGTGGCAACCCCGGTCCAGCTGGCGAGCGTCATGTCACATTTTCCCTTGTGGACTTAGATGATCTATCGAATTTGGCGTCGACGGTGCAACCGGCGAGCCCGGCGGCGTCGGACCCGCCGGAACATAGGGTTAACGAAACCATCGGGCGAGCGCGTCTCATGACAAAGGGCTATCTGATTCCGCTGATCGCTGGACTGGCCCTACTGGCGGCATGCGGGAATTCCAAGTCCGCGCCGGCCGCCTCGTCCGCGCCGGCCGTTCCAGCGCCCACCGTCGCCGAGCTACCGGCGCCTTATAACGAAGGCAATGTTGGACATGGCAAAAGCCTGTTCTCGAAGTGCCAGTCGTGTCACTCGGTCGACGCCCGGGACGGCAACAGCGTTGGCCCGAACCTTCATGGCGTCTTCGACCGTAAACCGGGCACGGCGCCGAAATTCAGGTATTCGCCTGCGATGGCCGGCTTCACGTCGGAAAAGTGGACGCCCGAACTCGTGGATGAATGGCTCGCCAAGCCGCAAACCTTCCTGCCGGGCACCGCGATGACGTTCAACGGCTTCGCCAAGCCTGAGGATCGGCGTGACATTGTCGCCTGGCTGCTCATCAGCACGCGGCAATAAGTTAGAACTTTCGCAACGCGGAGAGCACCCAGCCTTTCTCCTCGAAGTGTCCCGAAACCTCTTGTCGCCAACCAAGGCCGAGACTGACAGGTCCGAAGTCATAAAGCAGGCTCGCTTCCGCCTTGGTCGAATGTGCGCCGTCGCCGTCCTCGGAGTAGGCCTTGGCCAACAGCTTGAGTCCGCCAACGACATCGATACCAGCCGTTGCTTCGGCCAATGTGCGGTCGCATAAGCTGCCGCGCGTGCGTCGAGCCGTCTCCACATTTACGAAGCCCTCGCGCCCGAAGACATTGTAGGATGTTCCCAACGCTGCGCGGCTTTCGTACCCACCGCCCTGGCAATCGGGGCCTTCCAGATCCTCGCCCGCCAGGGCCGAGGCGCTGAGCGAAATCGACGCCCTGGCGCTCAGGGCAAAAGACTTCACTAGCCCCACCTGCAGACCTGACTTGTCGTCATACTGGTTCGCAATGCGGATCGCGCTTTCAATTTTCGCGGTCGCGCCCCAGCCGCCGCCGAAACCCATTTCAACATAGTCGTCTGCACGCCATGTTTGGCCGTAATCGCCGGTCTCGCGCGATACATTGCCGAACCACTGCTTGTCGCCAGCTGCTTGCGTCCATGCGCTTGCATGCGCGGGCGAGAGCGACGCCGCGCCCGAAGCTGCACCAGTCAAAGCAATTATGAATCGCGCTTGCGCGCGTCGTCCCCCAACCATTTTCCCCACCCCTTGGGCCCGCCCGACTATCCCGCGGCGGCCTTTTATAGCTCAGGTGTCATATCCTGGCGAGTCGCGATCAAGCTTGCGCAGGCAGCCCGGCCACGCCAGCTGGGCGCCGATGCCGCGCGTGGCAGCCTGTTGTTGTTTCACGACCTCAATAGATTCAGGCGGCGCCATGCGCAGATGTTCGCGGCCTTGCGTGGAGGCCAGAACCTGCGCCTTGCAGGCGCGCTCGAGGAAATAGATGCCAAGCCAGCACTGCGCGGCAGTCTCGCCCACCGCCAGCGTGCCGTGGTTCCATAGCATCATCTGTGTCTTGTCGCCGAGGTCGGCCACCAGGCGCTCACGTTCTCCATGATCCAACGCGATGCCTTCGTACTCGTGATAGGCAAGGTTCGGCAGCACCACGAGCGCGGTCTGGCTTAGCGGCAGCAGGCCCTCCTTGGTCGCCGACACTGCAACGCCCTCATCCGTATGGACATGCAGTACAAACTTCGCATCCTCGCGCGCGGCATGGATGGCAGAGTGAATGGTGAAGCCGGCCGGGTTGATCATGTAATCGGTCGGCTCGACGATGTTCCCGTCGAGATCGACCTTCACCAGCGAGGAGGCCGTTATCTCCTCGAAGAACAGACCGTACGGGTTGATCAGGAAGTGATGCTCAGGCCCCGGAACGCGGGCAGAGATGTGAGTGAAGATCAGGTCGTCCCAGCCATAGAGCGCCACCAGACGATAGAGCGCCGCCAGATCCACGCGCACCTTCCATTCCTCGGCGCTGCAGCGGGCTTTCACGCTGA
>DASZSI010000068.1:0-4562 GCA_035548775.1 Hyphomonadaceae bacterium
AGCCGTCGGCGACGGTTCAACACACAAGCGCTGCAGGCTTGCAGGTCGATCTAGTTGAGGCTGACGCACTCAAGCGCTGACAAGGCGCCCATGGCTGACATCTGCTTTTCAGCCGGCAGGCTCTTCATCAGCTTTTCGGACTCTTCGGTCTTGCCTTCCGCATCGAGCGTCATGGCGCGGAAGACATCCTTGTCGACCGACTTCTCCATCTTGGCGACAATGCAATCGCAGACCTTCTGCGACTGACCTTCCTTGACGCACTTGTTGACCATCGCGGTCTTGCCGTTGTCGCCGCAAGCGGCGGCCAGCAGCGCGATGGCCGTCACGACCAGTATCTTCTTCATTTGCTTCTCCCCTCACCGGCGACGAACGATCCGCCGCCTGCCGTCCTGGGGATAAACTTGGCGGGTTTTAGGGTTTCTGGAAAGGCTTAATCTGCCAACGCTGGACGCGGAAAGCCTCTCTGGCTAGCAGAACGGCATGGCGCAAGTTCAATCCATCAAGCAGACCGACCTCCTCGAGGGACGCAAGGCCAAGGCGCTCGCCTGGTTCTCGTCGCTCCAGGACATGATCATCGGCCGGTTCGAGGCGTTGGAAGATGCCGCCTCCCCGCCCCTGTTCAAGGGCCCCGCGGGGCGGTTCGAGAAAACGCCCTGGAAGCGCGGCGACGGCTCGACGGACGAGGGCGGCGGGACCATGGCCGTGATGCGCGGCCGCCTGTTCGAGAAGGTCGGGGTCCATGTCTCGTGCGTCCACGGCGCGTTTTCGCCTGAATTCGCCAAGACGATCCCAGGCGCGGACAAGTCCGGAGGACAGTTCTGGGCCAGCGGCATCTCACTGATTGCTCACATGCAGAGCCCTCGCGTGCCGGCGGTTCACATGAACACGCGCATGCTGGTTACTGACAACAGTTGGTTTGGCGGCGGCGCTGACCTGACCCCCCTGCTCGCTTTCCAGCGCGAACAGACATTCCCCGATGCAGTCGAATTTCATGCGGCAATGAAGGCTGCATGCGCGGCGCATCCCAAGGGCGGCGCGGACTACGACGCGATGAAGAAGCATTGCGAGGAGTATTTCTTCCTGCCGCATCGCAATGAGCCGCGCGGCACCGGCGGGATATTCTACGACCGCTACAACACGGGCGACTGGGATGCGGACTTCGCCTTCACGCAGGCTGTGGGCAAGGGTTTTGCCGATGTGTATTCCGCAATTGTGAGGCGGCGCATGGCAGAGAGCTGGTCGGCTGCGGAACGCGAGGAACAGCTTGTCCGCCGCGGCCGCTATGTCGAGTTCAACCTGCTCTATGACCGCGGCACGACATTTGGACTGAAGACCGGCGGCAATGTCGCGAGTATCCTGTCGTCGATGCCGCCCGTGGTGAAATGGCCATAGAGCCTCAATAGACCAGGCCTGCCGAACCGCAGGTGGCTGCGATCACTTTCACATCCGCCTCCGCGACGTGGAGCCCAACTTTTTCGAGCAGCGCGTCGACCGGATTGAACAACAGCTTTTGCGCGACCGTCAGGCCGCCGAGCTGAAGGCCGAGGCCGGAGCGCACAGGCTTGTAGGTCTGCGCCTTGATGTCGTCGGGCGAAAACTTCACTGATTTGCTCTCGCCGCTGCCGAGGCCGACGTTGATCTTGGGCAGGATCGAGGCCTTGAGCCCGACGCTGGCGGCGGACGTCACTGCCTTCAGCGTGACATCGGCCTTGCCGTCCGCATGGCAATTGATGTCGTCGATCGTGACGGTAGCATTGGCCAGTGAAACATCGACTTTCACGGCGGTTGCTGGGATAGCGCCTAGTGCGCCAATGTTGAGCTTGAACTGGGAAGTTGAAAGGCTGGTTCCTTTGTCCGAACTGCCTTTGTAGTCGAGCACCTGGGGCTTTTCACCGACGTCCAGCGACGCGTTGGCGATGGTCGGGTCTCCGAGCACACTGGCAAGATCGACGGCCACCTGATGGTCTCCGTCGGCTAGCGAAACCGAGCCCGCAAGGATTTCGCCGACGCTGATCGGCATGGCTCCACCGCCCAGGGCGCTGTCGATCGGCAGATGCGTCATCGAGCCGAGATCGAGTATCTTGTTGAGGATCACCTTGTTGGATGACTGGGGAGACGCCTTGCCCAGCCAGGCGAGCACGGTTCCATCCTTGTTAGTCGCCGCAAGTGCGCTGATAATCTGGCCGACTGTGACCTGCGAATTCAAGACATCGTCGAAGGTCGCGGCCTTGATGTTGGCCTTGATGTTGAGCGCCTGCAGGAACTGTCCGGCGTCGACATTGGCGGAAGCCAGCGAGTTGTAGTCCATTACGGTGAGCTTGCCGTTGTAGCCAAGGGTTGAATTGAGCAGCGCCGCGCTAAGGCCACCCTCGACGCGCACGAGACGCGAGCCCATGACGACCGAGGCGGTGGTGTGGCGAGCCGCGCGGGCCGTTGCCGCGATCTTGAGGTTGCCGCCCAGCATGTCGCCAAACATGACCTTGTCGGCGGGAATTTTTGCATCGAGCTGGAGCGCGTTGATCGGTGTGGCGTTGGCGATGAAGCGCTTGGAAGCATCGATGCCGGCATCGGCTGAATAGTGCCCCCGCACCAGCGTCACTTCGACATTCGGGCTGCCGCCCTGACTAATCAGCAACGCCTTGGCGTTCGCAGCGGAGATATCGCCGGACTGCATGACCATGAGGGCGGCCATGTCGACGGACGACTGGAGCTTGCGCTTGGCCCAGTAGAACGAGATCTGGTTCATGACGATCGCCGTCATCACGGACAGCACCATCGCGCTGAAGGCGAAGACTGTGAGGACGGAGCCGCGACGGTCGCGCGCGATGCGGAACATCATGATGTCGCCCCGTCGCCGTCGGTGATGATCATCGAATAGGTCAGCGGCGAAGCCGGCATCGGCAGCAGCTTGTCCAGCGCGTAGGCCGGGTGCCCTGTCATGTCGTACTTCAAGGTGATGCGGGAGAGCTTGGAGTTCGCGCCAGGATCAAAGCTGAAGGTGATCTTGCTGGCGTTGAGCAGCGGATAACTGCCCTCGGTCGCCGCCAGCTTGTCCTGGGCGAGTTTCAGCCGCTCGGCGTCACTGAGACCTGCGATGGTGGCGCGCGCTGTTTCGGCGGCGAGTTGCTGGAGGCTAAGCGAGGTCGCGAAAATCGATCCATAGGCCAAGATCGCCCCGACCAGCATCACCAGAAATGGAGAAATCAGAGCAAATTCAACGGCAGAAGCGCCTCGCCGGTCACGGAAAAACGCTCGCAGCATGGCCAACCCTGGCTAACGTCCCGCCGTCATGGCGCTGTGCGCTCGCGGCATACATATGCTATTAGCACTATACGGGTTAAAGGGTCATGAAACTGGCGCCGCGATTTGATGGAACCTGGACCGGCCTAGTCCGCCCCGGAAAGCGTCCTAGCTGACTCCAGACCCGCCCGCAGAAGCGTCCGGAGCCCGAGCCATGCGCCCGACCGAAACTCTCGCCCGCGAAACCGACCAGCCGGTCGAATTCACCCTCATCGCCTTCATCGCCATCATCGCCGCGACGGCGCTTGTGGCCGCTTTAGGCGGCCTGGTGTCCGCGGGGGACACCGATCCCTGGTACGACCAGCTCAGCAAGGCGCCTGGCACGCCGCCCGGCTTTGTGTTCGGCCTCGTCTGGCCGGCGCTGTACGCTCTGATGATCGTCGGCGCCTGTATGGTGTGGCGAGCGAGAGGTGGATGGCGGCGGGCAGAGGCGGCGCTTGGCCTCTATTTTCTCCAACTGGTCCCGAACCTGTTCTGGAGCGTCCTGTTTTTTGGCTTGCACCAACCGGCCGCGGCGCTACTGGACATCTTGGTGCTGTGGATCCTGGTCGCGATGATGATGCGGGAATTCAGGCGGCACAGCGTGTTCGCCGCCGCGTTGCAGGCGCCCTATCTGCTCTGGCTGACGTTTGCCCTCTATCTCAACGCCTGGGCGGTATTTGCGAACTAGCCTAGAGCAGCCGCAGAAGCGCTTCCCGATCTAACGTGAAGTCGCTGGCGATCCAGGCTTCCTCCATCTTGCGAAGAGCGGCGCCGATGGCAGGGCCTTCGGGGACGTTGCGAGCCAGCAGGTCTTCACCCGCGACAGGCATCGCCGGCCGCTGCCATACCATTGCAGCGGTGTATAGCGAGGACCAGTTGACGGTATCCTCCTGCGCCCATTGAAGGAGGACGCGGTCGCTGAAGACCTGATGGCCGATAGCGTAGAGAGCGCGGCGCATGCCGGCAGGCGGCATGTTGACGGAAATCGCGGTTTCATCCTGCGAGGACCAGGAGAGACGCTGGCGCTCGTCGTTGGAGAGCTTGAGGCGGCTTGCGACCTTGCGAACGGCGGCCGCTTCCTTCCAGAAGAGAGACAAGAAACGCAGCATCGGATCGGGCGCGAATTTTTCGCGCGCTTCGAGTGCGACCACGCGCCGTACGAGATCGAGGCCTTTGGCTTCAGGGAACAGCTGCGCGAATACTCCACTCTGCTCCATCGCTTGAAGACCGGGCATTGGATCAGGCGCCGCCAGAAGCTTCTTTGTTTCCATCCAGATGCG
>DASZSI010000069.1:0-2364 GCA_035548775.1 Hyphomonadaceae bacterium
AAGGTCAGGCAATCGACCCTCTCGGTATTGATGCCGACCGCACCCGCCATCACGCGGTTCTGCACCACCGCACGGACCTGCTTGCCCCAGCTCGACCAGAACAGCACGTAGGAAACCGCGATCGTGATCAGGATCGTCAGGCCCATCACGAACATGCCATTGATCGGAATCTGGATGGAGTCGGTCGCCTGCCAGGACCCCATCATCCATTCCGGCAGTTCGACACCGACCTCGCGGGCCCCGAACACCGAGCGATAGGCCTGCTGCAGGATCAGGCTCAGGCCCCAGGTGGCCAGCAGCGTATCGAGCGGCCGCTTGTAGAGATGCCGTATCAGCGCCCATTCGACCAGCATGCCGAGTGCGCCCGAGGCGACGAACGCCAGCGTCATCGCGATAAAGAAGTAGCCGGGAAACAGCGACGGCGCGTATTGCTGGAATCCATTCGACGTCATCCAGGTGACGTAGGCCCCCAGGATCATGAACTCGCCATGGGCCATGTTGATGACGCCCATCTGGCCGAAGATGATGGCCAGCCCCAGAGCCATCAGCACGTAGACCGAAAACAGGATCAGTCCGGCAAAGCCCTGCATTGCAAAGATGGCGCCGAGATCGCCGAGCGAATAGTCACCGAACATGATCCGTCCTTTCTTGCCGAGTCTTCTCACTGCCGGGCCTTCGCGGTACGCGAACGGCGCCGCGGAGTCGGCGTGGACCGCAAGATCCACGCCGTTCGCATCGGGAGGGGTCGAGCGCGCCTGGCGCTCAGCCTCTCATTGGTAACCGGCCGGGAACGGGTTCGGCTCGACCAGATCGGCCGTCTCGTAGATCACGTCGTACTGGCCATCGGCGCGCGCCCGTCCGACGCGTGTCTTCGACCAGAGGTGATGGTTTTCGTGGATGCGGACATAGCCTTCCGGCGCGCCTTTGAACTCGACGCCGGGCGAAGCTGCGGCGATCTTGTCGATGTCGAAGCTCTGCGCCTTCTCAACCGTCAACTTCCACAGATTGGGTCCGAGATAGGCCGCCTGCGTCACGTCGCCGATCACGGTCTTCTCACCCCACATCTTCTTGAAGGCGGGCACGAAGACCTTGTTGTTGGGATTGTCGAGCGACTGGAAGTATTTCATGCAGGCAAACGCGCCCGCGATGTTCTCGCCGCCGATGCCGTCGATCTCGTCTTCCGTGACCGAAATCGTGAGCAGCGTCTGCTTCGAAAGATCGATACCGGCCGCCTTCAGCTGCTTGTAGAAGGCGACGTTGGAGCCGCCGACGATGATGGCGTAGATCACGTCGGGCTTGACCAGCTTGATCTTGTTGATGACGGAGTTGAACTGGGTGTGGCCGAGCGGGAAGTATTCCTCGCCGACCACCTTGCAGCCCTTCAGATGGTTCTCGATGTGCTTGCGGGCGATCTTGTTCGACGTGCGCGGCCAGATGTAGTCGGAGCCGAGCAGATAAAAGCTTTTCGCGCCCTTGGTCTTGTTGACCCAGTCCAGGCCAGCGATGATCTGCTGTGTCGCCTCCTGGCCGGTGTAGATGACGTTCTTGGACTGTTCGAGGCCCTCGTAGAAGGTCGGGTAATAGAGCATGCCGTTGTACTGCTCGAACACTGGCAGCACCGCCTTGCGCGAGGCGGAGGTCCAGCAGCCGAACACGGCGGCACATTTGTCGTTCACCAGTAGCTTTTTCGCCTTCTCGGCGAATGTCGGCCAGTCGCTGGCGCCGTCTTCCTGGATGAACTTGATCTTGCGCCCGAGCACGCCGCCCGCGGAGTTGATCTGGTCGATTGCGAGCTTTTCAGCTTCCACCGAGCCGGTCTCCGAAATCGCCATGGTGCCGGTCACGGAGTGAAGGATACCGACGGTGACTTCGCTATCCGTTACCGCGAGGCCCGTGGTATTGACCGCGGAAGTCGGAGGAACGTCCGCTAGCGCCGTCCGCGGCAGCAGTGAAAGGGCCGGCAGCGCGACTGCTCCCTTCAGCAGTTTGCGCCGAAACGGCGATTTCAGGCCCCGTTTGTATTCGTCTGACATGAGCACCCCATCTGTTTTCGAGGACACGCTTTTTGGTCAGACGAGGATGGCTTGAAATTGTGCAGCTCACTGATACGCAAGATCGCGTATATTGCACCGCAAAATCGCGACGTAGGCTCTTGGTATGGGTCTTGCGAGGGGTTTTGAAAGCTTCATTGCGGGTCGGGAGTTTCAAGACGTGGCAGGGCGGCAGCGGATAGACCGCGTCAGGCGTCAGTACAATCAATGGGTTGCCAACCAGACGCTGGAGGACTACGCGCTGCGCTTCACGGCCAAGAGCGCGCGGCGCTGGTCTGCCGCAAGAGTGGCCAACACTGCCATCGGGGCGATC
>DASZSI010000070.1:0-9653 GCA_035548775.1 Hyphomonadaceae bacterium
CTGCTCCAGATAGGAAAGGGAGATTTTTTGCCGCTCAGCGACTTCAGCCAGGGCAACCGGCCCCGGAGCTGAATTCTGAGCTACATCCACCAGGGCGATGACCGCATACCGTCCTTTGGACCCGACACGCATGTACAACCAGCTTTCTATTCCCCCTTGCCGAAGGGCATTTCCCCGGCTTCCGAGCCGGTTTACGCACCTCGACCAAAACCGGATCACCGGTTCGCATCCTAAAAAACTTGAAATCCGAGCCCGAAATGGTGTTTGACGGGCGCCTTGGGACGTAAACCCGCTAGTTCCCCCACGAAGGCAAGCGCGACATGGCCGAACTGATCATCTCCGGACCCGCCGGCAGAATCGAAGCGCGCTACCAACCTGCGCCCGGCGAAAACCCGCCTATCGCGCTTATTTTACACCCGCACCCGAAAGCCGGCGGCACGATGCAGGACCCGGTGACGATCACCCTGTTCGAGATGTTCGCTGCACACGGCTTCTCCACGATGCGCTTCAACTTCCGCGGCGTGGGACGCAGCCAAGGTACGTTCGATGCGGGCGTGGCTGAACTTTCAGATGCCGCGTACGTGCTCGATCATCTCGAATCGTTGAACGAAAGTCCGAGCCAGTGCTGGGTCGCGGGCTCCAGCTTTGGCGCTTACATCTGTTTGCAGCTGCTGATGCGCCGTCCGGAGATTGACGGTTTCATCGCCGTAGCTCCTCCAGCGAACCACTACGACCTCTCCTTCCTGGCGCCCTGCCCAGCCTCCGGCATCATCATCTCGGGCGACAAGGATGTGGTCGCGCCGCCCGCGGACATCGACCGCTCGCTCACCAAGGTCCGTGTACAGAAGGGTGAGATCATCGACCGCGCGACGGTTTCCGGAGCAAACCATTTCTTCCAGGGCAAGCTGGACGAGCTGGAGAAAACCGCCGCCGCTTATCTCAAGCGCCGCATGAAGGCTTTCGAGAAAGCGCAGAAAGAGGCCGCTGAGGCGAAAGCGATCAAGGACGCCGCCAAGCCGCTGCCGAAGCCGCCGCAACAACAGAGCTGAGACGGGGTTCGCTTACAATGTTCTCGCACGTGATGGTCGGCACAAACGACCCGGATCGCTCGAAGGCGTTCTATGACGCCGTGCTCGCCACAGTCGGCGTGCCGCCGGGCTTCGTCGACAAGCATCCAGACAAGACCCGCGTGTTCTGGCGCACCAAGACCGGCGTATTCGGCGTCTCGACCCCGATCGACGGCAAGGAAGCCTGCCATGCCAATGGCGGCACGGTCGGCTTCGCCTGCACGACGCCGGAGCAGGTGCATGCCTTCCACGAAGCAGGCGTGAAAGCTGGCGGCACGCCGATCGAGGATCCGCCCGGCCTGCGCCCCGGACCCAGCGGGTTCTATCTCGCTTACCTGCGCGATCCGGACGGCAACAAGATCTGCGCGATGCACCGCACGAAGGCGCCGGCCTGAGCGTCTTGAGCGAGACAGCCGAACCTTTCTTTCACCGTGATGGCGACGCATATGCGCCGACACGCATGGCGACCGGGTTCTGGGGACCTCGGGACAATCTGCATGCGCGTGTGATGATCGGCCTGTTCGCGCACGTGATCGAACAGCAGTACGGCGAACCCGACCTGCAGCCGGCCCGACTGACCGCGGACCTCTATCGCCTGCCCGACCTGTCGCCTGTAACCGTGACGACGCGCCTGGTCCGCCAGGGCGGCCGCATCAAGGTGATCGAGGCGGAGCTGTTCTCCGGCGGCGTGTCCTCGGCGCGCGCATCATGCCAGCTGCTGCGTCGCTCGCAGCAGCCCGAGGCGCATGTCTGGTCACGTCCTGCCTGGGACGCCCCGCCCCCCGAACAGGTTCCCCCGCCGGAGCAGCCGTTCACCGAGAAGTGGGAGATGCGCCCGATCCTGCCACCGGGCGCGAGCCATGGTCGCGGGTTCCGCGCGCCCGGGCCGCGGCGCACCTGGCTGCGCGAAGTGCGCCCGCTGGTGGGCGGCGAGACGTATACGCCGTTCAGCCGCGTTGCGACCGGCATCGATTTCACGAGCCCGACCTCCAACGCATCGGACACCGGCCTCAACTTCATCAACTCGGATGTGACGCTGTACCTGGCCCGCCCGCCCGTGGGCGAATGGATCGGCTATGAAGTCGCCGACCGGCAGAGCGCAGACGGGATTGCTGTCGCCTCCTGCGCCTTGCACGACATCCAAGGGGCGATCGGATTCTCCTCCTGCGCGGCCCTGGCACAGAGCCGGAGATAGGCGGCGCGTGACGCAGCGCCAACTCCCGAGAATCTGATCGCGCCGCTGAGCCGCATCGCCTAGGCTGAATATCGGGACGATGTTCGGGGAGGATCATATGGCCGCACGACAGCTCAACCTGCTTGCATCCATTGGCCTAGCGGTCGGCGGCGCGGCTGGCATGGCGGGCACATTCGTTGAACCTCCGCTGCGCGGCCTACTTTGGACTCTTGATGGTTCGGCGCTTGTGATGGCGAGCGCCGTCCTCACAGCATGCTTTCTCCGCGCAAAGCAGGACCTGGCGGCGGCAGGCTTCCTCGCATTTGCAATTGGCCAGGGCCTGGTGATTTCGACCGCTGGCCAGGACGTCGTGGCGGGCGCGCCTGTATTTGGCGCGGGGTCCGCGCTGTGGGCCGTCGGACTCGCGATGATCAGCACGTCGGCCGTCTTCCCGCTGGCGGTGCGTCTGATCGGTCTTGTCGCCGCGGCCTTGTTCGCCATTACGGCGTTCCAGATCATGTCCGGCGCGGGCGTCACCGCCCTGACGCAGCCGCTGCCAGCCTTCGCCTTCCCGGTCCTTATCGCCACACTCATCGGTTGGATCTGGGGCCTGCTGCGGCCGGGCGCGGCAGGGGAAGCGGCTGCGAACGCCTAGCCCGCGGGAGACGGCTGGCTTGACCGCCTGCGGCTCGCCCCGTATCACCGCCGCCATGTCGCGCCGCGCCCAACTCGCTTCGTATTACTACCGCACGCTGAAATAGCGGGCGGTGCGACTTTGCATGCCGCCCAAGCCGGCGGCGATGTGAGATGGCCTCCGGTCGAAACAGACCTCTAGGAGCCTCTCGTGAACACCCAGCCCTTCAAGCCGAAATCGACGTTCCTCAGGGAAATGATCGGTCGCGGCCACGTCTATCAGATGACGGACGAACAGGGGCTCGACAGCTACTGCTCCAACAACATCGCGGTGGGTTATATCGGCTTCGACTGCACGGCGAAGTCGCTGCACGTTGGCTCGCTGGTGCAGATCATGAACCTGCGCCGGCTTCAGCAGGCGGGCGGCAAACCAATCGTCCTGATGGGCGGCGGCACGACGAAGGTCGGCGATCCGACCGACAAGGAAAAGTCGCGCCCGATACTGACGGTCGAGGAGATCAGGGCCAACATGGCTTCGATCAAGAAGAATTTCGAACCGTTCCTGAAGTTCGGTTCGGGACCTTCGGACGCGATCATGATCGACAACGCCGAATGGCTCGACGAGCTGAAGTACATCGAGTTCCTGCGCGACTTCGGCAAGCATTTCACGATCAACAAGATGATCGCGCAGGAGACGGTCGCGCGCCGGCTGCGCAACGAGGAGCCGTACACCTTCCTCGAGTTCAACTACATGCTGCTGCAGGCCTACGACTTCCTGGAGCTGGCGAAGCGCTTCGACTGTCGCATCCAGATGGGCGGATCCGACCAGTGGGGCAACATCGTCAACGGGATCGACCTCACGCGCCGCATCATCGACCTGCCCGTTTTCGGCGTGACCACGCCGCTGATCACCACCGCCTCGGGCGGCAAGATGGGCAAGACGGCGGAAGGCGCCGTGTGGCTGAACCCGGAGATGCGCTCGCCCTACGACTACTGGCAGTTCTGGCGCAACACCGAGGATGCCGACGTCGGCCGCTTCATGCGCCTGTTCACCGACATGCCGGAAGCAGAGATCGCGACCTACGAACGCGCCGAAGGCGCCGCCATCAACGAGGCCAAGAAACGCCTCGCCGATGAAGCAACCGCCATGCTGCACGGGCCCGACGAAGCGAAGAAAGCCAGCGCCGCGGCCGAAGCCGTTTTCAAGGGCGGCACCAGCGAGAACATGCCGACCTTCGAGGTCGAGCGTGCGAAGCTGGCGGCGGGCTACGGCATTCTCGATGCGCTGGTCGCGGCGGGCCTCGCTGAGTCCAAAGGCGAAGCGCGGCGCTCGATCCAGGGCAATGCGGTGAAGCTCAACGGCGAAGCTGTCAGCGACGAGAAACTGATGATCGGCGAAGCAGCCCTGGACGCAGATGGTTCGGCGCGGCTGTCGGTCGGCAAGAAGCGGCACGCGCGCCTCAAGGCAGTCTAGTTCGGCTTCTTCTGGCCCTTGGCCTGCAGGCGCGGCGCGTTCTGGGCAACCGGTGTTTCCGGCGTGGCGGCGGCATCGGCGGGCGGCGGCTCCGACGGGTTCTCGAAAATCCTGCGCAGCACGCCTGGCGTCAGCGCCGCAACCGGGTTGATCATCACCTGCGCCTTGGAGAACGTGCCGCGCACCGAATAGGTTGGCGCGAACATCCCCTCGCCCTGCCGCGACACGAACAGGTCGCCGATGATCGGGATGCCGCCAAGCAGCGAGTTCACGCCGAACGACGGCACCAGCACGCCATCAAGGCTGAGTTCGTTGTCCTGCGGCGCGATCCAGCCACGTGCGGTGATGCCCATGGCTGGGCCGGATGCGCGCAGGCCCGGCAGGTCTATGCGGCCGTCCTGAAGATGCAGCGGCGACTTGATCTCGGTGAACAGCACGCCGTCGCCATTCAGGGTGTCGGCCAGCCCGCGCAGCGACGCAATCGACAGGAGCTTGGCGACCAGAGGCGCATTCATCAGGCGAACGTCCGTGATGGTCACGTCCGCGTTGCCGTTGCCCTTGGCGAACTTGCCGTTGAGCGTCATCTTCCCGCCGACCAGATAGTCGAGCTTCAGCAGCACCTTCGCGGCAAAGCCGGCGTCGTCCGACTTGATCGAGACATTTCGAACATCGCTTTCGCCGGTAATCGCAACGTCGACTTTCTTGCCTTTGCCGACCGCGCCGGTGACCGTGGCGTTGCGAGGTCCGGTGTTGTCCATCGCGAAGGCCACCTTGGCCTCGGTCATCTCCGCGTTCTCTCGCAGGCGAAGCCGGTCGGCGTTGAGCTGGACTTCGAGCAGCGGCCCCGGATCGCCCGGATGCTCGCCGCCCGCGGCGGCATCCTCGCCGTCCTTGCCGCCGGACATATTGAGAATGGTGTCCATCCACGGCGTGGCGTCGAAGAAGGCGCCGGCCAGGGCGACCTTGTAGCCGCCATCGGGCTCGCGGGCGACGCCGCCGTGCAGATCGACGCTTTCACGGGAGAAGATGCGCTCGATATCCGCAGACTGGAATCCACCCGCCTGGTCCATGCGCGCGCTTCCCGTCAATTCGAGCCCGTCTCCCCGAATGTCTCCGGTCCAGAGACCGCCCTTGTCGTCCTTGCCGTATCGGAACACGCCCTGCGCTGGAGCATCGTATTTCTTGCGCCAACCGAACTCGGCCAGGTCAAGTTGCGCATGCCCGAAATCGAGGTTGGCGGTGATCGTGTTGAAATCGCGCCCGCCGGAGCCCGAGGCCTTTAGCTCCATCGCAGCCTCGCCCTGCATCATGTTGCGAGCGGCGACGCCGTAGGCGTTGAGCAGGTCGGGCGTCACGCGCGCCTTGGCAGTGAGATCGGACGACACCTTGCCGGTCTTGTCCTGCCCTTCCTTCCAGTCGAACACGACGGGAGCGGGACCAAAGTTGCCGGCGCCCGCCACCGCAATGCCGTCCTGGTTCACCTCGAAGGTCACATCGGAGTCGCTGAGGCCGAACCCAAGAGCGATGTTCGGCGCCGACGCGCCGCGGAAGCCGCCCTTGATCTGGTAGAGGATGTGTTCGTTCGCCGGGTCCTCGCCCATCTCCCGCTGGAAATGCAGTTCGGCGCCGCCGACGCCGGTCATCTGGTCGACGACAAGCCCGTATCGCGAACCGACGTGCAGGTTGGACTGGTCCAGCACCTTCATCATCGGCGTCAGGTCCCCACGCCCGGAGACCGTGATGTCCATCATGGCGCCGTGCGGTGCGAATTGCGGCAGGATCACCTTGCCTTCGTCGAGCTGCCATCCGGCAAGCGTGCCTGCTGTAGCGTCGATGGTGAGGCTGTTGCCCTTGAGATGCCCGACGCCCGCAACGCCCGTGACGGGCGGATAATCGTCCAGGAACTTCACGGCGGCGCCTTCGACATTGAAGTCGAGCGACAGCTTCTCGTTGGGCAGGAAGCCCTTCTCGTTTGCCCCGGGCGTCCAATCGACGTTGAAGACCAGTTTGTTGGCCTTGCCATCCAGGATGTGCTCGTGGACCCACTGGCGCGCACCCTCGCCCAGCTTCACTGGCCAGAACTGAATGACTTGTTGCGGCGTCGCGAAGCCGGTTCCCACAACGCTGGCCTTTACGCCGATCTTCCGCGCCTCCGGCGGCCCGTCGAAATAAACCTCGCCGGAGCCTGCTACCGTCAGCGCGCCGGTCTCGGCCCGAAAGTTGGTGATCGAGAAGCGCTGGAGATCGGTGGCCACCGTGCCTTCGACGTCGACCGAGGCGAGCGGCCATGGCGTTTGGAAGGTGGGCGTGAAACCGACGATCGCGTTCTTGCCGGTCAGCTTCACCGGCGTCGGCTTGGTGGCATCCCCGGCCATGAACGCTGAAAGATCGGCCGTGCCGGTGAATTGGCCGGTCAATCGATCGGAGGCGATGTTGAGCGACTGCAGGGTCGCGATCTTGGTGGCGGGATCATAGGCGGCGTCGAACGCCAGATTGGCGACCGCGATTTCCTGCCCGTTATAGGTGGCGTGGCCCGTTACATCCGAGAGCGACAGCTTCGTGCTCTGCAGCCCGCCCTTCTCGGTCGCCTCCATCGCAAACGTGGCGTTGGCCGGTTTCGACGATGCAAAACCATCGCCGGCATAGCCGAACATCTTGGCGACCAGCGTTGGGTCAACGCCCTCGAGAGCCAGCTTGCCGGTGGCGTGCGTAACCGCCCCGTCCGAGGCCAATGAAATGGCGATCCGGTTGGGCTGGTCGGCCGCCGCGCCCGCGAGCTTCACGTCCAGGTTGAGCGCGACGCCGTCCTTTGTCGCGGTCCACACGCCGCCCACCGGGTTCGCGGTCCAGTTCGTCCCGGACTTCTGGTCGATGACGTTGAACCGGAAATTGGCGAGTTCGACCCGCTCGAACGAACCCGCGGAGATCAGGGCGCGGATCGGCGTGGCCAGCGTGGTCCAGTTGATGTCCTTGAGCGGATCGAAGGGCTTGTCGCTCGCCGGCTCCTTGAGGAGGACGATGTTGGCAAGCGACCACACGCCGTCCTTTGAGCGCAGCACGGTCGCCGTGCCGTTCTCGAGCCGCATCTGGCGCGTGTGGAATTTCCCGGAGAGAAGCGAGCCGGCGTCCAGCGCGATGGTTGCCCGCTGTGCCTGGAACATCACGGCGCCCTTGGCGTCGAGCGCAGTGAAGCCCCTGGCGGCGGCTTCCACCTTGCCCCGGTCGGCCACCCATTCGAGGACCAGGTTCTGGATCTTGACGGGTTGTCCGCCGCGCGCCTCGGACAGCGAACGTTCGACCTGGGGCCGCAGAAGTTCGAGATCGATCGGTCCTTGGGACAGCCGCCAAGCCAGGAATCCGGCGCCGGCCAGCACCGCGAAAACCAGGAAGGCGAGGATCTCGAAGATCAGGAGCTTGGGAGAAACCCTCAAGGAAAGGCTCCATGCCCCCAGCTAGCCGGGTGGCGATACTTCACCGGGCGTGCTGAAAGACGGTACACTTCGGACACTCTTCCCAACACCACACAAATGCGGACCGATTGTGACCAAAACACTTGAAGCAGGCGACCCGGCGCCCCGGTTTAACTTAACCGTGAGCAGCGGAGGATCAGCTCGCCTTTCGGACTATTCTGGCCAGCACTTGGTGCTCTTCTTCTACCCCAAGGATGATACTGAGGCGTGTACAAAGGAAGCTGTAGCTTTCAGCGGCATGCAGTCGCGCATTAACCGAAAGGGCGGCGCGATCCTCGGGGTGTCGCGGGATTCGCTGGAAGACCACGCCAAGTTCATCGCCAAGTACAAGCTGAAGGTCCGACTCGGCGCCGACGAGGACGGCAAAGTCTGCGAGGCATTCGGCGTGTGGGGCGAGAAGCAACTCTATGGACGGAAGTTCATGGGGGTCATCCGCTCCACCTTCCTGATCGACCCCAAGGGGGTGATTCTACAGGTGTGGCGAAAGGTCCGTGTCGCTGGCCACGCCGAAGCAGTTTACGAGACTTTAGCAGGCGCTCGTTAACCAAGCTTGATAGCCTTTTCCAGCATTCACGGGCGCTTAAGCGACAACCATTAACGTGCCTCAAAAAGCTCATCCGAGGGGTTCGCGTGCGCGAATTTCTGAGTTATCCATGTGGCCGCCAGGTAACATTTCGGGTGGGCGGCGAAGCCTTGGCGCGTAAAGCGATTGATCAGGCGGCGTAAATGGCGGTCAAGCACCTGAAGTCACGCACGAGAGCGTTCTTCGAAAAGGCCTTCCCGGAGAGACAGATCTACCATCGCAGCGGTGGGTCGGTCCGGTATGTTTCGATCTCTCCCTGGCGCCAGGCGATGATGGCCGGTGCCGCGACTCTGATCGTCGGCTGGTGCCTGTTCGCGACCGTCGCCGTTCTGCTGCGCGGCCCCGCGCTCGACATCCAGGGCGTTGGCAGCGACCGCAAGAATGCACGCATGGAGCGAGATCTCCGCCAAGCGCTGGCGCGCGAGAAAACCGCACTCACCCTGCTCGAAACGCGCACCGAGGATTTCAATTCGGCGATCAAGCAGGCCGAGGACCGGCACAAGACCCTGAAGCGGCTGCTCGCCAGCCTTGAAGGCCAGGACAGCGCGTCGGCCGTTGCGCTTAACGGCGATGACGCGGACCTCCTGGTCGACTCGACGATCGAGGAAGGCGATCCGCGCCAGAGCCGGCCGGATGCGAAAGACACCGCCTCCAACGAGACCGCCGGCTTCCGCGGCCGCACCAACAAGCTGATCAACGAGCAGGCCCAGTTCCTCGACGCCGCCGAAGACGAAGCCGTCGAGCGCGCCGAACGGGCGCGGGGCGTGATTCGCCTGACAGGGGTATCCGCCTCGAAGGTTCTCGAGCAGTCCGGGATGGGCGGACCGATGATTCCGGTCTCGACCCTTGACGCCAGCTATTCCGCCGACGCCGCCGACCCGTTCAAGCGCCGGGTTTACGAGGTGGAGGCCAGGCTGGAGGAAGCGCAGCAATACGAAAATGCGATCCACGCCCTGCCCCTTGGCGCACCCGTCGAGGCCTACCGGGAGACCTCGGGCTTCGGCTACCGGTCGGACCCGTTCAACCGCAAGACGGCCTTCCACGAGGGCGCAGATCTTGCATCGCGACTCGGAGCGCCGATCGTTGCGACGGCGCCGGGGACAATTACCTACGCCGGCATGCGAGGCACTTATGGCCGCGTGGTCGAGATCGACCATGGCGGGGGGTTCAAAACCCGCTACGGCCACATGAACTCGATTTCGGTGACGACGGGGGCCAAGGTGGCGATTGGGCAGAAAATCGGCACCATGGG
>DASZSI010000071.1:0-5311 GCA_035548775.1 Hyphomonadaceae bacterium
TCGCAGGCTGGCGCGCTGCTTCCGGCCAAGTCACGGTAGGCGACCTTCTCGGCATCATCGCCGCGATTGGCATCGCCTCGCCGGAGGTCCGGGCGCTCGGCACGCTCAACTCGGTGGTCAACGAAGGCATGGCCGCCGCGGCGCGCATCTACGCGGTACTCGACGCCAGGCCCGAAATCATCGACCGGCCCGACGCCCGCCCCCTCGGCAGGGCCAAGGGCAAGCTGGAGTTCAACGATGTTGAATTCGGCTATTCCGGCGACGGCCCTGTGCTCTCGAAGCTGACTTTCTCCGCCCAGCCGGGGGAAACGGTGGCGCTGGTCGGGCCGTCTGGCGCGGGCAAATCCACCGTGTTCAACCTGCTGCTCCGCCTCTATGACGCCGGCAGGGGATCGATCCGCATCGACGGCCATGATGTTCGCGATGTGACGCTTGCCTCGCTCCGTCACAACTTTGCACTGGTCTCCCAGGACGCCTTTCTGTTCGACGCCACCGTCCGGGAAAACATCGCTGTCGGCCGCCCGGGCGCGACCGACGAACAGGTCAGGGCCGCCGCCAAAGCTGCCGCTTGCGACTTCGTCGACGCGCTTCCCGGCGGCTGGTCCGCCCCCTCCGGCCAGGGCGGCCGCAACCTGTCGGGCGGCCAACGCCAGCGTATCGCGCTTGCCCGCGCGCTGGTGTCGGAGGCGCCGATCCTGTTGCTCGACGAGGCGACCAGTGCGCTCGACTCCGAAAGCGAAGCGCGCGTTCAGCAGGCGCTGGCCGAACTGGCCGGCAAGCGAACAATCATCGTGATCGCCCACCGGCTTGCCACGGTTCGGCGCGCCAACCGGATCTTCGTGATGGACGCCGGGCGTGTCGTTGAATCCGGCACCCACGACGAGTTGATCGCCGGCAACGGCGTTTATGCGCGGCTGGCGGCGCATCAGCTAACCTGAACGCCGCAACTTCTTAACCTACGTAGGTTTGCGTTAACCCAAACCGGGTATGTCTTTACTCGGCAGGGGAAGACTAATGAAGAATCCGGCGGACGTTACCGTCCTCATTTCCACGAACAATTTGAGCATAGCACGCACTTTGCGCATGGCGATGCGCGGCCTCGGCGTTCGTAGCATCCATCTCGCCGCCACGATCGATCAGACCGTCGCGGCGTTCTCAATCGCTGAGCCGCATGCGGTGATTGTCTATGTCGATGGCCCGTCGCAGGCCGATGACGGACTCACGACGCTGCGATTCCTGCGTAGGTCGGAGCAGAGCCCGGATCGCCGCATACCTGTCGTCGCGGTCTCTCCCCAGCGCGACCTCGCCACAATCAACGCTGCAATCGATGGCGGCGCCCACGAATACGTTCTCTTTCCTGCTTCGGGCGATAACCTTCTCAAGAAGATCACCGCCGCTCGGACCAGTTCGCGCCCATTCATGGACACGCCGGAATACGTGGGACCGGAACGGCGCCAGCGCCCGGGCGCATTTGGCGGCGCCGAGCGCCGGGTCGACGA
The DNA here is from genome assembly GCA_035548775.1 of Hyphomonadaceae bacterium. GTDB lineage: Bacteria > Pseudomonadota > Alphaproteobacteria > Caulobacterales > Hyphomonadaceae > UBA7672. The sequence continues at coordinate 1,500 of DASZSI010000071.1, forward strand.
ACCACAAAAACCGCCGGTTATCGAAGCCGGCTGATCTGCTTTTCCGCCTGCAATCCGCCATACCTCCGGACGGAAGCCTGCTAGACTGGGCGCCGTCTTGGGGAGTTTTGCCATGTCCACTAAACTCGCAACCATCGCGCTGACCGCCCTGGCGTTCGCCGCCTGCGGTGAGAAAGCTCCGGCGGCCTCCGGTGCGTCGGGCTCGAAAGAACCGCTCGATCCGTTCGTCGTCTCGATCGACGCCCAGCGTTGGGGCGTGATCGTCGACAGGGCGATGGAAGGCGCCAAGGAAGCGCCGTACGCCGATGACAAGGTGCTCGAAAATCAGCTCTTCAACGCCGACGTTGCGCTGAAGTCCGCAGCCGCCAACCTTGTCCAGCTGCGCAACGAAGTTTGCGCCAAAGGCCTCGTGACAGGCGAAGCATGCACCTTGAAGGACTTCCCGGCCTGGACGCGCGAGCCGCCATCGGCCACGACCTCGGTCGAGGAAATCGAAAAACGCAGCCACTGGCTGTCCAGCCAGCTCGATCCCTTCACGCATGCCGGCTGCGAGGCGGGCAAGAAGGCGACCAACAACGAACAGTTCTGCTCGGTCGAATAGGTCAGCCGAACTGGATCAGGCCGGGAAAGAAGCCGCGCAGCAGGTAGACTGTCCCGGTCGCCGTCACGATCCATTTGGTCCACTGACGGAAGCCGACATCCGTCATCCGGTCCAGCACCAGCCCCCCGAGCCAGGTGCCGATCAAGGACAGTGGCACACAGGCGCCGAGAACCCATAGCGGAGGAAAGTGCGCCTCGCTCGCCCGGGCCGGATCGTTCAGCATCGCGACCAGCGGGAAGCCCCAGAAGGCGATCTTCACGGCGTGGGCCAGCACTTGAGTTGTCGCCTTGGTCGCCACCACGGTCTGGCGCGGCAGTAGCGTCTTCACGAAAAAGATGTCCAGCAAGGGACCGGCAACCCCCGCCAACGTGTTCACCGTCTGCACCATGAACCCGCAAAGCTCGGCCTGCCACTTTCGCTCGACGTTCACCTCGACCCAGGATTTCGGGATCCACACCACCATCGCGGTCAGGCCAAGCATGATGAAAACCGTCGGCCCGGTCGGCCGCCACGCAATGCTTGCGATCAGGACCACGGCCCCGACGATTCCGAGGCAGTACCGGCCTACAATCGCCCAGGAGATGTGCTTCCAGAGAAACGCCGCGCGGGAAAAGTTGGAAACGATCTGGATCGACCCGTGCAGCACCATGGCCGTCGCCACGGGCGCGACCGAGGTCAGGGCGCCCATCAGGATCAGGCCCCCGGCCATGCCGAACACGCCGGATATCGCGGCGGTTATCAGCGTTGCGGCAAGGATGATGGCGATGACGGTCGGGGACATCGTCGGGTGGGGAATTACCGAATCAAAACGGGAACATGCGGGACTGGCGCGAGGCAGATAGCAGTTCGGACCTTCGCCTGTCGAATGTACCGCTCTTGCGCAACGCGATTTCGCACCTCAATCTTGGCGAGTCGGAAGGAGGCGAGGGATGATCCACATTCGCAATGCCCGCCGCACGGACGCTGCCGGCATCGCCCGCGTCCACGAGCGCACCTGGAAGGAGGCGTATCGTGGCTTGCTGGACGGATCCTACCTTGAAAATCTAAGCGAGCGACGGCTCATGCCTCGCTGGCGCGCCAACCGCGACCGCCGGTCCGAAGACCTCGACGACGCCATCTACATTGCAGGCTCGGGCAAGGAAGTCGTGGGCTTCGTCACGGTCGGCGCCTCGCGCGAGGCGTTTGCGCCATGGGAAGCGGAAGTCAGCATGCTCTACGTGCTGAAGGAACATCGTGGGGCTGGCGTTGGCCGGGCCTTGATGAAAGCTGCCGCCGACCACTGCATCCGTCGTGGTATGTTCTCCGGCGGTCTCTGGGTGCTTCGTGACAACGGGGCGGCCCGCGACTTCTACGAAGCGCTGAAAGGCGAGCATGCCGGCCGCAAGGTCGACAGTGTCGGCGGCCAGATTGTGCCCCTTGTCGGCTATTGGTGGCGCGATCTTGCCAGCGTTGCGGAACGCACGGTGTCGGTTACACCCATCGGCCGCAACTGATCCCTCCCTCGCGGCGGGAAAACCAACCTGGAACCCCATTGCCTTGCCCCGGCGGCGCGGCTACCCACCATATCACCAAGAGGTGATAACCGCGCGGCTGCGCACCCGACGGACAGGGGTCCGAATAACGGGGCGTGGCGCTGAACCGGGCGGCCAAAGGGAGCAACTCCAGTGAACTTCGAGCACAGCGAAAAAACCAAGGACTATATCCGCCGCGTTTCGGCGTTCATGGACAAGCACATCTATCCGAACGTCGAGACCTTCCAGAAGCAGCACGAGGCGGGCGATCGCTGGGTCACGCCGCAAATCGTTCACGACATCAAGAAGATCGCGAAGAAGGAAGGCCTCTGGAACATGTTCATGCCGCCCAGCGAGCATGACGATGACGAGTTCCGCGGCGCCGGCCTCACCAACCTCGAATACGCTCCCCTGTCCGAACTGATGGGCCGCGTGTCGTTCGCCTCCGAGTGTTTCAACTGCTCGGCGCCCGACACCGGCAACATGGAAGTCTTCCACCGCTACGGCACGAAAGAGCAGAAGCGCAAATGGCTGAAGCCGCTGATGGAAGGCGAGATCCGCTCGGCCTTCCTGATGACGGAGCCGGCGGTTGCCTCTTCGGACGCCACCAATATCGAGACCCGCATCGAGCGCAAGTCGGACCACTACCTGATCAACGGCCGCAAATGGTGGTCGTCGGGCGTGGGCGACAGCCACTGCAAGGTCGCGATCGTGATGGGCAAGACCGACCCGTCCCAGCCCAAGCACAAGCAGCAGTCGCAGATCATCGTTCCGCTCGACACGCCCGGCATCAAAGTGCTCCGCATGCTGCCGGTGTTCGGCTATGACGACGCCCCGCACGGCCACGCCGAAGTGCTGCTCGAGAACGTGAAGGTTCCGCTCGACAACATGCTGCTCGGCGAGGGGCGCGGCTTCGAGATTGCGCAGGGCCGTCTCGGGCCGGGCCGTATACACCACTGCATGCGCACCATCGGCGCCGCGGAAGTCGCGCTCGAGAAGATGTGCAAGCGTCTCCTTTCGCGTACCGCATTCGGCAAGAAGGTCGCCGAGCAGTCGGTATGGGAACAGCGTATCGGCGAGGCTCGCACCGACATCGAGATGTGCCGCCTGTTGACGCTCAAGGCCGCCTACATGATGGATACGGTCGGCAACAAGGTTGCCGCCAACGAGATCGCGATGATCAAGGTCGCCGCCCCGCGGATCGCCTGCAAGATCATCGACGACGCCATCCAGGCTCACGGCGGCGGCGGCGTCACCAGCGACTTCGGTCTGGCGCGTTCCTACGCCTCAATCCGCACGCTGCGCTTGGCAGACGGTCCGGACGAAGTTCACTGCCGCGCCATCGCTCGCAACGAGTTCAAGAAATACCGCGACAACGAATACGCTCGTAGCGTTGACGCGGAAAAAGCTACGGAAGTCGTCGGCTCCCGCTAACGGCAACCACTCGAACAACAGACGGCGGCGCTTTCCAGGCGCCGCCGTTTTGTTTTGCAGCTGAAACCGGCTGGTGGACCGCCCGCCGCTGTGCTTGCATCCCATGTCTTGGAGGGACGCATGTTCCGCAAACTGATGATCGCAGCTTTGGGCGCGGCTATGTTCCTGTGCCCGCTCGCTCACGCCCAGGAAGATAGCGACGTCGTCGTTATCACCGGCAGTCTCATCCAGAGTGATGATGAATACGAACAGGACAATGGCGCGCT
>DASZSI010000072.1:0-1507 GCA_035548775.1 Hyphomonadaceae bacterium
CATGGCACACTCGTTCGGCGGACGTTCCCACGTCGACCCGTAAGCATGCCACCTTGCCTGCAGGCATGCTGCTCAGTGTGCTCGAAACAGAGCCGTGAGCATGCCACCCCCGCCCGTCGATGCCAGTCCGCCTACTCATCCAGGGCCTCCGCACCTCAAAGTGCTTGTGCGGAACGGAGTAGGGCGTCGAGGGCGGCGTTGTTCCAGCCGACGATCTTTCGTTTTCCACGAATCGTCTTCTCTTTCAACGACGTGTCCTGCTGCAGCACCATCAGCGCCAACTGTCGCAACATCGAGGCGATCTCCGGCGACGCCCCCTTGCGGATCCGGCTTGCATCTTCTGCAAACTCGACGTCCAAGAGCCAGTGCAGCCGGTTCTCGATTCCCCAGTGCGAACGCACCGCCTTGGCGAACCGCTTCACGTGCGGCGGCAAGCTCAGGATGTAGTAATGCACGCTGATCTCTTCGTTCCCTTTCACCGTCCGCCGCCGCATCACCATGCCCAGGCTGGCCAGCTTCTTCCAACGTCCTGCATGCTTCATGGCGGCCGGGGCCGGCATGATGTAATAGCTCCGCTCTTCCGTCCGGCCGCGGCTCTTCTCTTTCGTTGTATAAGTCCGCACCCGGCTCTTAGTGCCGCGGACGGCCGCTTCGTTCGCCGCCGCGTCGAACGCCCGGCCGATCTCCTCGCACAACTTCGGCTGGTTATCCTTGGCGCTCAGCACATAGTCGGCACCCTTGTCCACAATCTTCGCGGCGATCTCCGTCTGGCAGCCCATCGCGTCGATCGTCACGATCGCCCCCGAAATCTCGATCAGATCCAGGAGTTTCGGAATGGCGGTGATCTCGTTCGACTTCTCCGCGCAGGCTTCCTGCCCCAGCACCAGGCGGTTCTCCGCGGCCCACGCACGCACCAGATGCAGCGGCCGGCACCCGGCATAGGCATCGCTCGACCCCCGCATCGTCTTCCCGTCGATCGCCACGATTTCGTCCCCCGTCACGTCCTTCACGCGAGCCCTTAGGTCCTCCACCCACGACGACAGGCACTCCATGAACTCGCGGACGTTCAACCGCTGAAACACGCGCGAGAAGGTGTCGGCCGAGGGGATGCCGTTCTCCAGGCGGATGGAACTCCGCAGCCAGTCCTGCTTGGCTTTGGCAAACCGCGGCAGGTCTTCCCAGGAGTCGCAGCCGCAAATCGTCCCGCATACGGCGATGACGAGAATATCGAGCAGATCGTGCCAGCGGGTGTGATCGATACGCGGATCGGTCAAACCTTCAAAATGCTTTGCAAATCCGACAACGATCCGTTCCTGCGACATGGGTTTCGCTCCGTCAAAGTCCGCCTCTCCGGCCCGGCCACAACGCCGAACCTTGACCATCGGACCTGACAAGCAACAATGACGCCACAACTTCAGATGCGGAGGCCCTGGTGACAAGGCCCGCAGGCCAAGCTCTCATGAAGACGGTGTTGTTCGGCTTCGAACAGAAGGCCCAATGGATTGTC
>DASZSI010000073.1:0-4959 GCA_035548775.1 Hyphomonadaceae bacterium
CGTCGTGGGCGCAAATCTCGCCGACGGCATTCTTGTGATCGAGCTGAAGCGTGAAATCCCCGAGGCGGCCAAGCCGCGCAAAGTCGAGATCGGCCGCAAGCCGCCCTCAAAGCGCGTCGCGAAAGCCCAGCCTGCGTCGGCGACAAATCCGGCCGGGCAGTCGAAGTCTGCAACCGCGGGCAACTCCCAGCAACCCGAGCCCCAGGCAGCTTAGTCAAAGGCGTCAGTAAATCGGCTCTCGCTGTCTCGTCTCCCGGCGAGGCAACGAGAGCTAGCACCCTGTAAGGAAGTGATTAAATACATTAAATATTGGCAATATAGATGCGCAGGCCTTGATTGAATCGCGATGGTTTTTTAGATCATCGCGGCGTTTTGGCAGGCGGCAGGTCCGAGTGCTAATCCGGCCGCCCGCCATGCGCTGATTGGACAGCCATGGAGAGAGGCAGGCAATGCTGCTTCCTTTTTCGAAGCCGTTCGGCAGGCCTCTCTTAGCAAAAGGGAGACGGACTATCATGACGTTCAGACCTCTTGGCGACCGCGTGCTCGTGCGGCGCGTTGAGGAAGAGACCAAGTCTCGCGGCGGAATCATCATTCCTGACACCGCCAAGGAGAAGCCGCAGGAAGGCGAGGTGATCGCCGTCGGCCCGGGCGCGCGAGGCGAGGATGGGAAGACGATTCCACTCGATGTGCGCGCTGGCGACCGCATCCTGTTCGGCAAGTGGTCAGGCACGGAGGTGAAGATCGACGGAGAGGAGCTCATCATCATGAAAGAGAGCGACATTCTCGGCATCGTCGACGCCAAAGCCTCTGCTCGCAAGGCCGCCTAAGACCAACTTTAAAAACTGAGGAACTATCATGACCGCCAAAGTCATTCACTTCGGCTCGGATGCGCGCGAGCGCATGCTGGAAGGCGTCGACATCCTGGCCAACGCCGTCAAGGTCACGCTCGGTCCCAAGGGCCGCAACGTCGTGATCGAGAAATCCTTCGGCGCGCCGCGCACGACCAAGGACGGCGTCACCGTCGCCAAGGAAATCGAACTCGAGGACAAGCATCGCAATCTGGGCGCCCAGCTGGTGCGTGAGGTCGCCTCCAAGACCGCAGACGGCGCCGGCGACGGCACGACAACCGCCACCGTGCTGGCGCAGGTGATCGCGCGCGAGGGGCTCAAGGCTGTCGCGGCGGGTCGCAACCCGATGGACCTGAAGCGCGGCATCGACAAGGCCGTGAACGCCATCGTCGAGGACCTCAAAGGCCAGGCCAAGAAGATCTCGACCAACGCCGAGATCGCCCAGATCGGAACCATCTCTGCGAACGGCGATCACGCGATCGGCGACATGCTGGCTGAGGCCATGGAGAAGGTCGGAAAGAACGGCGTGATCACGGTCGAGGAGGCCAAGTCGCTCGAAACCGAACTCGACGTCGTCGAGGGCATGCAGTTCGACCGCGGTTATGCATCGCCTTACTTCATCACCAACGCCGACAAAATGCAGACTGAGCTCGATGAGCCACTCATTCTCATTCACGAGAAGAAGTTGGCGTCACTCCAGCCCTTGCTTCCGGTGCTTGAGGCTGTGGTTCAATCGGGCAAGCCGCTGCTCATCATCGCGGAAGAAGTCGAAGGCGAGGCTCTCGCGACTCTGGTCGTGAACAAGCTGCGCGGCGGCCTGAAAGTCGCGGCGGTCAAAGCCCCGGGCTTCGGCGACCGCCGCAAGGCCATGCTGGAAGACATCGCCGTCCTCACCGGCGGCACGGTGATCTCCGAAGACCTCGGCATCAAGCTCGAGAATGTCACGCTCGGGATGCTTGGAAAAGCCAAGCGCGTCCGCATTGAGAAGGAGGCCACCACCATCGTCGATGGCGCCGGCAAGAAGAAGGAAATCGACGGACGCATCGCGCAGATCAAGACCCAGATCGAGGACACCACGTCCGATTATGATCGCGAGAAGCTGCAGGAGCGGCTCGCGAAACTGTCAGGCGGGGTCGCGGTGCTGCGAGTTGGCGGCGCGACCGAAGTCGAGGTCAAGGAGCGCAAGGACCGCGTCGATGACGCACTCCATGCGACGCGAGCCGCGGTTGAGGAAGGCATCGTCGCTGGGGGAGGCGTCGCTCTTCTGCGCGCCGCCCAGCGCCTCAGCGTCGTGGGCGACAACGAAGACCAGAACGTCGGCGTGCAGATCGTGCGCAAGGCGCTTGAGGCGCCGATCCGCCAGATCGCCGAGAACGCCGGTGTCGAGGGCTCCATCGTCGTCGGTCGGCTGACCAGCGAGAAGAAGCCGACCGTCGGCTTCAACGCGCAGACAGAGGACTATGTCGACATGTTCCAGGCCGGCGTGATCGATCCGGCAAAGGTCGTACGATCGGCGCTGCAGAACGCCGCGTCCGTGGCAGGTCTTTTCATAACCACGGAGGCGGCCATCGCGGAAGCGCCCAAGAAGGACAAGCCGGCGGCGGCGCACGCGCATGCCGACATGGACTTCTAGGCGAGGGGCGAGGGGCGCGGCCGGGCGTATGCCCGGCCGCTCTTCCCAGAAAGGAGAGCATGAGGATTTAAAAGCCATGCATACGATCGATCCGATTTTTGTCGCGCCGCGTTACGTGGCCCGCGATTGGGGACGGCGCGATCTTGGGGACTGGCTTGCGGGCCATCCCACTCCACCCGAGACGGTTGGCGAAGTCTGGGTGCATGATGCCGCCAATGGAACCCGCAACGGGCCGCTTGGACGACGGCTGTCGGCTTCCAGCGCAGACATGCTCGGAGATCTTGGACGCGCGCCACCGAAAGTGCGGCTGGTCTTTGCGCAAGAACAGAAGGCGGTTCGCTCCACGGCGCCGCTCAGCCTTTGGACCATCCTCGAGCCAGGCCTGACCACCGAGCCAGAAAGAGAACAAGCGGTCATTTATCGCCCAGGCGACCGTATACGCGCCTACGAAGGTGCAGAGGTCACGCTTGCCGAGGAAAGCGTGGCGTTGGAAGTGAGCTCGGCTTTTCTCCCGAAGAACGATGCCGACGATCCCTGGACGGTTCGCCTGCCTCCGGTCACCCGCAGGACGCGCGCCACGATGCTCCGGGAAGACGGCTTGAGCGTCGAACTCTGGACGCTCCCCGCCTACAGTAGCATCGTGCCGGACGGGGAAACCTGTCACGTCATCACGGCCCTCTCGCGCGGCGTCGCGGTTGACGGCCGCGCGCTGGCGCCCGGCGAGGCGACGTTTGTGCCGGCCTGCGGCAGGCCCATCGATCTCACTGGCGAGGGCGCAAAGGTCATGGTCGCCTATCCGGATCGGGCGCCTACCGAGATCTGGAAACACTGCTCTGGGCCAGATCCGGTTGCGAGCCAGCTACCACTTCCGGCCCTCAACCCATCATCTGCTGCGACTTTGGGACATGAGCTGATGGATATTGCGGCCTAGAGGCCCTCGACATTCAACACTTAGATGCAGGAGGTCATGATGAGATTGCCCACTTTCAAATCCCGACTGGCCGCCGGCGCCGCCGGACTTCTGGCCGGCGTGAGCCTGACGGCGCTTGCGATCACTGCGCCCTCGCACGCGTTCTCGCCGGTGCGGGAAGAGAGGCCCATCGTTGACGCTGGTGAAGCCGGCGCGGCCACCGCAACCAGCTTGGCCGACACGGTGGAGCGCGTATCCCCGTCGGTTGTGCAGATTATCGTGCGGCAGCCCTCCGATGTGCGGCGCCTCTCCGGCCCCAGCGACTTCGATGGCATCCCGCAGGAGTTTCGCAAATTCTTCGTCCCCGAGTTCGGCTTCGACTTTGGCGAAGGCTTCAGCCCTGGCGGCAAACTGCCAGACCGGTTGGGCTCTGGCTCGGGCTTCTTCATCGAGGGCGGCTACATCGTCACCAACAATCACGTCGTTGACCACGCCAAGAAGCTCACGGTTCGCTTCGATGACGGCACAGAAGTAGACGGCAATCTTGTGGGAACCGACGAGAAGACTGACCTCGCGGTGGTGAAAGTCGACGCCGGGCGCGCTCGCAAGCCGCTGCAGTGGGGCAACAGTGATCGCTCGCGCGTGGGCGACAACGTCTTCACGATCGGAGCGCCGTTTTCTCTGGGCAACACCGTGACCGCCGGCATCATATCCGCGCGCGGACGCGACATCAGCTCCGGCCCCTATGACGACTATTTCCAGATCGATGCCCCCATCAACCCGGGCAACTCCGGCGGCCCAATGTTCAATAACGCCGGCCAGGTCATTGGCGTCAATACCGCGATCTACTCGCCGAGCGGCGGCAATGTTGGCATCGGCTTCTCGATTCCCTCCGATCAGGCCCAGTCGGTCGTCCGCCAGATCATCGATCATGGTCACGTCGAACGCGGATGGCTTGGCGTGAATATTCAGAAGGTGACGCCGGAGATCGCCCAAAGCATGGGATTGGAGTCCGCAAAAGGCGCTCTGGTATCCGATGTTACATCTGGCAGCCCCGCAGAGAAGGCAGGGCTGAAACCCAAAGACGTAATCCTGGGCTTTGGCGGCATGCCCATAGCTGCGGTGCACGATTTGACACGCGCGGTGGCCGAGACGAAGCCAGGCTCGACGCAGGATCTGAAAGTGTATCGGAATGGGCATGAGCAGACGATGCCCGTTAAGATCTCAGCGCTTGAAAGTAGCCAACCAGGTAAGACTTCGACAAAGAAGACCGCTTCGTCAGGCAGCGTGACGCTGGAAGGACTTGGCCTGCAGGTCACCGAAGACAAGAAAGGTCTCACGATCACCGACGTGGACGACGACACGGAGGCGGCTGACGCCGGCCTGCGGCCGGGCGACCTCGTGCAGTCGGTGAACGACCGCGAGATCCGCTCGGCGAATGATGCCTCGCAGGCACTTGCGGAAGCCCGTGCAAAACACCGGGAAGCCGTCCTGATTGGAGTGAAGCGTAACGGTAGCAAGCTTTACTTCGGCGTGCGGCTTACACCCTCCTGAACCACAATGCGAAG
>DASZSI010000074.1:0-2368 GCA_035548775.1 Hyphomonadaceae bacterium
GGCAACGCGCGGCCCGGTGGCACCGGCCTCGGGCTCGCCATTGCCGCTGAGCTGGTGCGGGCTCATGGCGGCTCGATCATGCTGCGCGAGACCGGCGGCCCGGGCGCCAGCTTCGAAATCGTCATCCCCGACCGCAGCGCCGGCGGGCGCACGATCTGACGGACTGAGCCAGATCAAAGCGGCGCCCTTGCAGTGCTCCAGACTGGCCCTCGCCAAAGCCAGCCTGGACTACGCCATGGCCTTCAAGAAGCTGCCCCTTTCCGAGGTCTACAAGCTCATCGAGCCTGGACCCGTAGTGCTTCTCACAACGCAAAGTCGCGGGCGACCGAATGTCATGACCATGTCGTGGCACATGATGGTGGAGTTCACTCCGCCGCTGATCGCCTGCATCGTGAGCGACGGCGACTTCAGTTCAGCCGCCCTGCGCAGCACGCGCGAATGCGTCATCGCAATTCCGGCAGCCAGGCTGGCGCGCAAGGTCGTGGCCGTGGGCAATTGCTCCGGCCGTGACACGGACAAGTTCGCCACCATCGGCCTGACTGCATCGCCGGCCGAGAGCGTGCGGCCCCCACTGGTTGCGGAGTGTTTCGCCAATCTCGAATGCCACGTGACCGACGTGCGCATGGCGCGCATGTACAATCTCTATATCCTTGAGGTGGTGAAGGCGTGGATAGATCCGGCTGAGCGCAACCCCAAGACCATCCACCATCAGGGCTATGGCCGCTTTGCCGTGGACGGAAGGACGCTGACGCTGCCCTCGCGGATGGCATAACGCAGAGGGAGAAATGCGATGCCCTACCCCAGCGTGGACGAGCTGCCGGCATCCGTGAGGGACCATCTGCCGCCACACGCGCAGGAGATATACCGGGCAGCGTTCAATAATGCGTGGGAGGAGTACCGCGACCGGCTACCGCAGGACCGCGAGCAAACCGCTCATCGTGTCGCCTGGGCGGCCGTGAAGCACCGCTACCGCAAAGAAGGGCCGAACTGGGTCGAGCGCTGAAGGCTGGATCGGCCTTGCCATAAGGCTACGCCATAGAGTAGCTAGCGGCGCACGCGCCCGTAGCTCAGCTGGATAGAGCATCAGACTACGAATCTGAGGGTCGGGAGTTCGAATCTCTCCGGGCGCGCCAGCACTTAGCGGCAATAACACCGGACTCAAATTCGGCAAAAGGTAACTGGCTAGGTAACAGCTATGCCAAAGAAGCCGGCGCACGCCTTCGGTCTTTTCCTGTTGTTCGCGGCACCGCTTGTTGCTTTCTGGTGGACACACGATCAAGGCGTTTCTTGGCTTGCCTTTGTCGTCGCACTCAGTTTCACGGTGCTCACGAATATCGATGATCTTGCGGAATTTTCGGTTGGGCCGCTTAAGGCCAAGATGCGCGAGTCCATCGTTGAGGCCACGGCCACCGCAACACAGCTACGGCAACTCGGAATAACAGTCGGCCGGGCTCTGCTGGCTGACATGATGGCGGGAAGTTTCATCGGCGGGATGACCACAGCCCGGCGACTGTCTTTCCATGACGAATTGATGAGCGCGATCGATGCGCTTAATCCGAGTCCTGAGCAGCGGGATCAGGTGGAGCTAGAATGGCGTAAGGGGATACACTGGATTTACTTGCGCGCAATTCGCAAGGTAATCCAGTTCCCAAGCGGAGAGGTAGAGCGCCGATGGAACGCCCTCGGCGACTTTGAGACTTGGGCGGCGCCGACCCCACGCCGCATCGAACGATTCCTGTCGGAAGAGAAGATGGAGGCGACGCCGGAAGCTCGTGCCTGGATCGATGATTATCGCCACTTCAGCGAGACAGGCGAAATTCGGCGAAGGGATACATTTGCCGAACAGTAGAGGGTGGGCTGACTTCGCGGCGTCGGCGGAGCGCAATATCGAGCGAAGGAAGACGGCCTATGAGCGAAGCGAGCGCGGGGTCAGTCATCATCGATCGGATTTACGCTTTGCTTCCGGCGATCGATAGCGATGTGGACGGGCTAAGGGGCCGCTTTTCCACCGCCGACAAGGTCGATGTGTTTCAGGCGGCCGCTATCTTCGACGCCGTCGAGCTTCTAATCGGATTCGGCTATCGAAACCGCCTCGGACTTTCCGCAAACGATTTGGCAAAGTTCGAAGCGATCAAGGGGCAAGTAAGCGCAGGCGTGCTGATGAAGGTCGGCGTGCGCGCTAAGGCACTCCTCAGAGAATTGGAAGGCGAAGTCGCGCGAGACGAACGGCAGCCGCGACCGGATTTGCCTCATCCCACTACGGGAAGTCCGCCATCGCCCGCCGCTAACTTATCCATCCGGGCAGTCGGGTGGGTGGCCCTCAACCGTTCCGACAACGCCGCCCTGATTGCCGATATCGCCAGGTTGA
>DASZSI010000075.1:0-9359 GCA_035548775.1 Hyphomonadaceae bacterium
CGGGCATCCCGGCCTGGATGAAGCAGCGCTGAAATGGGTGCGCACGTCGCGCTTTTCGCCCGGCACGGTGGACGGCAAGGCGCAGGACGTGTGCGGCCACACGGTTACGTACGAATGGAGCCTCAAGGACGCAGGCCAGTAGGACGAGTTGAAGCCCTGCCCCAGCAAGGCAGGGCAACCGGCAGTTTAGAGACGCCCCATACGTCTGGCGGGTTTCTGCGCCTCGCTTCCACCGGAGCGAGGCGCTTTTTTGTTTGCCGCAAGCTTGTGAAGCGCGTCAGGCCGGCTTGGAGGGCGACGGGGTACGCGCGGGCCTGTTCCAGTAGTCGATTTTCTCGCCAGCCTCCGTGGCGCGGCGGGCGGTTACCCGCTTGCGGCGCCAGGTGGAAAACTGAAACCAGGCGAGTGCGGCAACCAGGCCGACAATCAGTGCAGCGATGCGAAAAATCGTGGGTTCCATCGCCGTGAAATGCACGAAACGGGGTACGGTTCCGTTGCATTCGCGATGTGATCGACTTGTTCGATCCTGTAGGTCAGCGCCCGCCGCGCGAGCCCTCGATCACCGAGCGGCGCAGGCGCGTCATGCCCTTGATCCAGCGGTCATAGTCGCCGGTCTTGCGCTGCATGTAGGTCAAGACTTGCGGGTGCGGCAGGATGAGGAAGCTCTCATTGGCGAGACCCTCGACCACCGTGCCCGCGACCTGTTCGGGGCTCAGGACGCCGTCGACATTCTGCGATCCGGCCGCGCCGCCGAGCATGGGCGTGTCCACGGCTTGAGGGCACAGGAGGGAAACGCCGATGCCGTTCTCCTTGCAGGCAATGGCGAGGTGTTCGCCGAAGCCGATCGCGGCGTGCTTGGTGGTCGAGTACGGCGCCGAGCCGATCTGGGAGAGAAGGCCGGCAGCGGAAACCGTGTTGAGGAAGTAGCCCGACTTGCGCGCGATCATGCCGGGCAGCGCGTGGCGTGCGGCGTAGACATGCGCCATCACGTTGACGCCCCAGGCCAGCTCCCACTTCGCATTCGCCGCCGAACCGGGATTGTCGATGTCCGGGTCCGCCCCGCCCACGCCGGCATTGGAGCAGAAGAGATCGATGCGGCCGAAAGTCTCCTCGGCGGTGCGGACGATTTTCTGGACATCGGCCTCGCGGGTGACGTCGGTCTGGAGTGCGATGCCATTGACCGATTTTGCGACCGCCTCCGCGCCCTGCCCGTTCATGTCGGCGAGGATGAGGCCAGCCGCGCCTTCCCGGGCGAAACGTTCCGCCAGCGCCTTGCCGATGCCGCTCGCAGCGCCCGTGACGATGACGACCTTGTCCCTGACCTGCATGGGCACGCTCCCGAGTTTCTGTTTCGGAAGGTGCTACGACGGCGGGGACGAGAGGTCTACGATCCGCCGGCGGGTTTTTGCGCGGGCGGTTCGGGCGTGTAGGCGAAGCCGGCCTTGTAGTCCTTGGTCAGCTGCGCGAACGCGGTGTCATAGGATGCGCTGCGGCTGGCGGCGACGGGCATGATGATCTGCGCAAGCTGGCGGCCCTTGGGCGTTTCCCAGGCGTAGGACAGCACCGCGACCTGGTTGCCGGCGGCGTCGAGCAGCGTGCGGGACTGGGCGAGCAGGCGGCCGGCCTTGGGATCGACCGTGGAAACGGACGAAGCCTGGTTCACGACGCTCTTTCCATACGCGTATGAGTAGCGCAGGCCCTCGGCCTCGAACCAGAAGACGACCGACGCCTTGGACTGGGCGACGGGATAGTAGGCGAGCCGCACGCTTTCGGGCGAGGTGGCATACCAGCCAGTGATATTGGTCTCGACCTTCCAGCCCTTCGGGGCGGTCTGCGCGTGGGCCGCAGCGCAGAATGAGAGAGCCGCGACGGCGGCGAGGATGGTTGTGCGGAACATTGAACACATGTTGCGCCGACGAGCGCGGACGGCAAGCATCGAATGCTGTCACCATGCAGTGAGGGAACATCGCTCCCCAGATCGCGCGCCCAAATCGCGTGCATTGACGTGGGCGTCGACTTGCGGGAGGTCAGTTCAGAGGCTGAACGCTGGCGGAGGGATGTCGTGATGAAGTCGCAGTGGAGACTATACGCCGTGTTCGCAGCGGCGGTGCTCGCGCTCTCGGCGTGCGCCACCGCGCCGGCGCCGATCCCGACCGAGCAGGCCATGAAGGATCCAAGGCGTCCGGCGGAAGATGTGGCGCTTGATAGCCAACGCCAGGGCGCGGCGGTGCTCGACATCTCGGGCATCCGGCCGGGATGGAAGGTGGCCGACCTGATGCAGGGCGCGGGCTATTTCACGCGGCTGTTCGTCGCCAAGGTGGGGCCAGCGGGCAAGGTCTATGCCTGGAGCCCGGACGCTTTCATGAAGGCGAAGCCGGCGTTGTATGATGACTCGCTCAACGTGTTGCAGCGGGCCTATCCCACGCAGATCGTGACGATGCGATCCTCGTTCGACGACCTCGTGTTTCCGGAAAAGCTGGACCTCATCTTCACCTCGCAGAACTATCATGACCTGCACATGAAGGTGTTCCCCGAAGGACTCGCCGCCGAGATGAACAGGAAGGTCTATGACTCGCTGAAGCCCGGCGGCATCTATCTCGTCGTCGACCATGTCGCGAACCCGGACACGGCGGATGCGCCCAACACGGTGCACCGCATCGACCCGGCTGTGCTGCGCAAGGAGATCGAGGCGGCGGGGTTCAAGTTCGATGGCGAGAGCACCGCGCTGCGCCGGCCGGCGGACGATCACAAGCTGATGGTGATGAACCCCGCGATCCGTGGGAAGACCGATCAGATCATCTATCGGTTCCGGAAGCCGGGATAGCGCAGACCTTCCTCCCCTTGGAAAGGGGAGGCGCAACATGCGCTGGCCGTGGGACGGCAAGATCAGGTGGGGATCACTTCGATCCGCGCTCGCCTGACGAAGTGATCCCCACCCTGCTTACCGTATCGAGGGCGGCAGGCTTGTCCCTCCCCTTTCCAAGGGGAGGAGGTCAGTGCACCTCAATTGTCGCCGAGCCGGCCGTCGATGTTGGTCGTTTGTTCGACCCATTCGGCTTCGAAGCCCCGGCGCAGCAGGCTCAAGGCCTCGCCCTCGTCCATCTTGCCGTTCAGTTCGTAGGCGCGGGCAACGTGCCGCGCCAGATCGACTAGCATCATGCCCCAGTACCGCGGGTCTTCCCAAAGCTCGGAAGCGAAGGTCACGACCTGCTTGCGATCAGCCGCCCAGATGCGCGCGATTTCGAACGCCTTGGGATCGACATAGGCCTCCGGAGGAGGCTTCAATTCCTTCATTGCACTTCCCCATCCGTCTCACTGACTTCGTCAGCGATCCACCTCTTCCAGTCCCTCGGACTGGGAGAGGCAAAGTTGCAGCCTACCGCGCGAACTTCTTGAAGGTCGGGCGCTTCGGCTCGATGGCGTCCGCGCCGAGGCGGCGTTTCTTGTCTTCCTCGTAGTCCTGGAAGTTGCCCTCGAACCATTCGACGTGGCTGTCGCCTTCGAAGGCGAGGATGTGCGTCGCGATGCGGTCGAGGAACCAGCGGTCGTGGCTGATGATGACTGCGCAGCCGGGGAAATCCTCAAGGGCTGCTTCGAGGGCTTGCAGGGTTTCGACGTCGAGATCGTTGGTCGGTTCGTCGAGCAGGAGGACGTTGGCGCCTTCGCGCAGCATCTTGGCGAGGTGGACGCGGTTGCGTTCACCGCCCGAGAGCTGGCCGACTTTCTTCTGCTGGTCGACGCCCTTGAAGTTGAAGGCGGAGACATAGGCGCGGCTGGGCTGTTCCGCGTCGCCAACCTTGATGAGATCGAGGCCGCCGGAAACTTCCTGCCAGACCGTGTTCTTGTCGTTCAGTGAATCGCGCGACTGGTCGATGTAGCCGAGCTTCACCGACTCGCCGACCTTGAAGGACCCGCCATCGGCCTTCTCGCGGCCGGTGATCATCTTGAACAGCGTGGTCTTGCCCGCGCCGTTGGGGCCGATGACGCCGACAATGCCGCCCGGCGGCAGCTTGAACGAGAGGTCCTCGATCAGGAGCTTGTCGCCGAAGGCTTTGTTGAGGTGTTCGGCCTCGATGACGTTGGAGCCGAGGCGGGGCCCCGGCGGGATGCGGATCTGCGCGGTGGTGATTTTCTCGCGTTCGGCTTTGGCGGCCATCTCTTCATAAGCCGAGATACGCGCCTTTGATTTGGCCTGGCGGGCCTTCGCGGAGGAGCGGACCCACTCGAGTTCGCGGTTGAGGGTTTTCTGGCGGCCTTCTTCCTCGCGCGCTTCCTGGGCGAGACGCTTGGCTTTCTTCTCGAGCCAGGTCGAGTAGTTGCCCTCGTATGGGATGCCCTGCCCGCGATCGAGCTCGAGAATCCAGGAGGTGATCTGGTCGAGGAAGTAGCGATCGTGGGTGACCAGGATTACGCAGCCCGGGAAATTGGCAAGATAGTTCTGGAGCCAGGCAACCGATTCCGCATCGAGGTGGTTGGTCGGCTCGTCCATCAGGATCATGTCGGGCTTGGACAGGAGAAGCGCGCAGATAGCGGTGCGGCGGATTTCGCCGCCGGAAAGCTTCGTGACATCGGCGTCGCCCGGCGGGCAGCGCAGGGCCTCCATCGCCATCTCGATCTTGGCGTCGATGTCCCAGGCGCCGGCGGCGTCGATCTCCTCCTGCAGCTTGGTCATCTTCTCCATCAGCTCGTCGGAATATTCCTCGCCGAGCTTGTTGGAGATGGCGTTGAACTCCTCGACCATCTGCTTCTCGGGGCATCTGGAGGCGATGTTCTCGAACACCGTCTTCGAGGGATCGAGCTTCGGCTCCTGCGGCAGGTAGCCCACCTTGATGCCGTCGGCGGCCTTCGCCTCGCCGATGATCTCGTGGTCCTCGCCCGCCATTATGCGAAGCAGGGTCGACTTGCCCGAGCCGTTGACGCCAACGACGCCGATCTTTGCATCCGGCAGGAAGTGCAGCCGGATGTTCTCGAACACCTTCTTGCCGCCCGGATAAATCTTGGTGAGGCCGTCGAGGTGATAGACATATTGGTAGGCGGGCATTGGCGGTTCCTGCGGGCCGGGGAGTTGCGCGAGGTAAATGCGACGCCCGCGCCGATAGATCAAGGCTGCGCGGAGGTCGCATCAGGCCTCGCCACGCAAAACTTTCGCGCTCGCGGCATCGTTAGCTCGCCTGCGACGATCCCGGGCTAGCGAAATATGGCCTGGTATGGAAATGTCCTGCCCCAAGGGCCGGGACGGGCCTGGATAAAAAACAAGTCGAGTCGGAGAGGAAGCCTCATGTCCACCGGAACCGCCACGGCGGGAACCGCACCGTCAGCTGTGCAACGCACTCCGGCCTACAGCTGGATCGTCGTGTCCATGCTGATGTTCATCTACATCTTCAACTTCCTCGATCGGCAGCTGATGTCGACGCTGCAGGAGTCGATCAAGGGTCCCGTCGAAAAGGGCGGCCTCAACCTGACGGACTCCCAGCTGGGCCTGATGACCGGCCTCTATTTCGCGATCTTCTATACGGGCTTCGGCGTCGTCGTCGGCTTCCTGGCCGACCGCACCAGCCGCCGCAACATCCTGTTCGTCGGATGCGCCCTGTGGAGCGGCTTCACTTCGCTGTGCGGCATGGCGCAGTCCTATCCGGTGATGCTGACCGCGCGTATCGGCGTGGGCGTGGGCGAGGCGGCCGGCGCGCCGCCCTCCTACTCGATCGTCTCGGACTATTTCCCGGCCGAGAAACGCGGGCTGGCGCTCGCGCTGTTCTCGATGGGCGTGCCGTTGGGCCAGGCGCTGGGCGCGGCCTTCGGCGCGAGGATCGATGCGATTTGGGGGTGGCGAACCGCCTTCATCGGCATCGGCGTCGCCGGGATCATCGCAGCCTTCCTGCTGCTGCTTGTCGTGCGTGAGCCCAAGCGCGGCGCTTCGGACGTCAAGCTCGACACGCACATGGAGGAAGCGCCGACCCAGGCGGTGGCCAAGTCCGGCTTCTTCCAGACGCTGTCCGACTTCTTTGGACGGCCGGTGATGGTGTGGACGGCGCTAGGTTGCGGCCTCACGGCCTTCGTCGGCTATGCCGCGCTCAACTGGAACGCCTCCTTCCTCATCCGCGTCAAGCACATGACGCGCGAAGACCTGTCGGTCTGGTATGCAGGCATGGTAGCTGTCGCCATGGGCCTGGGGACGATCCTGTCCGGCCCGCTGGTCGACTGGTTGGTGAAGCGCTCGCGCATCTGGTACGCACTGGTGCCGGCGATCGCGGTGGCGCTGTCGGTGCCGTTCTGGTTCGGCTATGTCTGGGCGCCCGACTGGCCGACCGCGCTTGCCTTCCTGGCGGGCCCGACCTTCCTCACCATCATGTACCTCGCCCCGGCCCTAGCTGTGGTGCAGAACTACGTGAAGCCGGCCCAGCGCACGATGGCGGGCGCGGTGCTGCTGATGGTGCTCAACATCATCGGCCTCGGCGGCGGCCCGACTTTTGTCGGCATGCTGTCGACCATGTTCAGCTCGAGCCTCGAAGCCGGCGGCGTGGAGAAGGCCGCGGCCGGCGTGCAGGGCCTGACGCAGGCTCTGTACTGGGTAACGCCGTTCTACGCGGTCACGGTGCTGTTCCTGGCGATGGAGGCGATGGCGCTGAAACGCGAGGAGAAAGCCGGAGGGGCCGTGCGGGATGGAGGCCTACGCATCGGCCTCGTGCTGGCGCTGGTCGGCTTCGGCGGTCTCTACTGGCGCTATACCGGCGCCGGCATCCCCGACTGCTTCATCAACTTCACCACGCTCGGCAAGTTCGGCACGCTGGACCTGGTGAACCAGATCAACGCGGTCATGGACGTGGTGATCGGCCTGTTCACGACGGCCTTCGCGGTCTTCGGACCGGTGCTGGCCATTCGCGCGCTTGTCAGCAAGCGGGCGCCGAACGCTGCAGCCGCCTGACGAAAATATCATCGGCTGACGTACCGTAATCAGGAGGCCGCGCGCTGGAGAATTCTGGCGCGCGGCCTTTCTCTTTCCTAAGCTGCCCTTCGACATCTCGACGCGGCCCGGCAATGAGGCTGCGCGTGGCGTGAGGGAGAGAGACCATGATCGGCTTCCGGAAATCGCTCGCCTTGATGGCGGCGCTCGGCGTGTTGGCGGCGTGCAGCCCGGCAAAGCCGGCCGAGACGGCCGCGACTGCTACGCCGGCGGGGTCCGACCTGTCGGTGAAGGACAGCGAGAAGACCGCGCTCGACGCCTATGTGGCCAAGCCCGAGAGCGTCTATGGCTGGAAGCTGGTCTCCACCCTGCCCGGCGACGGCTACACCGCCTATGTGCTGGAGCTGACCTCGCAGACCTGGCGCAAGCCGGAGGAAGTCGACCGCCCGGTGTGGAAGCACTGGCTCACCATCGTGAAGCCCACGACGGTCAAGTCCGACAAGGCTCTGCTCTATATCGGCGGCGGGAACAATGACAGCGGCCCGCCGACCAAGGCCAATGACCGCGATGTGCGCTTCGCCAAGGAGACGGGATCGGTGATCGCCGATCTCGGCATGGTGCCCAACCAGTCGCTGCACTTTGCCGACTCGAAGGACGTGGCGCGCGAAGAGGACGACATCATCGCCTATTCCCGCGTGCAGTACTTCCTGACCAAGGACCCGGAATGGCTGGTGCGGCTGGCCATGGTGAAGTCGGGCGTGAAGGCGATGGACGCCGTGACCGAGTTCATGGCGAGCGACCAGGGCGGCAAGTTGCCCGTGAAGCAGTTCGTGGTGACCGGAGGATCCAAGCGCGGCTGGACAACGTGGCTGGTGGGCGCGGTGGACACCCGCGTGATCGGCATCGCGCCGATGGTGATCGACGCCCTGAACAGCCAGGAGATCACCAAGCACCAGTACGAGGCCTATGGCTTCTTTGGGCCGTCGCTGGGGGATTATGTCCGGCACGGACTGTTCCCGCACAAGATCGGCACGAAGGAATACGAGGAGGTGCTGGCGATCGAGGATCCCTACAATTATCTCGGCCGCGCCAGGCTCACGATACCCAAGTTCGAGATCAATGCGTCGGGCGACCAGTTCTTCCTGCCCGACAACTCGCACCTCTACTGGGACAAGATCCAGCAGGAGAAGCGCATCCGTTACGTCGAGAACTCCAAGCACAACCTGGCCGACACCGATGCGATGGACTCCCTGCTGGCATTCTACAATTCGGTGATCACCGGCAGGAAACGGCCCGAGTATTCGTGGACCAAGGCGGCGGACGGAACGCTGACCGTCTCGACGAAGGACAAGCCCTCGGAAGTGAAGCTGTGGCAGGCCCATTCCGATACGCGCGACTTCCGCGTCGAAAAGGTTGGGAAGATCTATACATCAAGTGTGCTGCAGCCGCAGTCGGATGGAACCTATGTCGCCCACATCGACAAGCCGGATAAGGGCTTTGCGGCATTCTTTGTCGAGCTGACTTATCCGAGCGGACTGGCGTCGGCGCCGTTCAGCTTCACAACGGAAGTTTCGATCGTGCCCGACGTGCTGCCGTTCAAATGGGAGACGGCGGCCGAGCAGTACAAGGACACCGCCCATAACGCCGACAAGCCGGTGGAGCCGCGGGAAGAGAAAAAGCCAGAACAGCCAAAACCTGCGCCAAAACCGGCCAAAGCCGAAGCGAAAGGCTAGGAACAGCCGAGCGCGCTTGAGCATGGCCGTCCGCAAACGGTAGTGTCCGCCCGATTCATCCGGGCTGGTCATGAGCTTTCGTTTTGCAGATAGGTCCAGGTTGGCGGCGGCGGCCATCGCCGCGGCCGCGAGCCTGTCCGGCTGCGGCGGCAGGTCTGATGCGGCGGGGCCGACGGTCGAGACCGGCGGGACGATGCTAGCGGCATCGACCGGCGGTGCGGCCGGCCCGTGCATGGCGAGCACCCTGCCCATCACTGGGGTGTGCACCGATGCAAACCCGAAACTTTTCCTGAAGACCGACCCGACGCTCGACACCTTCGCGACGCACTGCGTGTGGCGCACCGAGGAGGTGAAGACAGGCGATGACGAGGCGCTGGTGTTCCGGGCGCAGGACTGCACCGGCGAGAAGTGGGACAAGACGGTGTTCAGCTTTGTCTCGAACTACGTGAAATACCGCGCCTCCTCCCTTCCCGACACGGAAGGGGGGTTTGCCCTGCAGGTGTTTCCGGTAGCGAAAGGACAGACCGCCGAACAGGTCGCGCTGCAGACGTTGGGCAATGCGCCGGACGACCAGCGCACGCGCTGTATTACCTATGCGGTATCCGGCGTGAAGGCGGCGGGCCGGGTGTTCGAGCTGGGGCCCAATCCGGAGCTGAAGAAGGAGCTGGAAGACGCCCATCCCGACGAGCCATGGGAAGCCTGCGGCCCCAACGGCGTCACCATGG
>DASZSI010000076.1:0-7460 GCA_035548775.1 Hyphomonadaceae bacterium
CCAATCCTCCCGGTGGTGATCCGCAAGGCCTATGGCCTCGCTGGCTCGGTGATGTTCAATCCGTCGCGCACGCGCTGGCGCTATTGCTGGCCGTCAGGCGACTGGGGCTCGCTGCCGATGGCCGGAGGCATCGAGGCGGCCTACAAGCGCCAGCTCGAAGCCTCGGCCGATCCCGAAGCCGAACTGAAGGCGCTCTACAAGAAATTCGAAGCGATGCGCTCGCCCTTCCGCACAGCCGAGGCCTTCATCGCCGAAGAAATCATCGACCCCCGCGACACGCGCCCCCTGGCGGTGGATTTCGTGCACCATGCCTATCGCGTGCTGAAGCCGGGCCAGCGGACCTACGGCATGCGGCCCTGATCAGTGCGGCGCGGGCGTCGGCGCCGGCGCGCCTGCTGGCGTATTAGGCGGCGCAGCATCCGCCGGCTTGCGGAAGCGCAGCGTCATGCGGTCGCTTTCGCCGATCGCCTTGTATTTCTCGACGTCGTAGTCCTTCGCCTCGGGCGAACCCGGCTTCGGCGCGCGCAGGTTGGGCGGCAGCATCCACACGCCGAGTGGATGATCGGCGTTGTCCTTCGGATTGGCGTTTATCTCGGACGCTTCCTCGAGCTTGAAGCCGGCATGCTCGGCCAGCTGCACCACATAGCTCTGCAGCACATAGCCGGAGGACGCCGACAGGTCCTGGTCGCGTGACGACGGCAGGCGATGTTCCTCCACGCCTAGGACGCCTCCCGGCTTCAGGGCCTTGTAGGCGTCGGCGAAAATCTTCTCGGCATAGCCGCCGGCCATCCAGTTGTGGATGTTGCGGAAGGTGAGCACGACGTCAGCCGAACCATCCGGCGCCACGCCCGCCGCGGTTTTCGAAGTCGTGGCGATCGCGATGTCGCCATAGCGTTCCGGATGGTCCTTGAACGCCGCGGTGTAGCTCTTGAGAAGATTGGCGGCTTCGGTCGAACCGGCCGGGTCCTGTACCGCTGCAATGAGATGCCCGCCGCCGGATTTGAGATAAGGCCCGAGGATTGCGGTATACCAGCCGCCGCCGGGGTAGAGTTCCACCACCGTGTCCGAGGGCTTCACCCCGAAGAATTTCAGCGTCTCGACCGGATGGCGCCAGGGATCGCGGGCCTTTTCGGACGGGATGCGCCAGTCGCCCGCCACCGCCCATTCAAGACTGCCGGCCGGCGCGCCAGCCGGGGCCGCCGGCGGCGCTCCCGCCGTCTTCGGGGCTTCGGTCCTGCCTCCGCAGGCAGCCAGCAGGGCAGCCGCGCAAAACGCGAAAAGGGAGGCGGCATAACGGCCTGTTTTCATGGTCGAATCGGCGCTCCGTTGCCCGCGTGCAGGCGGCAGACATTATCCATCCGGGGGCGCTTGACCATGGCCGCCCGCATTCCCAACTCCGTGAGCGAGGTGCCGCGAAGCGGGCCTTGAGGGCCGAGGCGTTGACCATCCGGTGGCGCCGCGAACGACCCTGGACCTGAAACCCGGCGGAGGCCTGAACCGCCACCGCGCTGTTGCTTACGAGGACAGAGAATGAGCACGTTCGACTTTTCCCCCCTTTATCGCACCGTCGTCGGCTTCGACCGCCTGGCCAGCCTGATCGACACCGCCCAGCGCCTCGATGGCGCGCAGGGCTACCCCCCGTACAATATCGAGCAGTCGGTTGACGACGATAATGCCTACGCAATCGAACTCGCGGTGGCGGGCTTCGCCGAAGGCGATCTCGACATCGAAGTGAAGGAAGGCCAGCTGCTAGTCGTCGGCAAGAAAGACGGCGGCGACGCCAACCGCAAATTCCTCCACCGCGGCATTGCGGAGCGCGGCTTCATCCGTCGCTTCCAGCTTGCCGACCATGTCGTCGTGAGCGGCGCCAACCTCAAGAACGGCCTGCTCCGCATCGAGCTCAAGCGTGAACTGCCCGAGGCCATGAAGCCGCGGAAGATCTCGATCGGCGAAGTCGCCGGCGACAAGCCGCAGGTGATCGAAGGCGGCAAGACCCGCAACGCCACCGCCGCTTAAGGCTCTGATACATCCTCCCCTTCTCCGTCGGCGTTAGTCGATGGACCGACGGCGCGCTTCTCCTCCCCCCCGGAAGCGCGCCGTTTCCTTTTCTGGAGCTAGCTGCGCTTGCGAGGCTTGCGCGGCGAGGGGCGTATGAAGACCAGCTTTTGTCTCTTCAAGCCGAAGCGCGGACGAATGATGTTGCAGGCGAGCTGAAACAGGATGTTCGCGCTCCAGAACCCGCCGACAACCGCGATGCCTATCAGGATCATGCGCGCCAGGTCATTGTCCGGGATGCTTGGCCCGATCATCGGCAGGACGGTGGCCATGACAAACAGAGCGGCTGAAATCGTGTAAAGCATGAACAACACGACGATCAGGAGCACCCAAAGCCAAAACCATTTCGCCTTGGGCATGGCAGGATGTTTTTCGACGTAGATGACCGCAGCGACCATCGCCGCCAGGGCGATGGGAAAGATAGTCACGGTTCGGATAACCAGTGGATCGAGCTGGGCCAGATCGGGCATGGAGCTAGTTTCCGCTGGAATGCTTGCCGATCCGTTTTAGCGGTCGCCGAAGTCTCAGTGCGGAAACGCCGCCGTGACCTGGTCCCAGGCGAAGCGCACGGCATCGGGCCAGAAGATGCAGACCAGGGCCACGCCCATCAGTGCGCCGCCAAGGTGGGCGGAGTGGCCAACGCCATCGCGCACATTTCGCGAGGCCCAGGCGGAAAACGCAATGTAGAGGCAGGCGAACAGGATCAGCGGCATCGGCAGGACAAAGAAAGCGTAGATCGTCGAAAGCGGTGCGAACAGCGCGATCGCCGAGGTGACGCCCGACACCGCCCCCGAGGCGCCGAGGGCGCGATAGTTGGTGTTGCGGTAGTGGTCCATGAAGGTCCACAGCGAGCCTGCCAGCAGGCAGGCGAGGTAAAAGCCAAGGAAGCTCCAGGTGCCGACCTGAAGCTCGAGGTACGGCCCGAAGATGTAGAGCGCATACATGTTCAGGAGCAGGTGGAACCCATCGCCGTGGATGAAGCCCGACAGGATCATCCGGTGCCATTCGTTGTTGCGGCGGATGCGGCCGATGTCGAACAGCATCGCATCGATCACGCGCACATTGCTGAAGCCGGCGACCGACACGACCACGTTGGTGACGATGAGCGCCAGGGTGGCCGGCGCACGCATCAGGATGTCGAATTCCATGGGCTGCGCTCTCCGGGGCGGCGATCAGGCGTCGGCGCCGTCGTCCTCGTCGCCGTCCGTGGCGTCTGGATCAGCCCCGGCGTCGGCCTCGTCCTCACCGGAGTCTTCGCCCGAAGCATAGGCCGCGTCATCACCGCCGCCGGTTGAATCAGCCTCGCCCGGCGCCTCGTCGCCCGCGCCTTCCGGACGGCCCTCGCCGCGGCCCCGGCCGCGACGCCGGCGGCGCCTGCGACGCTTGCGGCCGCCGTCTTCGCCCTCCTCGCGCGGTTCAGATGCTTCCGCCCCAGCGTCCCCGCCTCCGGAGGAGGCTTCCCCGCCTTCCTCGCCCTCGGAGGTGTCGTCCATCGGGCGCGGCTGCTGTTCGGGCCGCGGCGGGCGCAGCAGATAGACCGTCGTCGCCGTCTCGTCGGTGAAGGCCTTTAGCGCCTCGACCGTCTGGCCCGCCACGAACTTGCGGCGCAACTCGCGGAAGGAGCGCGCGGCGGAGCGCAGCGGAACCAGTGTCACCTCGTCCTTGCCGAGCGAGACAGTGAAGGTCTCATGGCTCGCAAGCGAGCTTTCGAGGTTCTCCGCCGCCCACGGCAGGAAGCCGCCGGCCAGCTCCTCGGCAAAGATCGGCGCGAGCGTTTCCTTGAGGTCTTCGAGCGCCTCGAACGGACCCGACGGTTTCGGGTCAGCCATGAACTCGCACCATTTCTGGACGAACTCGCCATCCTTCTCGATGATCTTGGCCGGCGTCGGATCCTTCAGCATCTGGATCAGCTGCCCCGCGATGGCGAAGTCCGCGATCGAGGGACGGCCCCCGAAGATGAAGAGGTGCTTGCGCAGGTGGTCATCGAGCAACTTGACGAAGCGCTTGAACGATTTCTCGACCAGCGCGCCAAGCTCGCCCTCGAGGCCGACCGACTTCAGTTGCGCAGTCATCGTCTCGATCGCGGCGTCCTCGGCGGCCTTGCGGTCCTCCGGCGGCGAGGTGACGTAGTAATCCTCGATCGTGCGCTGGGCGGCGAGCCGCTGGTCCTTCTTCCGGGTCCAACGGTAATGATAGGCCGCCTTGGCGAGCCAGGCGTCGCCATACTCCTCCAGCACGCAGGCAAGGAAGGCGGTCGCGGGATCAGCCGGCGTCGCGGACGGCTCCGGGCTATCGGCCTCCAGCGCCTCGATCAGCGGCGTCGTGTCGTGCACCGCAAAGCCGGATGACGTCACCAGCACCGGCAGTGTCGGGAAACGGGAAACCGTGCGCAGCTCCGCCTCGGTTTCCTGGGTGCGCGGCGTCCAGTCGAACGGCACGCCCTTGTATTTGAGGTAGGCGCGCATCTTGGTCGAATAGGCCGACGTCTCGGCCCCGAACAGGCGATAGGACATCTCACACTCCGGAGAACGGGGCGGAAACTACGCGGGATAGGGAGCCGCTTCAACCGGGCGTTTTGGCCGCGTTTGCCTCTGCGGGAAGAACCGGCTAAGCGCCCATAAGCCCGCGATTCCGGTGGTTTGAGAGACGTTTTGCCGATGCGCGTACTGCACGTCATGGCCGGCGCCAGGGAAGGCGGGGCCGAGAACATCATGCTGGAATCGGTGCTTGCGCTGGCCGAAGCCGGCGTGACCCAGGCCGTGGTGACGCGGCCGGACAACCCCTTCCGGATCGAGAAATTCAAGGCGGCCGGCATCCAGATCGCCACCGCCGACTTCAACCGGCTGTGGCCCTTCCCCACCTCGGGCGCCATCGCGAAGATGTATCGCGAGTTCAAGCCCGATGTCGCGGAATACTGGATGGGCCGGGCCGGGCAGTTCGCGCCCGAGAAACACCGCTCGCGATCGATCGGCTGGTATGGCGGCTATTACAAGCTCACGCGCTTTGCGAACTGCGAATGGCATGTCGGCCTCACCAAAGACCTCCTGCGTCACATCCGCGAACAGGGCGTTCCGGAAAATCGCGCCGCCATCATTCACACCTATGCCGATTTCAAAGGCGCGACGCCGGTCGACCGCGCAACGCTGAACACGCCGAAGGATGCGCCGGTGGCGCTGGCGCTGGCGCGGTTACACGTGAAGAAGGGCCTCGACACGCTGCTTGACGCCACAGCCAAAGTCCCCGGCCTCCATGTCTGGATCGCCGGCGAAGGGCCGATCGAGGCGGAGTTGAAGGCGCACTGCACGCGCCTGGGGCTTGATGATCGCGTGCGCTTCCTCGGCTGGCGCAATGATCGCGGCGCGCTGCTCGCCGCCTCCACCTTCGTCGCCTTCCCTTCCCGGTACGAGCCCTTCGGCACGGTGACGGTGGATGCCTGGGCCGCCTCGCGCCCTCTTGTCGCCGCCGACGCCGTGGGACCTGCCGCCTATGTGATCGATGGCGAGAACGGCCTGCTTGTGCCGAAGGACAATCCCGATGCATTGGCCAGGGCGATGACCCGCGTGATCAACGAACCGGGTTTGGCCGCAAAGCTGATAGCTGGCGGCCGCAAATCCTACGAGGACCAGTTCACCCGCGAGGTCTTCGTGCGCGATTCGCTGGCGTTTTATCAGCGTGTGGTCGCTGGTAATTAACCGCCAAACCTGCCTCAACCGCTCAAATTTCACCGATCGGCTTAGCCGTTCTTCCAGCCCCCCGCGGCATCCTGTCAGCCTGGAGGGGTCGGCAGGAGACTGCCGCATGGTGATGACGCAGGAAGAAGAACGCCCGGACGGGCTCAACCTTGCCGAACGCATCCGCCGCCTGGCCAACGGCCGGACGACGCTCGATGTCGCGCAATTCCAGTTCATCGGCCTCGAACAGATCCGTCAGCGCTATGGTCCGCGCTGGACGGTGAAGCGCGAGAAGGTGCAGCAGGTCGCGCGCAACTTCATCTCCAAGCGCTGCTCGCCCGAAGACGTGTTGATCCCCGGCGCCGACGGCTTCCTCCTGGTGTTCGGCTCGCGCACTGGCATGACCGCCGACACCGCTGCGCAGCGCATCTCGACCGAACTCAACACCTTCTTCCTCGGCGCGGCCGACATGGACGATGTCGCCTTCGAGGCGCATCACCGCTCGATGAGCGTCGATGATTTCGCGCAGGCCTTCGGCGACCTGATCGCGGAATCGCACGACGCCCCGCCCGCGCCCGCTCGTGGACAGGAAACCCCGATCGGCTATACGCCGGTGTGGGATGCCAAGCGCCAGGCTCTGACGACCTTCTTCGTCACGCCGCTCGATGCGGTCACGGGCCATCCGCTGGACTGGGACAATTCCAGCCATCGCCACATCAACATGGACGAGATGAAGCTGAAGGCTTCTGAAGACGCCTTGCGCCAGATCCATGCCAGCGGAAAGAAAGCGCTGATCGGCGTGGCGCTGCACGTCACCAGCCTCAACAACCAGCACAACCTGGCCCGGCTGTTCTCCGTGATGGCTTCGTTCGACAAGGAGCTGGCCAAGTTCCGCGTGCTGCGCGTCAGCGGCGTCGAGCCCGGCTTCCCGCGCATCTACCTTGAAGACGTGATCCGCACGCTGAAATCGCGCATTCCCAACATCGCTCTGGGCTTCAACTGGATGGAGCCCGATGTCAGCTCCGCGCTCAAGCTTGGACCGTCGGCCATCGGCTTCAGCCTGGCGCCTGGCGCCCTGGGCCCCCACGCCCCGCGGGCCGAGCTGTTCGCACGCATCCGCTCGGCCGTCGAAGTCGCCAGGCACTATGGCGTGCCGGTGGGCGTCGAGGGCGACATCCCGCCCGACCAGGTGCAGCGCTTCGCTATGGATGGCCTTACTCACGTGGCCTCGCCGCGCATCTGGCCGGTGATCAAGGATCTTCCCAACGCCGGCGGCTGGCCGATCTCGCGCCTGTCGCAGGTGGTGAAATGCGCCTGAGGGCGGGCCCGATCGCGGCGAAAAACCCTGCGAGACTTCCGCCACAAAATCGCCCATCCTGACCCGAAGGCTCGAGCGCTCGAAGGGCGTCTGGCCCGGCTCAACGGGGGCGAGATTGCAGGACAGACCGTGGCGCACGGCTGCATCGGGGCTCGCGGCAGTGGCGATGCTCGCCCTGCCGGGCTGCATCATCATCGCCAAGCCAAAACCATTCACCGTCAACGTCGCCGCGCGCGAAATGGACAAGGTGGGCTCGCCGCCAACCGCGCTCGCGACCGTGTCTGCGCAGGTTGCTTCCCCGGAACCACGATCGGCCGCGAACCCGCCGCCCGCGCCTGCGCCTGAGCCCGCCCGCACGGATGTGAAGGGCAAGGACGACGGTTCGATGAAGCTCGACCGTGTGTTCATCTCGGGCA
>DASZSI010000077.1:0-4936 GCA_035548775.1 Hyphomonadaceae bacterium
ACCTCGACCTCGGTGATCAGCGACGACTGGCCCTTGGCGGCGTGCCGCTGGAAGAAGTTCTGCGCGCCATTGATCCCGTCTGGCATGCGGATCATCGAGCACGGCCGGCCCTTCACATGGGGCAGCATCCACTCCCCGACGGCTTCGTAGTATTGCGCCAGCTCCAGCTTGGTCACCGGCCTGCCGTCGTTGGCATCTGGCCAGAGCGGCTTGTCGGCGTGGGAGATGGTCACGCCCATCACCACGCTTGAGCCGCGGGCCATCACCGTTTTGGTGCGGATGGTCGTCGGCGCCGGCTCGGCCAGCTCCGTCGTGGCCGGCGCGGGCTCCACCGTATCGACCTCCGCCGCGGGCTTGTCCTCGCGCAGGCCTTTGAACGAGGCTTGGCGCAACGTGCCGTCCCCGGTGAATCCTGCGTACTGGATTTCGGCCACCAGCTCGGGTTTCACCCAGTGGACGCCGACGCCCTTCTTCGGCGCGGTTTTG
Source organism: Hyphomonadaceae bacterium (assembly GCA_035548775.1). Classification (GTDB taxonomy): domain Bacteria; phylum Pseudomonadota; class Alphaproteobacteria; order Caulobacterales; family Hyphomonadaceae; genus UBA7672. The sequence continues at coordinate 487 of DASZSI010000077.1, forward strand.
CCTTTGAAGGGACTGGCGTCGGTCTCGAGCGCCTTGAGCTTCGGCAGGAGCTTGCTGACCACGTCGCGCCCGAATCCGGTGCCGATGCGGCCGACATGGACCAGCTCGCCGTCGCGGTTCACGCCGGCGATCAAGGAGCGGAAGTTCTCCCCCGTCGTCGTCCAGCCGCCGATGACGACCTCGTGGCCGGCCCGGCACTTCGACTTGGCCCAGCTTTCGCTCCGGCCGGACTGGTAGGGCGCGTCGAGCCGCTTGGAGACGATGCCCTCTAACTCCATGCGGCAGGCCGAGAGCAGCACCGCGTCTCCGGCGGTTATGAAGTGATCGACATAGCGAATGATTGCCGGCGCCTCGGCGACGTGAGCTTCCAGACGCGCCTTTCGGTCGGTGAGCGGCAGGGTCCGCAGATCTTCCTTGCCGTCGAACATCTGATCGAAGACGAAGAACACCAGGTCTTTGGTCTGCCCCTCGGAGATCGCGGCCTGCAACGCGGCAAAATCCGGTGCGCCGCTGTCGTCCAGGGCGCAGACCTCGCCGTCGATGATTCCGTCGCCAAGATCGGCTCCGGCGGCGACGATCTCGGGAAATTTCTCCGACCAGTCGAGGCCCTTGCGGGTCCGCAAGCTCGCCTTGCCGCCCACCGTGCGCAGCTGCATGCGGTAGCCATCGAACTTGATTTCGTGGGCCCAACCCGAGCCGGAGGGCGGCTTTTCCAGCAGCTTGGTCAGCTGAGGCTCGATAAAGCTCGGCAGGCTCGCCACAGTTTTGGCCTTGATCGCCGTCCGCTTTCCGCCGCCGGGCGCGATCAGTCCGGCCGGCGCGCTGTCGTCGCGATTGCTCTGCCAGACAGACCCGGCCGCGGCGCCTTTGCCGGTCATGAACGGCGTGGCCGCCTTCCCCTTGCCGTTGGCGATCTCGACCATAGTGCGGCCCGACGCGACGGACCGATCGCCGTCCGTCGGACCGGTCGTGTTGCCCGCGATTGCGCCCTCGTCACGATGCTTGATCAGGAGCCAGCTGGCCTTGCCGCGGCTGTCGCGCTTGGTCCGCACGATCACCCAGGATCCGTGCATCCGCTCGCCTTCCATGACGAACTTCAGCTCGCCCTTGGCCAGGGCCTGGCCGATCTTTTCGAACCCCTTTTCCGGCGCCCAGTAGCCGCGGTCCCACAGCATCACGGTGCCACCGCCATATTGGCCTTTGGGGATGGTGCCCTCGAAGTCGCCGTAGTCGAGCGGGTGGTCCTCGACCTCCATGGCCATGCGGCGATCTTTTGGATCGAGCGACGGACCTTTAGGCACCGCCCAGGACCGGAACGTCCCTTCGTATTCGAGCCTCAGATCGAAGTGCAGATGACTGGCGGCGTGCTTCTGGATCACGAAGCGCAGAGCTTCGGAAGGCACGACCTTGGCGTCCTCGCCCGACGGCTCGGCCGTCGCGCTGAAGTCGCGCATCTCCTGATATTTGGCGAGTTTGCTCGCGACCATCACTTAACTCGAATTTACCTGGGGCGATTCAACGAACAGCCTCGCTGGACGATCCGGGCGACTCGGCGAATCCATTTCGGGCTCCATGCGTTGTTGTCGACGGAGAGCCCAATGACCCACGCCACGCCCGAGACCCGCACCTTCCGCGTCCACGCCCGACACGTTGACCTCCACCACGCGCGCACCTTGGAGGAGCCGTCCTTCGAGGCCGCCGCTGTCGCCTATGTCGAGGATCTGCATGACGTGCCAGGGGACGGCGCGGAGATCAGCGTCATCGTCCGCGAGGTCGAAAGCGGCCACGAGCATTGCTTCCGGATTGATCTGGAGAGCGGCGAGACCTCGCCCTGCGGCTGAGGCGAACGAATCACCCGGAAAGTCGTTGAGTCCCGGCAGCGCTACGACCGCGCGCCTGGAGATGGACCATGGCTTACCGCCCGACTTGGCAAGGACACCTGAAGCTCTCGCTCGTCACCTGCCCGGTCGCGCTCTACACGGCCGTCAACTCCGGCGGCGACGTCCACTTCAACCTGATCAACCCCAAGACCAATAACCGGATCAAGATGATCACGACTGACCCGGACACCGGGCCGATTGACCGGTCCGAACTGGTCAAGGGGTACGAGGTCTCTAAGGGCGAATACATCCTGCTGAGCCAGGACGAGATTAACTCGGTCAAGCTCGAGAGCACCAAGACCATCGACATCGAGCGCTTCGTCGCCGAGGACGAGATTGATCGGCTGTATTGGGATAATCCCTACTTCCTGGCGCCGGACGGCAAGTTGGCGCAGGAAGCCTTCGGCGTGATCCGCACGGCCATGGAGAAGTCCGGCCAGATTGCCTTGGGCCGCGTCGTCATCGGCACGCGCGAGCGCATTCTGGCCCTGGAGCCGCGCGGCAAGGGCATCCTCGCCTACACGATCCGGACGGATGCCGAGGTGCGCAAGCCCGAGGAGATCTTCGACTCGATCAGCGACGCCAAGCCGGACGCCGCTATGATCTCGATCGCCGAGAAGATCATCGAACAGCAGGAAGGGCCGTTCGATCCGAGCCAGTTCGTCGACCGCTACGAGGAAGCGCTCAAGCAGCTGATCGAGGACAAGAAGAAAGGCCACAAACCCGCGAAGGTGGCCGAGCCGGAAGACACCAACGTGGTCGACCTGATGGCGGCGTTGCGCGCGAGCCTGGGCGACAAGGGCAAGGGCGCCGCAAAGGCCGAGCCCGCGAAATCGACGTCCAAGGCCAAGTCGGCGAAGTCCGCGCCGGCCCACAAGGCCCGTGCGCGTAAGGCAAGCTAGGCAAGATCAGTCGCGCCCACCGGCTTTGCGATACCGGTCCCGCGCTTCGACAACCTTGGCGGTCGCCGCCTTGCGCGCCTCGACGTAAGCGCTTTGGGCCGCTTCGATCTGACGATCCAGCTTGGCCTGCCGATCCCGCAACTTCCCCTCCTCAGTCTTCCTGGCCTTGTCGATCGCGTGCAGGGCGGCTTCGGCTTCGGTGAGGGCGGTGCGATCGGCGGGCGGCCGTTCAGGAGCCTTGGGCTTGCTGGCCGTCTTGGCAGACGCCACTTTCGACGCCTTGGGCGCGTCGGGCACATCCGGAAGGCCGGTTGGGTCGGCGACGAAGGCGTCCTTCGATCCGACCGGGCGCTTCAGCACCGTTTCAGGTTGCGCGGTCGCGGCCTCCACGGTCTTCGGGTCGGTGACCGGTCTGGCCTCCCCGCTTGCGAAAAGGTTTTGCCGCGTTCCCCAGGCTCGAAGGGCGGCGGCCTGGCTGGGAGCGGCCACGACAGTGTCGTAGAAGCCGAACTGTGCCTGGAAGACCTTGAGTTTGCGCCCAGCCATCAGCCTGCGCTCCCCCCGCCTTCGAGCAGTCGTAGGGTTTGGGGGTCGGCCTCACCGTCGCACCAGCGGTTTAGGGCTTCCTGGTACGGACCCTCAGGCGCGACGATGGCAAAGAGCGTCATCGACGAGCGAAACTTCAGGTCGTCTGGCGAGCCGAAGAGCGCGTGCAGGTCGCGCGCAGGACTGGCCTGGACGGCGGCCACCGAACGCTCCAACCGCGGCCCGAGCACTGGATGCACGGCATACGCCGTGGCCTCAGCCAAATCTTCTAGGCCAAAATGGAGCGCCATCGGCGACCGGCCCAGGCCCTTGAGTTGGGGGAAGACGAACCACATCCAGTGGCTGCGCTTGCGCCCTTCGCGAAGCTCTTCCAGCGTCTGATCGACCACGCCCGCCTGTGCTGTGACAAAGCGGGCGAGATCGTAGGGGTCCGCTGTCATCGCCTACTTGGCGTGATGATCGCCGCGATCGCCCTGGCCAGGCTTGGCGTCGCGCTTAGCCTTGTGCCGCGAATCCGCTGACAACGAAGCGCCCTCCTCAACCGAACTCTTGATCCGGCCATTATCGTCGCGGCGGATGTAGCGCTTGTCGCCGTTCGGCGCGATCTCTTCCCGTTTGGACATCACAGGTCTCCTTTGCCTGTTGAATCCGGCAGCGTTCGAGCTGGTTCCCAAGCTGGGACCGACCACGGCTCGATGTCGACTTTCGGCGCCATCGATCGTCTTATGGGGTGTGGATACTGCTAGGGCGGACGGATGTGTAATCTCTACGCGATGATGCGCACGCGCGCCGAGGCCGCTTCGTTGGGCGAGGCAATGCGGGATAGGAACGACAACCAGCCGCCCTCGCCCGGGATTTATCCCGACTACCCTGCGCCGGTCGTCCTCATCGGCGAAGATGGCCAGCGCGAGATGCGCGACCTTCGCTGGGGAATGCCCAGTTCGAAGAAGGCGCTGATGGACGCGGCGACCAAACGTGCCGACGGCCTGCGAAAGAAGGGGACGGAATTCGACTTTGCAGACCTGCTGAAGATGGAGCCGGACAAGGGCACCACCAATGTCCGCAACACCACCAGCCCCACGACCGGCCGGACAAACGCGCATTGGGCGCCCTGGCTAGGGC
>DASZSI010000078.1:0-21557 GCA_035548775.1 Hyphomonadaceae bacterium
GCCGGTTCTGGCTCATCATGATGATCGGCGCCTGGATAGCAGCCAGCATCGACAGCATGAGGTTGAGGAAGATGAAGGGATAAGGATCGAACGCCCTGCCCATCGTGGTGAGCAACAAGTTTGAGGCAACCCACAGCACCAGGACGATGCCGAAGCCGAAGATGAAGCTCCACGAACCGCCGACCCTGGCGACGGAATCGGCCAGTCTTTCCCAATAGCCGCGCGTGTCGTGAAGCTCGGGCGAGACCGATGTCGGCCGCTGGTCCGCGATCAGGTCGATCACGCTCTTTTTCTGGTCCGTAAGCTGCGAATAGCCGCAGCCGAGCAGGTCCTGCGCAAGCTGTTCGCGAACATCCATCATGGGGTAGCCCCTGCATCCAACTGCGGGAATTTGAACCCCGGGCCGGCCCGGGAAGGCAAGAGGCGTTGATCTGGATCATTTCGCAATGACGCCTTGGTGCAATTCTCACCGGGAAGGAGCCCGTCATGAGACCCTCGGAGCGCAGCACCATTCTCGATATTCTGGCCAAGGCCGTGGACATTACAGTCGCCACCAATCGCCAGGACGGCTGGCCTCAGGCAACAACGGTCAGCTTCGTCAGCGACGGTCTCACACTGTATTTCGGTACGGGCTCGAAAAGCCAAAAGGCCGCCAACATTTCGAAGGACAGCCGGGTCTCGGTTACGGCCACCGCTCCCTACCAGACCTGGGACGGCATTCGCGGCGTCTCGCTGGCCGGTCATGCGGAATTCGTGACAGACCCCAAGGAGATTGCGCGGATCGGAGAGCTCATGATGAAGCGGTTTGGCGGTGAACTGTCCAAACTGCCAATAATCGACCTGGGGGAGCCGCAGTTCGTACGCATCCGGCCGAAAGTGATTTCGATCCTCGATTATTCAAAAGGTTTCGGTCACACCGACTTGGTGACAGCTGGGCCGTCTGAAGTCGCCGCCTGAGCCCGCCTTGCGCGCCACTCCTCGGCTGTGATGCGCCAGAGCTGGCGGGGCTTTTCCCCGCTGACAGTTTGAACTGTGTCCTCGCCGATGGGCGTTGCGCCCTGGCGGATCTTTACCGCGCCCGAACGGATATTCTCCTTGGCGTTGGTGAGGGTGATGTCGGGCATGCCCACCTCGTCGAACGCGAAATCGAGCACCCGGTCGGCCGCCTCGGTCATCAAGCCGCGTCCCCAGAAATCTTCCGACAGCCAGAACCCGCGCGAATCCGTTCCGCCCTTCGGCCGCAGCTCGATAATGCCGATCAACTCCTTGGGATCATCCGGCTGGCCGTCCTTCAGCCACACACCCCAAGTGTAGTTGGGCGAGCCGGCGGCTTCTTCCTCGAACTTCTTGCGCAAGAACTGTTCCGCGCCATCGGCAGGGTAGGGCCAGGGCACCCGGCCGTTAAGCAGCTTCACGACCTCCCATCGCGCAAAGCGCCGCTGGATGGCGGGCGCATCGCTCATAGCGAGCGGCTTTAGCCAGAGCCGTGTGGTCGCAAGCGTGGGCGCGATCGTCATGCGAGCCAGCATAGCCCAAAAAAGCGAAAGGGCGGAGCCTAAGCTCCGCCCTCCCTTGGTCGGGTCAGCGCGACGTCGCGAAGCCGTTAGGCGGCTTGTTCGGCGACGCGCGGATCAGGGTCGCGCAGGACATACCCGCGCCCCCATACCGTTTCGATGAAGTGGTCGCCGCCCGTCGCCTGCGCCAGCTTCTTGCGAAGCTTGCAGATGAAGACGTCGATGATCTTGAGTTCCGGCTCGTCCATGCCTCCGTAGAGGTGGTTGAGGAACATCTCTTTCGTGAGCGTCGTCCCTTTGCGCAGGGAGAGCAGCTCGAACATCTGGTATTCCTTGCCGGTCAGGTGAACGCGCTGGTTGTTCACTTCGACCGTTTTCGCATCCAGGTTCACGATGATGTCGCCGGTGCGGATCACGCTCTCGGCGTGGCCCTTCGAGCGGCGGACAATCGCGGTGATGCGGGCGATGAGCTCGTCCTTGTTGAACGGCTTGGTGAGATAGTCGTCGGCGCCGTAGCCGAGCGTCTTCACCTTCGCCTCGATGTCGGGGTTGCCGGAGAGAATGAGGACCGGCGTGTTGACGCGCGACATCCGCAGCTGCTTCAGCACCTCGTAGCCGGAGATGTCCGGCAGGCCGAGGTCAAGAATGATGAGGTCGTATTCGTAGACCTTGCCCAGGTCGACGCCGTCCTCGCCCATGTCGGTCGTGTAGATGTTGAAACCGGCAGCCTTGAGCATCAGCTCGATGCTACGGGCAACCGCCTCGTCATCCTCGATCAACAAGACCCGCATAAGTCTCTCCCGAATCGCGCACGCCCGAATCCCTGTTGGGTGGCGGGCGGTGCGTTAACCCCTCGCATTAAGACACTCTAATCGTTAACGGCAGGTTTCCGCCCGGCTGGGCAGATTCAGAATCCTTACCGTGATTCCATGAGTCGCCAAGAAGCGTTTTTGGGCGCGATTCACAGGGTATTTGGCGGTTAAGGAGTCCGAAACCGGAACGGCGCCTGATCACGAGTAAGAGGGTTCCGGACGTTTCGGGGCCCAATCGTTTACGGACATCCTTTCCATGCTGGCCTCGGCGATCCGGGATCTTAAGGCTCTTGAGCCCCGCCGATTCGAAGGGCGTGTGACCGCGCTGGAAGGCCTGCGAATCGAGGCCGCCGGCCCGCCGGGCGCGCTTCGCCTCGGCGCTTCGGTGCGATTTGGCGACGAGCAGGGTCCGCGCGGCGAACTCGTGGGCTTCGAAGGCGAGCGCGCCATTCTTCTGGCCTGCGATCCGCTTGATGGGCTCGGGCCGGGCGCGCCGGTTCTCTTCACATCGGGCCTCGACACGGTTCGTCCGTCCAACCAGTGGCTCGGCCGCGTGATCGATGCGTTCGCCGAACCGCTCGACGGCAAGGGCCCGCTGGTTTCCGGATACAAGCCGCGCCAGGTGAGGGCGATCGCGCCCAACGCCCAGTCGCGGGCGCGGGTCGACGAGAAGATGGGCCTCGGCGTGAAGGCGATCGACGTGTTCGCTCCCTGCGCCAAGGGCCAGCGCCTCGGCGTGTTCGCGGGATCGGGCGTCGGCAAGTCGACCATCATGTCCATGCTGGCGCGCGGGGCTGACGCGGAAGTCATCGTCATCGGCCTGATCGGCGAACGCGGCCGCGAGGTTCGCGAGTTCGTCGAAGACACGCTCGGGCCTGAAGGCCTCAAGAAATCCGTCATCGTCACCGCGACATCGGATGAAGCAGCTCCGCGTCGCCGCCGCGCCGCCTGGCTGACGCTCGCCGTCGCCGAACATTTCCGCGACGAAGGCAGGCAGGTGATCTGCTTCCTCGATAGCGTAACCCGTTTTGCCATGGCTCAGCGCGAGATCGGCCTCGCCGCCGGCGAGCCGCCGACAACCCGCGGCTACACGCCCTCGGTGTTCGCCGAACTGCCCAAGCTGCTCGAACGGGCGGGGCCGGGCGTCGCGGTCGCGCCGGGCGAGCACCAGGGCCACATCACCGGCCTCTTTACGGTCCTGGTCGACGGCGACGATCACAACGAACCGATCTCGGATGCGGTGCGCGCCATTCTCGACGGCCACATCACGCTGTCGCGACAGATCGCCGAGCGCGGGCGTTTCCCCGCAGTGGACGTCCTCAAGTCGATCTCGCGCCTCCAGCAGATTCTGCAGGGCCCAACGGAAAAGGAAATCGCGACCCGCGCCCGCAAGCTGATCGCGCTCTATTCGAACATGGAAGAACTGGTGCGTATCGGCGCCTATGCGAAAGGTGCGGACGCCGAAGTGGACGAGGCGGTGCGGCTCTGGCCACAGATCGAGGCTTTCCTGCAGCAGGACGTTTTCGAGGTCACGACGCCGGATGAAGCCTTCGCCCGGCTCGAGGCCGTGCTCGCGCCGCCTGCGCCGGCCAAGCGCAAATGAAGTCGCTCGAAACCCTGCTCAAGGTCGCGCAAAGGCGCATGGACGAGCTTGGCCTCGAAGTCACCCGCCTGCGCCAGGAGATCGACGTCATGCTGGCGTCGGAGAACGCCATTCTGGCGCGCGAGGCGAACGAAGTTGCGCTGGCCTCGCAGGACATCACCATGGCCGGTCTTCTTCCCGCCTACCGCGCGCGGGTGAAGCGCCAGGTCGCCGAGATCCGCGCGAAGATGAGCGAGCGCGAAACCGTCCTTGCCGAAGCACGCGACAAGCTGACGGCGGCCTATCAGGAAAAGGCCAAGTTCGAGCAGCTGCTCGAGCAGGAACGCCTCCGCCAGGCATCCGAACTGGCGGCGAAAGAGCAGGCGATGCTCGATGAAGTCGCGATCAACCGCGCAGGCGGGATCGCTAAGTAGCCCTACGAATGTGACTCGGCCGGCGGCTCGCTCGATGCTGGCGCATCGCGCCGACGCGTCCGCGCAACTCCGGTGATGACGCCTAACCCAAGCAGGACAAGGCCGATCACGGCCAGCCACTGGTTGCCGACGCCAAGCATGTGAGCGCCGACCAGGATGCCGGCGGCAAGCACGATAAAACCGATCAGATAGAGGCCGAAGGACGACATGAAGGTCTCCTGGGATAAGTCCCGGGTATGCCTCTCCTCAATGCATCAGCGGGGCAGGCGTTCCGCATCGACCGGATGATCCAGCACAAGCGGCTTGTCGCCCCGCTTGCTGATCCTGCGCATCGACCACCCGACAATCGCGAGACCGACAACTGAAAATGCGATGACAGCAACAAGGTTGATCGCAATCCCGATCAACGCCGCAGCCACCAGCGAGAAAGTCGCGAAGGCAAGGAACGCAAGGAACAGAAAACGCATCGGCAACTCACAACAAGGGTTGCGAGAGCAATGCACAGATGGCCGATGGGTTCCGGGCCGTTTCAGGGCCCGTTGCCGACGATTGCCACAGGCGATAATCTCGGTTGGTCGGGACGAGAATGCCTAAAATCTTCATCAGCTACCGTCGAGAAGATGCGGACCATCAAGCCGATCGATTGCATGCGGCGCTGAAGCGCGTCGTACGAAATCCCGAGCAGGATATTTTCATCGATATCGACAACATTCCGGTGGGCGTCGATTTCGTGGACCATCTCGACAAGAAGGTCGCACAGTGTGACCTGTTGCTCGCCTTGATCGGACCCAACTGGCTGAAGGCGGGAGAGGGATTCCTTCAAGCCAAGCGTCTAGACGATCCGAAGGATTTTGTCCGTGTCGAGATTGCCGCTGCACTAAAGCGAGGAATTCCGGTTGCGCCTATCCTCCTTGATGGCGCGTCGATGCCTAAGGAAAGTGATCTTCCCGACGATCTCAAGCCACTCGCGAGACGCAACGCTGCCGAGGTGCGCCGCAAAACGTTCGAAATCGACACCGAACGGATGATCCGGGGCTTGAATCTCGACAAGATCGGACGAAAGGCGGGGCCAAAATCGGAATGGGCTAGTTCATCGTCAAACGCAGGTCGGGCCGCGTTTTTTGTTTCCTTGGGAGTTCTTGCCGTTGGCGGAGCGGGTGCTTGGGTGTGGCTCGGGCATCCGTTTGCGCCAGCAACGGGAGTTGTTCAACCGGTACAGGCCAACGGCGCCACGGTCCAACAGTTGCCCGGTCCTTCACCCAGCATCGCCGCCGCTACAACTCCGCAGCCTGAGGCTACGCCGCCCGAGCCCGTGCCGCCCTCGCTTGCGGCGACGGCATGGACCAAACTCGATCGAGCTAGCCCGGTTGCGTTGCGCGCATTTGTCTCCAGTTTTGAGGGTGCGCCAGAGGCGGAGACGGCGAAGCTCTCGCTGGGCAAGCTCGATTCAACCGGCTGGGCCACCGCCCTTGATACTAACACCACGGCGGGCTTTGAGCGGTACAAGTCCGGATTTTGCGGGGCGGTAAAGCCGCAGGGAGAGCACTGCGCCGATGCCGCGTCTCGAATAGCTTCACTCGATCGTGCGGCGCTCAACAAACGCGACTCGGATGCCTGGAGCGCTGCGCTCGGGATCAATTCGATTGCCAGCTTCCAGCAATACTCTTCAGGCTTCTGCAGTGCGCCGCCGCAGGGTGCGCATTGCGTGGATGCTTCTTCGCGCATCGCCGCGCTACAGCGCGCCGACCAGGAAAGGGAGAAGCAAGCAGCTGCGGATCGCGCAAAGCAGGCAGCGGCTGCGCAGCAGGCTCAGGAATTGGCGGGCTACAACGATGCGGTCAAAGCCAAGACACGAACCAGCTTCAACGCCTTCCTGTCGAAGTATCCGGCGAGCCAATATGCTCCCGATATCCGCAAGCATCTGAACACCTGCAGCCTTCGCGACGTTCCGGTTGGCGCGCGATACGACATCGACAGCTACGTTTTTTCTCCGAGTTCCTCGGGCATCACCCAGGCATGTCGTCAGAATCTTTCCAACAAATGCGGCGGTTTCGTTGTGGGCGATCGCTCTTCAACGCCTCACTATTCTGACGGGAGGTATTACGTTAGCTGCAACGCCTCTTGCCAGCCGTCGCAAAAGCAGGAGGTTTGCGACTAGTCTGCGTTTGAACCTGCGCGGGACCGCCCCAAAAGCAAGACGCCCAGCCTTTCGGCCGGGCGTCTTAAACTTGTCGGGTCAGTGCGCAGACCGGCGGGTCAACTGATCCAGGTCATGCGGACTTTGCTTCCGCGACGCTCTCGGCGCCGCCGCGAACAAGGGCTTCGGCAATCTGCTGCGCGTCGAGCGCGGCTTGCGCCTGCGGGTCGATGCTCACGATCGTCTTCTGCTGGCGGATCGCCTCACGCACCTTGAGGTCGCGCAGGATGATGCCGGCCAGCGGCGGGCGGAATCCCAGGAAGGTCTGCGAGGCGCGCGCCAGCGCTTCATACGTGCGGCGGCCGGCGACGCGGGTGTCGGCCATGTTGACCGCGATCCAGGGCTGGACCGAAGGCGCATAGCCGCGCAGCACCTTGATGAACGCATAGGCGTCGGTCATCGAGGTCGGCTCGTCGTTCGCGACGATCAGGCAGCGGTCGCACGCACGCGCCAGGCGCATGACGTTGTCCTCGATGCCCGCGCCGAGGTCGACCAGCACGGTGTCGTATTGCAGGGCCAGCGCAGTCAGGCTCGCGGCCAGGCGCGTGGCCTCCTCGGCGGGCAGGCCGGCGAGGGCGCCCGAGCCGGAACGGCCGGGCAGAACGTCAAATCCGATTTCGGAGCCAGCGCCGCCATTGACGGCCGTGACTGCATCCTCAAGCTCGACCCAGCCGGCGATCACCGCCGCAAGGTCTGTTTCCGGCGCGATACCCAGTTGCACGTCCACGTTGGCAAGGCCCAGGTCGCCGTCGACCAGAAGCGTGCGGCGGCCCATCCGCGCGAAGCACGCGGCCAGCGTCGTGGAAAGCCATGTCTTGCCGACGCCGCCCTTGCCGGACGCCACGGCGATCACCGATGCGGGCGTCACCCGCGATCGCGGGGCCTTTCCGTCAGGTTTTCGCAACGCGAAATTCATCACGCGGCTCCTTTGAGCAGTTCCGCTTCGGCAGTGCCGGTCACAAACAACCGAGCGATACGACCAGCCGAAGCAGGCGCCAGTCCGCCACGTACACTAGGCGTCAAACCTAGTTGAGCGATGCTTAACCGCGCCGAAGAAATTGCAGATATTGCTCCGCCGCGGCGCCTTACCGCATCAAGTTTGGTCAGGATGACACGCCGGCAGCCCATCCTGGCGAAGGCGCGGGCGTTGTCCTCTATTTCCATCGCATTGCCCTCGGCGCTTATCACCAGCACGGGTTCGACATTCATCCGTGAAATCAGGTCGCTGCAGCGTTTCATGTCGGCTTCGTCGGCCGGGTTGAAGGGAGGGCCATCGATGACCAGCCGCTGCCTGCGATCGTCGCATTCCGCCACCATTTTGATCAGATGGTCCGGCGAGATCGCATTGGTTACCGAGACCTTAAGCATTAATGCGGCGAGCCGGGCGACCTGGCCCGAAGCGTCGAAATCCGCCGACACGGCTTCGAGCGGTGAATCACCTTCCGAGAGATGAGTCGCGATCTTGGCGGCGGCGGTTGTCTTGCCCGAGCCGGGCGGGCCGACCAGCAGGATCGACTTCTCCGGGCGCGAATTGATCGGATTGAATGTCAGCACGCCCTCGAGGCCGGCCGACAGCGAGCCCAGCGCTTCAAGGCCCGCGCCCAGGCGTCCGCCGGCCTCGGCGACCATGTGCACGAAGCCGTCCGGCGCGCCGTGCCAGCGCAGGGAGGAGGAGAGCTGCGAGCGCGTCTCGTCGAACATCGGACGGACTTCCGAGAATTTCGGCGCCGCATACTTGTGGCCGAACGATCGCTCGATTGCTGCGCGGATCTCGACGCGGCCATCCTCATCGCGCGTGGAAAGGATCACGGCGTCCGGGCCCATTTCGGCGCGGACCATGTCCATGGCCTCTTCGACGGTCTTGCCCACGAACATCTTCATCTTCATGGCGGGCTCTCCCTTATCTGCGACGCGTTCTACACGGCGCCTGCGGAGCGCAGGCGGGCTTTGGGGTGGATCTCGCTCTGCGACATCACGATGGTTTGCGGCCGGAACCGCTCGACCAGCGAGCGCACATAGGGGCGCACCGCTGCCGAGGTCAGAAGAACCGGGCTGTCGCCCGATTGGGCCGCGCGCTCGAATGCGCTGCGCAAGTCGGCGACGAACTGGTGAAGGCGCGAAGGCTCCAGCGCAAGCTGGCGGTCCTGGCCCTGGCCGATGAGCGCTTCCGCGAAAGTCGCCTCCCAGTTCGGCGACAGGGCGACGACGGGAAGGGCGCCGGATGCATCAAGATGCGAGTTGCAGAGCTGCCGCGCCAGGCGCGTCCGCACGTGCTCGGTGACGGTGAGCAGGTCGGTCGAGGCCGATGTCGCCTCCGCGATAGCTTCGAGAATGGTGCCGAAGTCGCGGATCGAGATGCGTTCGCGCAACAGGTTCTGCAGGATGCGCTGGATGCCGGAGATGGTGATCTGCCCGGGCGTGATGTCGTCGACCAGGGCCTTCTGCTGCTTGGGCAGATCTTCGATCAGCTGCTTCACCGCGGCGAAGGTCAGCAGCTCCGCCATGTTCTCCTTCACCAGCTCGGTGAAGTGCGTGGTGAGCACCGTTGCGGCGTCGACAATGGTGTAACCGGAAAAGGCTGCGGTTTCCTTCTGCGACTCGTCGATCCACACGGCCGGCAGGCCGAACACCGGCTCGTTGACCTTCTCGCCCACCAGGCCCGGCGCCGTGCCGGAAGAATCCATCGCGAGGTTTAGGCTGGGGCGCAGCTTGCCGCGGCCCGAGACGACTTCCTTGATGAGGATGCGGTAGTCTTCTGACTGAAGCTCGAGATTGTCGATGATCCGCACTTGCGGAACCACGAAGCCAAACTCCGAGGCGACCTGGCGGCGCACCGCCTTGACCTGGTCGGTCAGCTTGCGGCCGGACGTCTCGTTGATGAAACCGATCAGACCGAAACCGAGTTCGATCTTGAGATCGTCGACGGCCAGCGTCTCGGAAATCGGAGCTTCGGGAACGGCCTTCTTGCGTGCGACTTCAGCGGCCTGGAATTCCGCGGCCTCGGCCTTTTCGCGCTGGGCGCGGAAGGCGCGGAAAGCGGCATAGCCGGCGCCGCCCGCGAGCAGGGCGAAGGGAATGATGGGCATGCCGGGAAGCAGCCCTGCGAACGCCGCCGCGCCGGCCGCCATGGACAGGCCCTGCGGGTTGGCGAACAGCTGCAGGCCGATCGCCTTGTCGGCCGCGCCTTCAACGCCCGCCTTGGAGACCAGCATGCCGGCCGCGACCGAAACGATGAGGGCGGGGATCTGCGAGACGATGCCGTCGCCGACGGTGAGCAGCGTGTAGGTGTTGGCGGCGTCCTGGAACTGCAGGCCCTGCTGCGCCACGCCGATGATCATGCCGCCGATGATGTTGATGAAGGTGATCATGATGCCGGCCATGGCGTCGCCGCGCACGAATTTCGAGGCGCCGTCCATCGCGCCGTAGAAATTGCTTTCGCCTTCCAGCTCCTTGCGGCGCCGGCGGGCTTCTTCCTCGTTGATGATGCCGGCCGACAGGTCGGCGTCGATCGCCATCTGCTTGCCGGGCATGGCGTCCAGGGTGAAGCGCGCCGCGACTTCGGCGATGCGGCCCGAACCCTTGGTGACGACCACGAAGTTGACGATCACCAGGATGATGAAGACGACGACGCCGATGACGAAGTTGCCCTGCATAACGAAGCCGCCGAAGGCCTTGATGATATTGCCGGCGGCGTCCGGCCCCTGGTGGCCGTGTGCGAGAATCAGGCGCGTCGTGGCGATGTTGAGCGCCAGCCGTAACAAGGTCGCCAGCAGCAGCACAGTCGGGAAAGCCGAGAACTCCAGCGGCTTCCGGATCAGCAGCGCCGTCATCAGGATGAGGACGCTGAGCGTGATCGAGATCGCCAGCAGGAAGTCGAGCAGGAAAGACGGGATCGGGATGATCAGCATCATGACGAGCGCCATGACGCCTAACCCCAGGGCGTACTCGCCCTTCGCGAATTGCTTGGTCAGCGCGTTCCAGTCAAACGAACCGCCGCCGATGGAAGGAAGAACGCCAGCCTGAGCCATGGGTTAGCCAGCCGCCCGCTGTTCGCCGGGGGCCGCAACCTCGATGCCGGCGTCCTGATAGGCGCGCAGCTTGTTGCGCAGGGTGCGGATCGAAATGCCGAGGATGTTGGCCGCGTGCGTGCGATTGCCGAGGCAGTGATCCAATGTCGACAGGATCAGGTCCTGCTCGACCTGCGCCACCGTCTGGCCGATGCGGCTGACCGCGCCGTTGATGGCGCCTTCAGCGGCAACGACGGCCCGTTCGGCCGTGGCGTCGAACGAATTGATCGGAACCGGACGTCCATCCGGTGTGCGAAGATCGTCAGCCGAGATGATCTCGCCCTGCGCCAGGATGACGGCGCGGTGCATGGCGTTCTCAAGCTCGCGCACATTGCCGTGCCAAGGCGCAGCCTCGATACGTTCGCGCGCTTCTTCTGAAAGACGGCGCGGGGGCAGGCCGTTGGCTGTCGCGTACTTGTCGATGAAGTATGTGGCGAGCGCGATTGCATCGCGCTTGCGCTCGCGCAGCGGCGGGATGTGAAGGTTCAGCACGTTGAGGCGATAGAGCAGGTCTTCGCGGAACTCGCCGCGCAGCACCGCCTCCTGCAGGATGCGGTTGGAGGTGGCGAGTATGCGGATATTGACCGGCACGGGCTTCGATCCGCCGACGCGGTCGATCTCACGCTCCTGGATCGCGCGCAGCAGTTTCGCCTGCAGGCGAATGTCCATCTCGGACACCTCGTCGAGCAGCAGCGTTCCGCCGTCGGCTTCCTCGAACTTGCCGATACGGCGCGCGACGGCGCCGGTGAAGGCGCCCTTCTCGTGGCCGAACAGCTCGCTCTCGAGCAGGTTTTCCGGAATGGCGGCGCAGTTGACCGAGATGAAAGGCTTGTCCGCGCGCTTGGAGCGCTTGTGCAGGTAGCGCGCCATCACTTCCTTGCCTACGCCGCTTTCGCCCGTGATCAGGACGGATGCGTCCGACGGCGCAATCTGGTCGGCCAGCGTACGCAGCGCGACCATGGAATTGTCCATCGCGACCATCGGCCTGTCGTCGTCGGCGACGGCGGCCAACACGGCGGCAATCAGCTCCGGATCCGGCGGCAGGGGGATGAATTCACGTGCTCCGGCGCGGATGGCGTTGGCGGCCGCATCCGCCGTGGTGGCGACGCCGCAGGCGACGACGGGAGAGACGATGCGCTCCTGCTTCATCGCCGTGACCAGACCGTTGATGTCCTCATGGACATCGATCATCACGATGTCGGCGCCGCGCCCGGTCCGCAGCAGCTCCATCGCCGACATCGCGTCCTGCGCGTGCAGCACCTTGGCGCCGCGATCGAACGCGATCTTGGTCGCGGCCGACAGCTGGCCTTGGAGATTTCCAATGATTAGGACACGCATTGTCGTTTCTCCTAGGCGTCCGAATTCTTGATGATCTCGGTCATGGTCACGCCGAGGCGGTCGTCGACGACGACGACTTCTCCGCGCGCGACCAAGCGCGAGTTGACATAGATATCGATGGCTTCGCCGACACGGCGATCGAGCTCCAGAACCGAACCGGGCCCAAGCTCCAGCAGGTTGGCGACTTCCAGCGTTGTGCGGCCGATGACGGCCTGCACCGAGACAGGCACGTCGAACACAGGTTTCAGGTCCGCCGCGACGCGTTCGCGGTGGTCGGCGGCGTCGGCCGGAACTGCCGCCGTGGAGCGCGGCTGGGCGGGTGCGCCGCCCTGGGCGAGGTCCGGGAGATTGAGATCGTTGGAGCTCATGTGTCTTCCCTACGCGGCGGAAAAGAGTTCGAGTTGTGGTTCAACGGGGTCCTGAAGACGGGCGTTGAGCGCTGCTTCGATGGCGGCTGCAACTTCCTCGCGATTGAACGAGACGGAGCCGTCGGTCCACTCGACATGCCAGTCTCCAGGCTTGGCGTTGGGGTCCGCAACGAAGGAGAGCTGGCCTGCCTGTCCGTTGCGGCGCAGCTGGTCTATGCGGCGCTCGACCTCCGGAATCGACTCCTGGGCGAGCGTCACGGTGACCACGGGATTCGCCTTCAGCTGGCGGACAACCTGCGCGATCGCATCGGCCGCGACCTGCTCGCCCGCCTTGTCTAGCGCCGCGCCGGCGATCTTGCGCGCAGCGATCAGCGCCAGTTCGGCAGCCTCGCGGCGCAGTTGGTCGGCCAGCTGGGCAAGTTGCGCCGAAACCGGCGAAAGATGTGTGACGATCCTGTCGACCGAGGCGAAGCCCTTGGCTTCGATCGTCTGGCGCGCCTTGGTCTCGCCCTCGACCCGGGCGGAGGCGGCAATCTTGTCGACCTCATCGCGCGGCACGAATTTGCGCTGCGGTCCGCCCAGCACTTCGCCGGCGGGCGTGAACTCGGTCTCGAAAGCGAAGGGCTGGACGTTGGCCATCAGTAGATCAACTCATCCTGGCCGCCGCCGTCGGCGAGCATGATCTCGCCGCGGTCGGCCAGCGCTTTTGCGACCACGACCATTTCCTGCTGCGCCGCCTCGACATCCTTGAGCTTGACCGGGCCCATGGCCGACATGTCTTCGCGCATGATCTTGGCGGCGCGTTCGGACATGTTCGACATGAACAGGTTGCGCATCTCGTCGTTCGCGCCCTTGAGGGCGAGCCCGAGTTTTTCCTTGTCGACCGAGCGCAGCAGCGTCTGCACGCCGCCCGGGTCGAGCTTGGACAGGTCCTCGAACACGAACATCAGCGAGCGGATGCGGTCAGCCGAATCCTTGTTGCGTTCCTCCAGCAGGCCTATGAACCGGCCTTCGGTCTGGCGGTCGAAATTGTTGAAGATCGCCGCCATCTGCTCATGGCTGTCGCGCTTGGACGTGCGCGCCAGGTTGGTCATGAACTCGGTGCGCAGCGTCGATTCGATCTTCTCGAGGATGTCGCGCTGCACCGGCTCCATGCGCAGCATGCGCTGGATGACCTCCAGGGCGAAATCGGCGGGCAAGGCCGTCAGCACGCGCGCGGCATGCTCGGTCTTGATCTTCGACAGCACGACCGAAACCGTCTGCGGGTATTCGTTCTTGAGATAGTTGGCGAGCACCTGCTCGTTCACATTGCCCAGCTTGTCCCACATGGTCCGGCCGGCGGGGCCACGCAGTTCCTCCATCAGCCCGTCGACCTTGTCCTTGGGCAGGAATTGCAAGAGCAGGCGATGGGTCTGTTCGTAGGAGCCGGTGACGGCGCCGGAGCCCGACAGGCGGTTGACGAAATCCTTGATCAGGAACTCGACGGTCTCGGCGCGCACAGGGCCGAGGTTCGACATGGCGGAAGAAATTTCGCGCAGCTCGTCGTCGTCGAGCCGGTCCCACACGGGCTTGGCGTCCTCGCCGAGCGCGAGCAGAAGGATGGCCGCCTTCTCCGTGCCATGCAGCGATTTGATCGCAGTCATGGTCTCGGCGATACGGCGCTGCGTGTCGCTTGCGCCGTCGTGATGCGTCGCCAGGGCGGCTTGCTGACTCATACCGCCGAGGGCTCCTCAGCCATCCACGAGCGAATGATCGAGATCGACTCGTCGGGATAGTTGGTGACGACCTCGGAAATCTTCTTGATCGAGGAGGCTTTCACCTGGCCCGAGATGCGCGCGACGTCGATGCCGGCGTCGAGGCGTTCCGGCGTCGGCATATCGAACGTTACGGTCTTGCCCTCGGGAACGGGGACGGTGCGCTGGTCGGTCACCTGGACGGTAACGCCTCCGCCATCCCCGCCAGCCTGGATTCCTTGCATCTGCTGGATCTGGAACTGCGCGATCGCCTTGGCGCGCTTGGCGCCTTTGAGCGCCTGGATTTCCGGCGGCAGGTTTTCCGGCTCGGGCCTGGCGAACAGGCCGCCGACCAGCGGCCGCAGCACGAAGAACACCAGCGCCAGAGCCGTGATCAGCAGCGCGCCGATCTCGCCGGCATGGACCAGGTCGAACTTGTCGAAGTCGAACGGTCCCGGCGGCTTGGCGCCGTCGAGCGAGATATCAGGCCGCGCGAAGGCGACGGGCGCGACCGTGACAACGTCGCCGCGCGCCTCGTTGAACAGCACCGCCGATTTCACCAGATCCTTGATGCGCTCGAGTTCTTCCGGGCTGCGGGCCTTGTAGGTGGCGGGTTTGCCTTCCTCGCCTGGCACGCGCTCCTGGTCGATTGCGACAGCGACCGACACGCGGTTGATCTTGCCGCCCTCGTTCACCTCCGTGCGCAGCGTCTTCGAGATCTCGTAGTTGGTGGTTTCTTCGTTGTGGCCGGTCGAGGTCTGGTTCTTGGGCTGCGTCGGGGCAGGGGGCGTTGCGCCGGTCGGGATGTTCTTGGCGACGCTGGTTTCATCGCCCGGCGCGGCTTCGGCGCTGTTGGAGTTGTCCTCGACCGTGGTCTGGGAACGGACCACCTTGCTGTCAGGGTTATATTCTTCCGAGCTTTGCGTGACCTTGTTGAAGTCGACATCCATCGACACGGTAACCCGCGCGGCGCCTGGGCCGGCAATGCTCTCGATGACCTCGAGCACCTTCTTGCGATAGGCGTCTTCCATCGCCTGGCGCCGTTCGTCGGTGGAGGCCCCGCCGCTGGCGCCGGTCGGATCGTCGCTGTCGATCGGGGCCGCGAGCAGACGGCCGTCGGTCGACGACACCGAAACACTGTTTAGATCGAGGCCGGGAACCTGCGCCGCCACCAGTGTCCGGATGGCGCGCACCTTCTCGGCCGACATCATGTTGCCGGTGATCTTCACGACCACGGAGGCCTTGGGTTTGTCATTGCCCTGTTGGAACAGCGGCTTGTCCGGCACCGACAGGTGCACCTTGGCGCTCTGCACCATGTCGTATGACGAAATCGTGCGCTCCAGCTCGCCTTCCATGGCGCGGAGCTTCTTGATGTTGAGCACGAACTGGGTCTCGCCCAGCGAATCATTCTTGTCGAAGATTTCCCAGCCGATCGAGCCATGGGTCGGCAGGCCTTGCTCGGACAGCATCATGCGGGCCTGGTCCACCTTGGCGCCGTCGACGAAGATCGCCGAACCGCCGCCTTCCAGGGCGTATTTGATGTTGGCGGTGTCGAGTTTGTTGGTGATCTCGGCCGCTTCCTGCAGGTCCAGGCCCGAGAAAAGCAGCTTCTGGCCGCCGGATTCGCCGCGCAGCATGATGACGCCCAGGCCGCCGCCCACCAGCGCCGTGACGATCAACGCGGCCGCAATGCGCATGCGGCCCGAGCGCGCCAGGTTCGCGATCAGATTGTTGCTGGCGGCTGGTTCGGCTGGTTTGGGATCGGCCATGAACGCTTGGGAAAAAACTGCCTGCGCCGCGGATTGCGGCTAGGCAGGAATTTCCCGGTGCGTGGTAAACGGCGCCTTAAGGGCGCGAGCCGATATCGTTAGCGAGGTCTTAATGACAGACCCTTGGCCAGGCTCCCGAACGCGCCCCTCCCCAATCCCCCGGGGCGCGTCCGCGGAGTCCTAACGGTAGTTCTGAAGGCGGGTCGTACGCAGGCCTTTAACGCCGTGACGCTCGTACAGCCGTTCCCAACCCGTGTATTCCTCAGCCGACAGCTGATAACGCCCGCAGGCGTCCTCAGCAGTCAGAAGGCCGCCGCGAACCGCGGCGACGACTTCCGCCTTGCGGCGCGTGACCCAGCGCTTGATGCCGGGGGCCGGAAGATCGGCCAGGGTAAGGTGACGTCCGTCGGGTCCGATGACGGCCGCGCTTGTCGCGCTTTGGCTCAGCATGGATGGCTCCCTTTGCTGCTCAGTCTTCTCGGGGACCATACGCAGCGGGTTTTAAGGTCACGCTCAGCCGAAGCTCGGGCTTTACGGGAAAAAATCGGCAAAATTTCACGAATTGAAAAAGGGCGCGGAGACCATTTCCGGCGCATGTTTTCAGCATCGAACAGGCGGCAATGTGCGATGGAAGCGAGCGCTTCTGCGCCGCTTGCGAAACTCGCGTGCCCATCGCCCATTGCCTAATACCTGGTGACTAATCCGTTACCGCTTCAGCCGGATGAGTTCGTCCAGCATCTCGTCGGCTGTGGTGATGATTTTCGACGACGCCGAATAGGCGCGCTGGGTCATGATCAGGTTCGAGAACTCCTCCGCCAGGTCGACGGTGGAGGATTCGAGCGCCTTTGACTTGATCGCGCCGGCGCCGCCGATGCCCGCGCCGCGCATGGACAGCGCGCCCGCGCCCGGTCCGAGGCGATAGACGCCGCCGTGCTCCGGGATAAGGCCGTCGACGTTGCCGAAGGTGGCGAGCGGGATCTGGTAGATCCGGCGCGTCAGGCCGTTGGTGAAGATCGCGGTGACGAAACCGTCATCGTCGACATCGACCGAGGCCAGCGAGCCGAACGGCGTACCGTCGATCTGCGACGTGCCGAGCACCGAGGGCGAATCATAGTTGGTAAGGCCGCCCGGCGCGCCCGGTCCGCCCATGTCGAGCTGGATCGTCTGCGTCGCAAGGCCCATGTTCGCGGCCCATTCCACCGCGCCCGCGCCTGAGCCGTTCTGGCCGATGGTCAGCGTGAGGGGCAGGGTCGAGTTGGCGGCGTCGAGCTGGCCGAACGGGGTGAAGCTGACGACGCCGGAGGCGAGCTGTCCGTCGACGAGGCCCGGCGCCGTGCCCACTTCGCCGGCCGGCAGGTGGACCTCAGCATACCAGGAGTTCGGTCCTTGCTTCAGGAAAGACAGCGTCAGCGTGTGCAGGCCGCCTTCGGAGTCATAGACCTGGATCGGGATCTGGAAGTCCGGCGTCACCGCGCCCGACGCCATGTTGTGCGCCGAGTCGGTGGGATCGTAGGTCGCCGCTGCGGGCGATACGGCCTGCGAGGACTGCAGGTTGGCCGACAGCGAAAGCCGGGACGTCGCTTCCGCGCCGCCGGCGATGCCCGACACGCGGATCGGCTCCAGCGCGTTAAGGTCGGTCGGGTTGGCCGTGACGTTGCCAGTCGAATCCACCGGCCAACCTTCGAGGAAGTAGCCGCCCGTGTTCTTGAGATAGCCGTTGGCGTCCGGCGTGAACTGGCCTGCGCGCGTGTAGTAGAAGGCGTCGCGCGAGGTCGCATCTTCCGCGCGGCCGCGGACCACGAAGAAGCCGTTGCCCGAAACCGCCATGTGCGTGGCGACCGACGAGGCCTGCATCGAGCCCTGTTCGGACATCAGCGGCGCCGCCTGGGCGATCACGCCGCCGGCGTTGTAGGTGGTCTGCTGGCTCTGCGAGTTGAGCAACGAGACGAAGTCGCTGCGCATCCGCTTGTAGCCGACCGTGTTCACGTTCGCGATGTTGTCCGAGATGGTGGCAAGCGCGCTTGAGTTGGCGCGCATACCCGCGGCGCCGGCAAGCATGGCCGAGTTGATACTCATAGTCGAAGCTCCCAGAATGGGTTCGAGGCGTTTGGGTTGTTTGGCTGCTTTGCAGCCGGACGGCGCGCTTCTGCGCCGGAAGGTTTGGGCACGGCCGCGGCGCTACTGGCGCATCAGCCGCTTGATGTCGGCATAGGCGAACACGCCGTCCGGCGTGGTGAGGGCAGGCTCGCCATAGGTGAGATCGACGCCGGTGATCGACGTGATGAGCGAGTGGGTAGGCGTGATCGGGTTCTTGTCGGCGTCCACCGCAACGACGTTGATGGTGTAGGCCTGGTCGGTCGGCATCGTCGCGCCGCTGAAGCCTTTGCCGTTCCAGGTGAAGTCGTATTCGCCGGCGGCGACCTGGCCGCTTTCCGAATAGACTACCTTGCCCGCCGAGTCCGTGACCGTGACCGTGGTCTGCGCCGCGTCGGACGGCAGCGTGTAGCGCCAGTGGATCGGATCGCCGGTGAAGTCGGCGTTCGGCGTGTTGATTTCGGCCTGCTGGCCCAGATAGCCCGACAGCGATGCGCCCGCGTTCGAACGCGTCGCCGACAGAAGCTGTTCCAGCTGGCTGTTGACCTTGATCTGCTGTTCGACGCCCGAGAACTGCACCAGCTGTTGGGTGAACTGCGTCGAATCCATCGGCTGCAGCGGGTCCTGGTTCTGGATCTGCGACGTCAGGATTTTCAGGAAGGTGTCGAAGTTCCCGGCCAGCTCGGTCTGCGAGTCGGCGGCAGTCGAGCCCGTCGTGGTTGCGGGCGGAACGAAGGAGATGAGGCTGGTCATCGAAGGTCTCCGTTACGCGACAAGGTCAAGGCGCGAGGAGCGCGAGGAGTAGGGGCGAAGGGTGTCGACGGCGGCGGGCGAGTCGACCGCGACATTGACGGTCGAGAAGCCGCGCCAGGCGTGGGCGAGGTCGGCATTCGACCGCGCATCGGATTGCGATTGGCTGTTCGCGGCGCCGCGGCCTGAATCCTGCGACAGCTCGAACTTGATACCGCCGTCGGCCAGGTCGATGCCCGAGTCGCGCAGGGCCTGCTCCAGCGAACGCTGGCCGCGCATCAGGTCGGTAAGCGCCGCGCTGTCATGCGCCGCCAGAACGGCATGCACCTTCTTGTCAGCGCCAACCTCGATGCGGACATCGACGCGGCCAAGCTCGGCGGGGTCGAGGCGAACCTCAAAGCGCTGGGCGCGGCCATCAAAGCGTTCGATGAAGCGCGTTCCAACTTGCACGACCGCCGCAGGCGCGGACTGCAACGCAGCTTGGGCCGGCGCCGACTGTGCTGTCTCGCGTGTGGCGGCCGGAGTGGCGAGGGCGCTGGCGGCGTCCACGGTTGCTGTTGCGGCCGCGATCTTCACGTCCGGCTTGGCGGTGTCGGAGCCTTGCGCATTGGCCTGGGCGTGAGCTGCGCCGGCTGGATTGGAGTTGGCCTGCGCATTCTGCGCGGCCGGGTGAACCTGTTGCTTAGCGGCGTTGGCCTGCTGCGTCTCAGCATTGGTCGGGGTGATCGCGATGTCGGCGTTTTCGCCAATCTGGCGCGATGAGCCGGAAACGGGCGCGACCACAGCCTCGGCAACCGGCTTCGCTGCGGGCTCGGCCGGCACTGCGACCGCTGCAGCAGCAGCCTGCGCGACTTGCACGACAGGCGCGGTCGTCGCGGCGACTTGAGGCGCGGCAGGAGCGGCCTTGGGTGCAGCGGTTTCGATCTTCGCTTCCGGCTTTTCGATCCCGGCCTTGCCAGGCTTCACGGCCTTCGGCTGCGTGGCGACGGTCGCAGCGATCAGGGCATCTGCCGGCACGATGGCCTGAGCGGCAGCGTTCGCGGCGCCCTGAGCGTCGCTTCCTTCCGCCAGAAATTCTGCGTTCGGCTTGATTGCCGGCGCCGCCGCCTGCGGGATGATCGCCTGCACAGCCGCCGGATCGGCTGCCGTCGCGCCGGCCTTCGCAGCCTTCGCCTTGCCCGGCTGGGCGCTTGCTTCGCTGGAGGAGTCGTCGACCGCGATCACCAACGGCGTCACGGGTGTTCTCACCGCCGTCTTCCACGGCTTGGATTTCTCGGGAGCAGGTTTCGCATCAGCCGCGACGTTCGCCACAACCTGCTCAACAGCCTGGGCCGCCGAAGGATTGGCCGGCGTCTTGGCGTTGCCGTTGGCGTTGGCGTTGGCGTTTGTCGCCGTCGCCGGCGCCGGTGTCTTCGTTTGTGTCTGCTCGTCGAGATGTTCAGCAAAGGACTTTTGCGGCGGCGCGGCTTCGATCGAATTGTTCTCGGGCGGCGGATCGTTGACCACGGGCTTGCGCGCCACGGCCGGTTCGGGCCTGGCTGGCTGGGTTTGGATCAGGTCCGCCGCTGAGGTCACTCGTGCCCCGATAAGCTCGCGCTTCGACGCCCCTCGCGGGCGTGAAGTACGAAAGGGCGTGCAACCGCTGCGCCAGTAACTTTTCTCTCGAAACGCCCTTTAAACACGGCGTTGAATGATTAACGCTGGCCCCAACCGGCGCCGGTTTCCCGGCAGTTATGGGGGGTGCGCTGGGCAGAGTTTGCCGGGCCTACCAGCGCAGCAGGCGGCTTCCGGCGATTGCTCCGGCAAGCGAAGTGAGGGCCACGCCCAGCGAATACCAGATCGCCAGGAAGGGCATCGAAGTCTCCTGGCAGAACAGGCCGTAGACGGTCGCCCCAAGGCCCCCGGCAAGAAGCCCCGCCGCTGCTCCCGCCAGCATCGGCCGCGTCGGCGCAAACCGGCGCATCAGCCACAGCAGAAGTCCCAGTCCCGGCAGAGACAGGACCACGATCCGCCAGGGGCACTTGTTCCAGGTCTGGCCCATCAGCGCCGCGCTCATCTGGTCCGAAGGCGTCGAGGCCAGCTGCGCGACGGCGATCCCGACCACCGCGAGAATGGCGATTGCGATCACGACGATGCCGGCCCGGTTCTTCACACCCGGCCGCGCCAGCCTTTCGGCCAACAGGAAACCCGCAACACCCAACACCAGCGTGTAGACCGTCTTCGTCCAGTAGGTCATCCCGCCGGCCGCCTCTGCGAGGTCGGGCCGGATGCCGAGCCACGGCACCAGGATGCCCAGCGCCGCCACGACGCCGAGGGCCGCGATCATCATGATACGCATCGGCAACCGGCGCTGGCCGACCGGGGCCGCGTCCTTGGCGAGCAGGGCGACAAGATCGTCAGTTTTCACCGCGCGCCCTCCTCATCAGGTGTTGCAGGCTGCGATGGATGCTCACCTTGACCGCTCCCTCGGTCATGCCGGCCCTGGCCGCCGCCTCGGCGTTGGTAAGCCCGGTGATCTTCACGTCTTCCAGCAGCTTGCGCTGCTTCTCCGGCAATTCGGACATCAGCTTGTCGAGGTCGCGCCGGGTCGAGGCTTCCTGCGCCTCGGGCTCGGCGAACAGCGTGTCGGCGTCCTCCAGGGGTTCCGTGCGCCGCACTTTATTCCTGCGGAACCGGTCGATCAGCTTGTAGCGCGCAACCGAATACGCCCACGCCGTGAAGGGCTGTGCGGTGTCATAGGTCTCGCGTTTCAGGTGGATCGCCAGCAACGTTTCCTGCACCAGGTCCTCAACGTCGGAGGCATCGCGGCCGAGCCGCTTTGCGAAATACCCCCGCAGATACCCCGTCAATTCCCGCAGCAATTCCGCGTGCGCGCTCGCGTCTCCGGCGAGGCCGCGGA
>DASZSI010000079.1:0-1937 GCA_035548775.1 Hyphomonadaceae bacterium
CGCGTGGTTTGCGGCATACTTCCGCTGGGCATCGGCGGCGAGTTCCTGCCACTGCGCGTGACCATAGGAATGCGCATCGATCCCGCGCTCGCGCATCTTGGCAGCGAGCTCGTCCATGCCGGTCGAGAAGATATTGAGGCCGCCGCGGAGCAGATAGACTTCGCCGGCGCCGGAGAGCGGCCCTGTCGGATTCGTATCGGCCAGCTTCTCCCTGCCGGTGATCTCCGGCAGGTCGGCACATCCGGAAAGCGCCAGCATCGCGGCCAAACCAGCGGCCGCGCCCCACCCCCGCAACGAAACCAACCCCTGAAACATCATTGTTATTCTAGCTGAAAACCGCAGCTTAGCGTCAATCCGTCTAATCGAAACTGGGGAAAATCAGCGTCCCAGCACCGCCAGTGTCGCCGCGATCGCTCTGGCGTGCAGGGAGGCGTTCTTCTCGATGTTGAGATGGCCGATAGTGGAATCGGTCTTCGACAAGTCAATGTTGTCGAGCCTGCCCTTGAATCCCGGGGGCGCGACAAGTTTCCGGCCGTTGCCTGCCGATTCATAGAAGTTGATCAGGTGCCGGATATTGTTCGGCACCGGGATGTTGCTGACGACGTCGAATTCAATGACAAGGGCGACCGGGATGTTGTGCTTGGCGAGTTCTGCCGAAAGCTGCAGCGTGGCGTCGGCGCCAAAGGAATGGCCCATCACCACCACCGGCAACGCGTTCTTATCCGTCTTGTACCGGGCGATGATGTCGCTCGCGATCTGCGGCCAGCTCGCATAGTTGAGCACGAAAGAATTGACGCCGCGGGCGTGGAGCTTCTCGTTGAGATCGTCCAGGCCGAGCGAGAAGATGTTGGCCAGGCCACGCATCAAATAGATGGACCCGCGCGGCGCCTTGGCGGCAGCATCGGCGGCCAGCGGCTGGAACAATGCGAACGACAGCAGCAGCGCGGCCAATCCGGCCCGTTTCAGCATCATAGCTTCAGTCCCCTGCATCGCCGCCTTTCACGATAGCCGGGGACATACACGGGACAAGGGCATTTCGGGCTCGCCTGCATGGTTTGGTCGAAATTGTCGCAGGACTACAACAGTTTGCGGCCTAATAGACCCACGGAATGATGCGGGCCGTGCGGCTGCAATATTCCCGGTAGGCGGTTCCGAAGGTCTCGGCCATCAGCGCCTCTTCCTTGTTGACCCGATAGAAGAAGAGCACCCCCGTCCCGACCAGGCCGGACAGGCCGGCAACCCAGTTGGGCAGCAGCAACGCCTGCGCGAGAGCGAACAGCAGGAAGGATGAATACATCGGGTGGCGAACGAAGCTGTAGAGGCCGTCCGTCACGAGCGCGTGGCTGGCGCGCGTCTCCAGCGTGACCGACCAGTTGCGGCCGAGCTGACGGTGCGTGACGCGGAACAGGGCCAGCGAGGCGATCAGGGCAATAAGCCCAAGCCAAGCCAGCACGGGTTGCTGCGGATAGTCCGCAAATGCCGGTTGGCCGGTCACGACGTAGATCGCCGGGATGAGAAACTGCCCAATGGCGGAGACCGTCAGCGCGACGCGGTCGCCGGTCCCTCCGGCCGAGCGCGCCACGCCGAATTTCGCGGCGCGGCGTTGATACGGATAGCGGATCATGTACCAGGCGACCACGCCCAGCACCCAGACGATCTTCGCAAGGTTCACTGTCATCATGCGGCGATGACCTAGCCGATGCCCGCCGCCCGTGCCAAGCGGCGATTGCCCCTTGCGCCGCCCGCAATTCCGACGCATTGGACCGGGAAATCTCCCCTCCCATTCGCCAACCTGGATCGTTCATGCGCGCGCCTGCCCTCGCCCTGGCCCTCGTTATCGCCGCCCTGCCCCTTGCCGCCTGCACCAGCGGCTCCGCCGGCACCAGCTTCCAGACCGCCCTCGCCACCAGGCCTGGCACCGTCGATGCGGCTGAAGC
>DASZSI010000080.1:0-6169 GCA_035548775.1 Hyphomonadaceae bacterium
GACCTTCACCCGAGGCCTTGCTGGCCAAGGCGATCCGCACCCGGATGGATGTGGAACGCAGCGCCACCGCCGCCGACTATCGCCTGGTTGGCGCCAAGGGCGCGGAGAGCTGTCTTCGCGAGTATGTTGGCAGGTCCAATCCCAACCATCATCGCGACCTGATCCGCGCGCTAAGTAACCAGCTGGCCGATGCGATGGATGACCGCGCCCGCGTCTCCCGGACTTTCGGGCTGGCGGACCCGGAGACTGCCCGGGCCGAACAGGTGGTGCTCGATCTCACCGCTGCGATCAACGCGGAAGTCCACAACACCCAGGGTTGATTGGACAGCGGATCGCTCCGCCGTTGGCGAGGCGCGCGACGCAAGCTAGGTCTTGCCTCAAAGAAAAACCGGGGAAACGTCCATGACCAAGATGAAGCTGGCGCTTCTGGGCGCCTTTGGCCTTGTTCTTTCCGCCTGCTCCACGGAAGAACCATCGGCGCCCGAGCCCATCAATTTCACTTCCCCGATGGCGCCGCGCCAGGGCAATGCCGACGCGGTTGCGGCCTTCGAGAAGGCGGACGCCGAAGCCATGCCGCCAAAATGCGCGACGTTATTTGTCGGATCGTCGACCATCCGTTTCTGGTCGAGCCTCAAGCAAGACTTCCCAACCCGCACGGTGATCAATCGCGGTTTTGGCGGATCGACAGTGTGGGAGGTCGACGCCTTCTTCGACAAGGTTGTCGCGCCCTATCATCCCAAACAGATTGTCTTTTACGCCGGCGACAACGACCTGGCGATGAACCCGCCACGAACGCCCGAACAGATCTACGATGACTTCCTCGCCTTCATGGCGATGAAGGACAATGCTCTTGGGAAGACGCCGGTGTGGTTCATCTCGGTAAAGCCGTCCAAGCTGCGCTGGGACATGCAGGCGCAGATGACGGAGCTGAACGCCAAGGTGAAAGCGCTGGCCGACAGGAGAGACGATCTCGCCTATATCGACGTCGTGCCGGCGATGCTGAAGCCGGACGGTACGCCGAAGGACATCTTCCGCGAAGACCGGCTGCACATGACGCCCGAAGGCTATGCCCTCTGGACGCCGGTCGTGAACAAGGCGCTGGATGCGGGACAGAAGGCGAAAGCGCCGGGGTGCTGATTGTGAGCGAATAGTGGGCAGGCTCTATTTGGTACCCGCCCTTTCACTATTCGCTTCTCACGTCCCCGTTTTCGTCGCCGATGTGGGCGCAGCAGCAGGCGCTTCCAGCTTCAACACGCCGAACATCTTGGCGACCAGTTCGCGCTGATCGACCGGCTTGGACACATAATCCGTCATGCCAAGGCCGAGATAGCGCTCGCGGTCTCCGCTCATGGCGTCGGCGGTGAGAGCGATCACCGGCAGGTGCGCGAACTTCGGATTGGCGCGGATACGCTGGATCGCTTCCTTGCCGTCCATGACCGGCATGTGCACGTCGAGCAGCACGATGTCGAAATCCTCGGACGCGATCTTGTCCAGCGCTTCCTTGCCGTTGGTCGCCTCGACGATGTCGCAGCCCTGCGGGGCGAGGAATAGCTTGATGACCTGGCGGTTGATCGCGTTGTCGTCGGTAAGCAGGACGCGCGTGCCGCGCAGCGTGCGCGGACGGGCTAGGGCTGCCTTCGCCACCGCGGGCGCGGGTTCCGCCGCCGGGGCGGCTTCCTGGGCTTTGAACGTCAGGCTGAAGGTCGAGCCCTTGCCCTCCTCGCTGGTCACCACGATGTCGCCGCCCATCATGCGGGCGAGCTGGCGCGAAATGGCGAGGCCGAGGCCCGAACCGCCGAACTTGCGCGTGGTGGCGCCGTCGGCCTGGGTGAAGACGGTGAACAGCTTCTCCAGCGTCTCGGGGTTCATGCCGATGCCGGTGTCGGACACCTCGACCGACACCATGTGGGCGCCTTCGCCCATCGCCCTGGCATTGATCGCAACCTCGACCCGGCCCTGGGACGTGAACTTGATCGCGTTGGACAGGAGGTTCGACACGCACTGGCGCACGCGCACCGGATCGTAGCTGAGGCGCTGCGGGAAATTGGAGTCATAGCGCACGAACAGGTCGAGACCCTTGTCTTCCGCCTGGGCCTGGAACAGCTGGCGGGTGCGCTTCATGGTGTGCAGGAAGTCGCCGGGGACAGCCGAAATCTCGAGCTTGCCGGCTTCGATTTTCGTGAGGTCGAGCACGTCGTTCAAGAGCGCCATCAGCGATTTCCCCGAGTCGAGGATGATGGCGACCTTCTCCTTCTGCGAGGGCTGGAGGTCATCGGTATCAAGCGCCTGGGCCATCCCCAGCACGCCATTGAGCGGCGTGCGGATCTCGTGGCTCATGTTGGCGAGAAACTGGCTCTTGGCGCGGCTGTGCGCCTCGGCGGCCTCGATGGCGGTGCGCAGCTCGCCTTCCAGCTTCTTCCGGTCGGAAAGATCGAGCAGCGTTCCGATCAGGACGCGGGAGTTGTTGGCCTTGTCCTCCAGCACGCGGCAACGAAGATGGACCCAGCAGAACTCTCCCGACGCAATGCGGATGCGGAGGTCCTGGTTCCAGCCGCTGAGACGTCCATCGCGCGCGGCCGCCATCTTGGCGAACAGTTCATCGACGTCATCGGGATGCGTGCGCTCGCGGAGGCCGGGAATGTCCTTGGCGCCTTTACCGAAGCCGAGGAATTTCTCGAGCGAAGGGTTGGGAGTGTATTCGCGGGTATCGAGGTCGAATTCGAAATAACCGTCGCCTGCGCTTTCGATGGCGAATTCTAGCCGGGTCTTGGTGGCGACGGTTTCGGCGTTGGCTCTCTGCAAGTTGGTGAAGTTCTCGTTCGCCCAGCGCGCCGAAGCCGCGATCGAGAAGATCACGCAGATCGACGAGATGCCGGTCGCGATCGCGATCCACAGAGGGTACTCGACCCACGCAGCATCGATCATGAAGGCCAGCATTGGCAGCGCACAGATGCCCACCACTCCCATGGTAACCTTTAGGTCGCCATGGCCGGAGAAGATGACGTGGATCGCCCACGAGGCGCAGATCGTGATCGCGAGCACCCACGCGGTCGGATTGCCCGTGAACCAGAGGGCCGTGGCCGCGATCATCCACAGAGCGACGAGCGCCGCCTGGCAGGCATGGCCCTTCAATCGCGCTTTCCGGTCGCCCATGCTGCCGCGCACCGAATAGACGATGAGGGCCAGCAGGAGACCAACCGCCGGAATCGTCCAGGCCACCGCCTGCCAGACGCCGAAGAAATGCAGCAGGGGAAGCCCGCCGATCACGGCCATAGTCAGGCCGAGATAGGTTGAACTGTTGTGCCAGTATGCCCAGCTGAACCTCGGCACGGCAGCCGGTGAGGCTGCGCGCGACGCGGCGGCTGGCGGAAGGCCGCTTTCTGCGGTCTTGGCGATGTCCATGAACGTGTCCCCGGACGTGGAATTTTGTCGGAGGCTGGCAGATATCGATTAATATCCGGTGCCGGTGCGCTAGTTCCCGTTGACGACGCGGGAAGCGATGCACAGCTCCGCGTTAATCGAAACTGGCCCGCATTGGCGCGGGCTGTTAGGGAAGCTTGGCGAGGAGTTTAACCGATGCCCGTCAAACGCCCGGTTGGAAAAGACAGCCACGTTTTTCTTGTCGACGCTTCAGGATTTATTTTCCGGGCCTACCACGCGCTGCCGGCCCTGACGCGCAAGTCGGACGGGCTTCCGGTTGGCGCGATCTCGGGCTTCTGCAACATGCTGTGGAAGCTGCTGGAAGACCTGAAGGACGGCGATCAGCCCACACACTTCGCCTGCATTTTCGATGCGGCCAAGGATACCTTCCGGAACGAGATCTATGCCGAGTACAAGGCGCATCGGCCGCCGCCGCCGGACGACCTGATCCCGCAATTCCCGCTAGTGCGCCGCGCCGCGGTCGCCTTCGGCACGCCGGCGATCGAGATGCCAGGCTTCGAGGCGGACGATCTCATCGCCACCTATTCCCGTGCGGCAGCCAAGAAAGGCGCACGCGTTTCCATCGTGTCGGCCGACAAGGACCTGATGCAACTGGTCGACGACCAGATCTGCCTGCTCGACACCGTGAAGGACCGCAAGCTGTGTGCGCCGGAAGTATTCGAGAAATTTGGCGTGACGCCCGACAAGGTGATCGACGTACAGGCCCTGTGCGGGGACAGCGTGGACAATGTGCCGGGCGTTCCGGGCATTGGCGTGAAGACCGCAGCTCAGCTGATCACCGAGTACGGGGACCTGGAGACGCTGCTGAAGCGCGCCGGTGAGATCAAGCAACCCAAGCGGCGCGAAACCTTGCTCAACAATGCCGATGCGGCGCGGCTGTCCAAGGTGCTCGTCACGCTGAAGGACGATGTTCCCCTGGAGACCAAGCTGGAGGAGATCGGCGTTTCGGACCCGGATTCAGGTCCCCTGCTCGCCTTCCTTGAAGAGATGGAATTCAGGACGCTGTTCAAGCGCGTGACCGAGACGCTGGGCGGAACGCCTTCGGCCGCGCCCTCCTCATCCGCCGGCGGAGCCGCGCTGGCGAATGCAGTTGCGGCGGGGAAGACGGCGCCCAAGCCAACCGCCTCAGCCGGCAAGCAGGAAGACACGTCCGGCCTGACCGAAAGTTCGACGCCGCAGCCGCCCAAGAGCGTCCCGTTCGACCTTGATGGGTACGAGACCGTGGTCGAACCCTATCGCCTTGCCGCCTGGATCGAAGAGGCGTTCGCGCAGGGCTATGTTGCGGTCGACACCGAGACGGACGGCCTCAATCCGGTGAGCGCTCAGCTGGTGGGCATTTCGCTGGCGCTGGCGCCGGGCAAGGCCTGCTACATTCCAGTGGGCCATGGTTCGAAGGGTGATTTGCTGTCTGGCGAAAAACCCAAGCAGATCGAACGCGGCAAGGCCGTCGAAATGTTGAAGCCGCTCCTGGAGGACCCGAGCGTCCTCAAGATCGGCCAGAACATCAAGTACGACATGTCGGTGTTTCGCGGCCTGGGCGTCGAGGTGGCGCCGATCGACGACACGATGTTGCTGTCGTTTGTGTTGAGCGCCGGCGCCAACAATCATGGCATGGACGAACTTTCCGAGATTCACCTCGGGCACAAGCCGATCCCGATCAAGGAGCTGATTGGCTCCGGCAAGGACCAGCTGACCTTCGACCAGACGCCGATCGACAAGGCGACGCGCTATGCGGCCGAAGACGCCGACGTCACGCTGCGCCTGTGGGAGCGGCTGAAGCCGCGCATTTCCCGCGAGGGCGTCGCAAGCGTCTATGAGACGCAGGACCGGCCACTGATTCCGGTCGTCGCGGACATGGAACGCGCCGGCGTTCTAGTGGATCGCGAGCGGCTGTCGAAGCTGTCGGGTGAGTTTGCGCAACGCATGGGGGCGCTGGAGGCGGAGGCGCAGGAGCTGGCGGGCCAGCCCTTCAACCTGGGAAGCCCCAAGCAGATCGGCGACATCCTGTTCGGCAAGATGGGCCTAGCCAACGAGGTCGGCGCGAAAAAGACCAAGACCG
Source organism: Hyphomonadaceae bacterium (assembly GCA_035548775.1). GTDB lineage: Bacteria > Pseudomonadota > Alphaproteobacteria > Caulobacterales > Hyphomonadaceae > UBA7672. The sequence continues at coordinate 5,501 of DASZSI010000080.1, forward strand.
GCGCATGGGCCACGGGCGCGGATACGCTTGAAGACCTGGCGGCCAATGGCCACGCCCTGCCCCGCGTCCTGCTCGACTGGCGCATGCTGTCGAAGCTTCGCTCGACCTATACCGAGACCCTGCGCGATGCGATCGATGCGCGTACGGGCCGCGTGCACACGTCCTATTCGCTGGCTGGCGCGCAGACCGGCCGCATGGCTTCCACCGATCCCAACCTGCAGAACATCCCGATCCGGACAGAAGAAGGCCGCAAGATCCGCGAGGCGTTCATCGCCGCGCCAGGCAATGTCCTGGTCTCCGCCGACTATTCGCAGATCGAGCTGAGACTGCTTGCCCACGTCGCCGATATCCCAAGCCTCACCAACGCCTTCCTCGAGGGCGTTGACATTCACGCCATGACGGCGAGCGAGATGTTCGGCGTGCCGGTGAAGGGCATGGACCCGATGGTGCGCCGCCGCGCCAAGGCGATCAATTTCGGCATCATCTATGGCATTTCGGGCTTCGGCCTCGCCCGCCAGTTGTCGATCCCGCGCGAGGAAGCGGCGGCCTATATCAAGAAATACTTCCAGAAATTCCCGGGCATCCAGGACTACATGGAACACCACCGCGCCTTCGCGCGCGAGAAGGGTTACGTGTCGACGATCTTCGGGCGGAAAGTCTGGCTGCCGC
>DASZSI010000081.1:0-1584 GCA_035548775.1 Hyphomonadaceae bacterium
AAAGCGGTTGAGCTGCTGGGCAAGGCCAAGACGGCGTCGGGCGGGGCGGTGACGGGGTTCGAGATCATCTCGGCCTTCGGCCTGGGGCTGGTTACGAAGCATGTGCCGGATACGCGCGATCCGCTGCCATCGGCGGCGGGCTGGCGCGTGCTGATGGAACTGTCGCTGCCGCGGGTCGAGGGGGCGAAGGAGATGATCGAGGGCCTGCTGGGAGATGCGGCCGAGGCGGGGACCATCGTGGATGCGGTGATCGCTGAGTCTGAAGCCCAGAAAACCATGCTTTGGAAGCTGCGGGAGTCGGTGCCGATCGCTGAGCGGGTGCACGGCAAGGCGCTGAAACACGATGTCTCCGTGCCGGTTTCCCGCGTGGCCGAATTCATCGAACGAGGCGATGCGCTGGCCCGGAAGCTAGCGCCGGGGGTGGATGTCATCGCTTTCGGCCATGTCGGGGACGGGAACATCCATTTTAATGTTACGCCGCCGCCGGTTGCAGACCGCGACGCCTGGCTGGAAGGCGAGGGCCAGAAGGTGAGCCACGCTATCCACGACCTGATCTGCTCGCTGAACGGCTCGATTTCCGCCGAACACGGCATCGGCAAGCTGAAACGGGATGAACTGGCGACGCGGAAGTCGCAGGTCGAGATGGACCTTATGCGAGCGGTGAAGAAAGCGATCGATCCGCAAAACCGGATGAACCCGGGCAGGGTTCTCTAGGCGGTCACTGTAATTTAGCTCGGTTTCTTTTCGCTTTCGGGCTTCTGGCCCTTGGGAGCGCCGAGGCCGTAGTAGGCCGTCGCAGGATCAACGGGTGCGGCGGGAGCCTGGGGAACCACGACCGTCGGATCGGCGCCGCCGTTCGCCGGCTGAACGGCCGCGGATGGCTTCATCACATTGACGCCGTGGTGCTGGCGGGGGACTGCGTAGTCCGACAGGCCCAGCTCCGAGGCGGTAAAGGCCACCATGCCGCCGGACTTGCACAGCATCTGCACGATGTTCTGCCTCGTCTGCATCTCCAGCATGCGCATCAGGACCTCGACCGCCTTGGGGTCGGCCTTCTCGATCATGTCGACGATGTCGTCGAGGTGTTCGTTGTCGAAGGCCATCGGGCCGTTGGAGGGGTCCTTGTTCAGAGCCTTGTTGGCGGGTTCGTACGAGAACATCGCCTCGTAAATCTTCACGCCCATCGGCATGCCAGTGGGGTGGGTCGGGTCGGCGGGGAATTCGATGTCCTGCAGCTCGCGCAGGACCTTGGCTTCGATATCGCCCTGCTTGGCGAAGACATCCTGATCTTCATGTTCGCCGATGGCGTTGTCGAACAGGTTCTCGATCCGCGAGCCAAAGGTTGCCCCGAAGGCCTCCATCTGGGTTGGGATCTGGATGCGGTCGATGTCGAGCTGGAAGCTGACTTTAGCTCGAACGACAAGCTGCCGCTTGTCGGCGGTGCGGCAGATGAAGGGGCGGGGCGCGCAGGTGTGGACCCGCAGGGAAATCTCGCCAGTGCGGCGATTGACCAGCGACTTCTCATAATTGGCGCCTTGGGCATCGACTGTCATGACGGTGATGTCCGGCGCATGACGCTCACGC